>CAYNYH010000171.1:0-2580 GCA_964401425.1 uncultured Gallionella sp. | reverse complement strand
GGCGAGCGATGCGGAGTTGTGCGCATCGTTCGGGAAGATCGAGCAGGCGCGCGGCAAAACCCCGCTCACTTATTTTGAGTTCGGCACGCTCGCGGCGATGCAGCTTTTCATCGAAAACAAGGTGGAGGTCGCGATTCTCGAGGTGGGGCTGGGCGGCAGGCTGGATGCGGTGAACGTGTTCGATAGCGACTGCGCGGTGGTGACCAGCGTGGACATCGACCATGTCGATTACCTGGGCGAGACGCGCGAAGAGATTGCGTTCGAGAAGGCGGGCATCTTCCGCAGCGGTAAGGTGGCGATCTGCGCGGACAGCGACGTGCCGCAGGCACTTATCGATCATGCCGAAAAGATCGGTGCACAGCTTTGGCGGATCGGGCGAGAGTTTGCTTTTGAAATAGGCAACACGGATACGCCTCTTACCCTCTCCCGCCCTAACGGGCACCCTCTCCCGCTTGCGGGAGAGGGGAAGGGGAGAGGGCAGTGGAACTACCGCAGCAGGAGCGGTGCGCGCAACGCGCTGCCGTACCCGGCGTTGCGCGGTGCGTTCCAGTTGCACAACGCCAGCGCGGCGCTGGCGGCGCTGGATGCGCTCAAGGATAAATTGCCTGTGAGCATGGAGGCGGTGCGGCGCGGGCTGGTCGAGGTGCAACTTGCGGGGCGTTTCCAGGTCATACCGGGCCGGCCGCAGTTGATCCTGGATGTGGCGCACAACCCGCACGCGGCGCGCTCGCTGGCGCAGAACCTCGCGGCCTTGCCGCCTTGCCCGCATACTTTCGCGGTGTTCGCGATGCTCAGGGACAAGGACATGGCGGGGGTGGCGCGGGCGCTCGATCCGTTCATCGACACCTGGCTGGTGGCGGGCATAGCCGCGCCGCGCGGCGCGACCGCTGCGGAACTGGCGCAAACGTTACAAACTGCGGGCGTGCGCGGTGCGATCCAGATCTTCGATAGCGTTACTGCGGCCTTGCGCCATGCCTGTGATGCGGCAGGCGAAAATGATAGAATTGCGGCCTTCGGATCGTTCTATACCGTTGCGAAAGCGATGGCCGCAAAAGGACTGAAATTTTAGATTCGCCTAGGGTTTACTAAAGCATGGCAAAACAGCTGACTGACGACGAACAAAACCTCAGGCGCAAGGCGCGCCGCCGCCTGATTGGGGCGGTCGCGCTCACGCTCGCGGTGGTGGTAATCCTGCCGATGGTGCTGGACAGCGAGCCCAAGTCCACCGGGCAGGACATCGAGCTGCGCATCCCGGCGCCTGACAAGGTTGGCGAGTTCGTTCCGGGTGCGGCGGTTTCTGGGGTGGCGGCAACCTTGCCACCGGTTGTTCCCGCAGTCGAGGCTGCTCCGGTCACCGCTTCAGCGGTTGCCGCTTCCGCCGTGGCGCAGGCCAAACCGGCTGCTGCGCCGGCTGTTGCAGCACCAGCCAAGCAACCGGTTGCTCCTGGCAATCCCAAGGCCGAAGCGCAGGGCAAGATACAAGCCGCCAATAAACAGCCGGAAGCGGCGGAAGCGAAGAGCGCGGCCAAGCCGAACGGCGAAAGCTACGTCGCGCAGGTCGGCGCCTATGCCAATCCCGATACCGCGAAACAGGAAGCGGACAAGCTGAAAAAATGGGGCTTCAAGGCCTACACCGAGAAGGCCGGCGACAAGATTCGCGTGCGCGTGGGGCCGTATGCGGAGCGCGACAAGGCCGAGAAGGTGCGCCAGTTGCTGGAAAAACACGGGCTGCATCCGGTGGTGACCAGCGCCAAATGACGGGATTTGACTTCGCCGTCATGGCGATCTTGCTGGTTTCGCTGTTGTTCGGTGTGTGGCGCGGCCTGGTTTACGAAGTGCTGTCGCTGGTGGGCTGGCCGGTCGCGTTTTTGCTGGGCAAGCTGTATGGCGGCAGCGTCGCACCGATGATGCCGGGAACGCAGGAGACGGTGCGGCTCGCGCTGGGTTATGCGGCGGTATTCATTGCCGCCCTGATCGTGTGGGGCGTGCTGGCCTGGCTGCTCTCGAAGCTGGTGAAGGCGGTCGGGCTGGGCTGGCTGGACAGGTCGCTGGGTGCGCTGTTCGGCGTATTGCGCGGCGTGCTGGTGATCCTCGCGCTGGTGTGGCTGGCCGGGCTGACGTCCATTCCGGAACAACCGTTCTGGCGCGGCGCGCAGACGAGCCGGGCGGCGGAAAATGTTGCCTTGCTGACCAAGGCATGGTTGCCGGACAGCATCGCGCGGCGCATCCAGTACGGCGTTCGTAGTTAATTTTAGGATAGACACATGTGCGGCATTCTCGGAGTAGTCTCGCAAACACCGGCCAACCAGTTGCTGTATGACGGCCTGCAAGTGCTGCAGCATCGCGGACAGGATGCTGCGGGCATCGCCACGCTGGACGGGCGCACCTTCCACCTGCACAAGGGCAACGGGCTGGTGCGCGACGTGTTCCGCACGCGCAACATGCGCGCGCTGACCGGCAATGCGGGCATCGGGCATGTGCGCTACCCCACCGCCGGTTCCGCGGTAGACCACAACGAGGCGCAGCCGTTCTATGTGAATTCGCCGTTCGGCATCATGCTCGGGCACAACGGCAACCTGA
>CAYNYH010000170.1:0-2657 GCA_964401425.1 uncultured Gallionella sp. | reverse complement strand
GAGGCCGAGACCAGCTACCGGAGGGCGTTGCAGATCAGGCCGGATTATGCCGATGCGCATTACAATTTGGCGAACGCTCTTCTGGATATGGGTCGCACAGATGAGGCTGAAACCAGCTTTCGACGTGCGCTCCAGATCAAGCCGGATTATGCTGAGGCACACAACAACCTAGGTACCAGCCTTCATAGATTGGGGCAACTGGTTGGGGCTGAAACCAGCTTTCGACGTGCGCTCCAGATCAGGCCAGATTATGCTGAGGCGCACAACAACCTGGGCACTATCCTTCATAAATTTGGCCGGCTAGTCGAGGCCGAGGCCTGCTACCGTCGGGCGCTGCAAATCAGACCCGATCACGCCGAGGCGCATGGCAATCTGGGGGGGGTGCTCAGGGAACAAGGGGAATTGGGTGAGGCTTTGGCTTGCTTTCAGCATCAGATCAGGTTAGCACCCGGCAATGTCACTGCCCAACATCTTATTGCGTCGCTGACGGGAGACACTACTGAACGCGCTCCTGTCCAATACGTCGAGAGCGTATTCGATGGCTACGCCGATAGGTTCGATACACATTTGCAGCAAGTACTGAAATATGAAATCCCAGAAAAATTGGTGGCGCTCATTACGCAACACTCAACGCTTCCTGCCGAAAAATGGAATGTTCTGGATTTGGGGTGTGGAACAGGGCTGGCTGGCTCGGTAATTGCGCCGTTTGCGCGGCAACTGGTTGGGGTCGATCTTTCCGCCAAGATGCTGGAAAAAGCCCGGGAGCGCAACTTGTATCAGCGGCTGGAACATCTGGACTTACTGACGATGATGCTGGCCGAAAAGACTTCGAGCTACGACATAATTATTGCTGCGGACGTATTCGTATATGTAGGCAAACTCGATGAAATTATCAATGAAATAAAAAGGCTGCTCCGCCCAGGTGGAGTTTTTGCATTTTCTGTTGAAGCGCTCGAAGTATTGCCAAGTGCGGAAGCCAGCCAAGGCAGCCAGAAAGAATACCAACTGGAAAAGACTGGCCGCTATTCCCATTCTTCCGACTATACGATTAGGCTTGCAGCCGCTAGCGGCTTTCAGCCTCAGGAAATGGTAACGGCACAAATACGCATGGAACAAGGCAAGCCGGTTAATGGTTATTGTGTGCTGTGGAAAAGCTGAGTGCTCGAATCAAAACATTGCACGACAGTCATCTCTTACGATGGTGAATATTACCGCGGTCAAGAGGGTTGAATAGCGCCCCTGGTTTTTCTGCGACGCATCGTATGAAAAAATATCCGGCGTATTACCGGGGTTGCGCGACTGATAAATAAAGCGTTCGCTTCATCTATGCGCTTAACAGGTAAAATACCCTCGCAAAAGTATCAGGATCAAGGATAGTGAGTGATGAATCCGGGAAGAAATGACCCGTGCCCCTGCGGCAGCGGGAAAAAATACAAAAAATGTTGCCAAGGTAAATTCGAACCCTGCCTGCCATTGCAGCCCGTGCAACAAAAGGCCAATGCCGCTTCGTTGAAGGGTGCTGCCAGAAAAATAGCGCCGGCGCCGAACGAATTCAATCAGTTGGTCGCCTTGTTTAATGCCGGCCATCATGCGGAGTTGGAGAGACGGACGCGTTCATTGCTTGAGCGCTATCCGGATTCGGGGTTTGCCTGGAAGATACTGGGCGCAACCCTTCAGGTGCAAGGTAAGGACAGCCTGTCTGCCTTGCGCAAGGCAACGGAGCTTTTGCCGGACGATGCCGATGCGCATTACAACCAAGGGAATACTCTCTTGGCGCTGGGCAGGCTGGGGGAGGCTGAGGCCAGTTACCGGCGGGCGCTGCAGATCAGGCCAGATGATGTTGACGCGCATTACAACCTCGGAAATACCCTCCGGAACCTGGGTAGACTGGACGAAGCAGAGGCCAGCTACCGGTGGGCGCTGCAGATCAGACCGGATTTTGCCGAGGTGCATGGCAATCTGGGGAATGTCATGCTGGAACAAGGTAGGTTAGACGATGCCGAAGCCAGCTACCGCCGGGCGCTGCAGGCCAAGCCGGGTTACGTTGTGGCGCATTACAATTTGGGCAATATCCTCCATGAGTTGGGTCGCTTGGAAGAGGCCGAGGCCAGCTACCGGCGGGCGCTGCAGATCAAGCCCGACTTCGCTGATGGGTATTGCAATCTTGGGAAGACTCTCCAGGATATTGGCCGTCTGTCTGAGGCCGAGGCCAGCTACCGGCGGGCATTACTGATCAAGCCTGGCTACGCCGAGGTGCATAGCAATCTTGGGAACACCCTCCAGGACCTTGGCCGTCTGTCTGAGGCCGAGGCCAGCTACCGGCAGGCGTTGCAGATCAATCCCGATTACGCCGAAGTGCATAGCAATCTTGGGAATACCCTCCGGGATCTTGGCCGCCTGGAAGAGGCCGAGGCCAGCTACCGGAGGGCGTTGCAGATCAGGCCGGATTACGCCGATGCGCATTGCAATCTTGGGAATTTCCTCATGGAGTTGGGGCGCATGGAAGAGGCCGAGGCCAGTCTGCGCAGGGCGCTGGAAATCAAACCGGATTTTGTCGAGGCGAGATTCAGTTCTGCGCTAGCCAGCAAAGTAAAGCCCGGGAACGAAAATCTGGCCGCGCTGATTGCGATCGAGGAAGCGGCGCAAAATGGCACCAA
>CAYNYH010000169.1:0-2661 GCA_964401425.1 uncultured Gallionella sp. | reverse complement strand
AGAAATGCGAAGCTGACCCCAAATCTTCCTTCTGTCTAACGCCTGCTCCTCGGCCTTAGCAGACATATTATGGTTTTGTCACCAGCGTCTTCTGTTCATCACATGGCAGACGGAAGCGTCTAGTAACTCTGGAGGCGATTCACTAGACCGAAATATCTAGATATTCCGGCCTATATGAGCAAGCAAGTCAGTGTGGTTCAATGCGTACTGTGCTGTGTGTCTCCCTTTGCATAATGTAATAAAGAGACGCAGGTTTGCATAAGCACATAAGAATCATCTGAATAGAGGTGTTTAATGCCTGTCTCTATATTAAAAAAAGCCCGGACACATGGGTCTCTACAAAAACTGTTGGGCACTGCATGAATAAAGGTCTGTGGGTTCTTGTGGCTGCTTTAATGCTCGGCTCAGCCTCAGGTATTTTCCCGCCCCTCATTGGTGCGTACGCAATGTCGTTCTCTATAGTCATTGCAATGGTTCTGCTTGCCATCGCACAAAAAAAGAAACTCGCCGCTCAATTAAGACCCGGTGAAAAGATAACGATGCCAAGAAATCAGAAAATCATTTTGGTGATATGGCTTATTCTTGCTGTTGGTCTAGTGTTCATTGGCAGTCTAACCAAGCAATAAAATGTCTCATTGCCAATTACTGCCCAACCCTTCGGTCAACCGGACCTGCCGCAAGCGGCAGTCCGGTTACCTCCAACGTTAGAGCCCAAGACACCATGACTCTCGACTTCACCGCACTGGATCCCGCTCTCAAAGAGGCATCGTCTAAGCTGGCGGAGTCGCGGAAGTACGTTCAGGCAGAACTGCCAGAGCTTCTGTTTCACTATACAAGTTCGGGCGGCATGCGAGGCATTCTCGAATCTTCTCGGCTGTGGGCAACAAACTATCGATTCCTGAATGATGCCTCAGAAGTTGGCTACGGAATGGCATTGTTTGAGTCCCTAGTTCAAGAAAAGCGTGCAAGTGCGACAACGGACGTAATTTTCGAGTTCTTGGATAGAACCTTGCATACAGCGAACGCGTTCGATGGAATGTTCGACTGCTACATAGCCTGCTTCTGTGAGCAAGATGATCTACTCAATCAATGGCGTGTCTATGCTGGCACAGGGGGCGGCTATGCGCTTGGATTCAAAGCCAAAGAGATAGGTCGACGATGGGGTGCGCTACTTCCGACCCAAGATTTCCTTCTTCGAAAGGTCGTCTATGACGAGGGCCTTCAAAGGCGGCTCATCTCTGAGGTCTTAGAGTGCGCAACTGTCGTACTTAGCAAGGTAACGCAAGGTGTCTCTGTAGTTGATGCAAATAACCTGATCGCAAGGTGCTGCCAGTTCGTTCGAAGCGAGGTTGCGGATTATCTCTTCTGTTTCAAGCATCCAGCGTTCGCTGTCGAACAAGAGTGGCGTTTATGCCATATTGTTTCACCAGGCGAGGAAGATCATGTTCAATTCAGAGATGGTCTTTACGGTCTCACTCCCTATGTTTGCCTAGACCCGAGTCCGATGGCCGGCGTAAATCACAATAGGCTACCTCTCACCCGAATTACCCATGGCCCTGTCCCCGACCCAACCAATGTCCGTTTCGCACTTAACAAATTACTTCGAGCAAAGGGATATGCTTTTGTTGAAATTGCAGGCTCGGTTTTGCCCGTGCGAGTCGGGCTCTAACTTCACGTTGCAGGGGACGCTCCGCCTTTATCGGCGGCGCGCCCCTGAATTTGAACGTTATACGCCCTATCACTAATGGAGTTAGCCATGGATACAGAGAAATACAATCGCTCGGTAACCCTTCTGTGCCCTACGTGTGGAGGCTCTCAATTTTCGCCCGTATCGCCAGATAACGTCGAATCAGAGCTTCAGAAATGTGCGACCTGTGGTCGGGAAATTACTCGGGATGAGTTGATTCACGAAAACAGCGAGAACATTGATGAGCACTTGAATGAGATAAAGAAGGAAGTAACCAAAGACGTTGCCAACGAGCTCAAGAAACAGCTCGAAGCTGCATTCAAGGGCAGCAAATTTATTAAAATCAAATGACACCATTCTCTTTTTCAGCCAGTGACATCATTGCCAGTTTGGCGCTGTTAATATCGGCTTATGCCGCTTGGAAAACAGTGCAATTTAATAACAGGCAAAAATCGCTCATCGAAAGCCAGGAAAAATTAAACCTACGCCTGCTTGAGCGAGAGGAGGCGGATTCCACATCGGACAAAAAGGCCGATCTTGGTGCAACCTTTATAAAACTTGGCAGTAGCAAGTACAGGCTGAAAATTTGGAACAAAGGGAAAACCACAGCCCGGAACGTATCAATCGAATTTCCGGAAGGAAACGATTGCATTATTCAATCTGACGTATCGGAAAAATTCCCTCTTGAGGCTCTCGATACACATCAGTCTGTCGAGCTTATTGCAGCAGTCCATATGGGCACAAAGCGGAAGCACGCTATCAAACTGATTTGGTCTGATGAGTACAGTGAAAGCAATGAAAAGACGGTCTACCCGACTCTATAAAACGCATAACCCTGCAGCCCCCTCACTTCCACGCTGAAAGTCCGGTATTGACCAGGTAGCCGTCACCATCCCGGAAGAACGTAAAGGGCGGCTTTGGCCGAGGAGGAGACCGTCGCCACAATCGGCATGATCTTCCGCTTATGGCACAAG
>CAYNYH010000168.1:0-2669 GCA_964401425.1 uncultured Gallionella sp. | reverse complement strand
GCCGACATCGCGAGCTTCTCCAGCACGCCGCGTTCCCAGTTGTTGTTTTGATCCGACATTGAAGCTCCTCAATAAAATCCCAAAACCGCTTGTCCGCAGATTACACAGATTGACGCAGATTAAACATCACAGGAAATACAAACTCCCATTCTGTTCGACAGACCGCGCCGCATGGCACTCAATCTGCGCGAATCTGTGTAATCTGCGGACTAAGCCTTTAAGCATTCGCCCTCAGCCACGCGCGCAGTTCCGCGAAGTCCTTCACCTGCGCGAGCGGCTTGAGTTCCCGCAACTGCTCCGGCGGGTGTGCGCCGTATTCCACCGCCACCGCATCCACGCCGGCATTCTGCGCCATCTGCATGTCGTGCGTGGTGTCGCCAATCATCAGCGCGCGCCCGGCACTGACCGCAAATTCGTCCAGCAGTTCCAGCAGCATCGCCGGATGAGGCTTGGAGAAGGTCCGGTCTGCGGTGCGCGTGGCGTGAAAATATTTTTCCAGGCCGGTGGCATCCAGCACCCGGTCCAGCCCGGCGCGGCTCTTGCCGGTCGCCACCGCGAGCCAGTACCCCGCCTCGTGCAACTCTGCCAGCGTCTCGCGCGCGCCCTCGAACAAGGGGATCGTCCGGTCCTGCGACAGGAAATGATGGCGGTAGCGCTCCACCAGCGGCCCGTACATCGACTCCGGCGCATCCGGCACGGCATGGCGCAATGCCTGCTCCAAACCGAGACCGATCACGTGGCGCGCCGCCTCGTCGCCGGGAACCGCTAGCCCCAGGTCGCGGCATGCTGCCTGGATCGAACCGGCGATCACCGCCGTCGAGTTCATCAGCGTGCCGTCCCAGTCGAACACGATCAAATCATAACGCCTTGCCATACCTGCCACCAAAAAAACGAGGCGCGGATATTATCACCTTAAGGCGCTCATTCCTAAGAAGCTGCCTTAAAAATTCGCGAGGAGGGATGGATGCAAGGCGCACGGAGCGCAGCAACCGGAATGTACAAATAGTACATGAGGATTGCGAGCACCGCGCAACGCCGCAGACGCCCTCCGCAGCAATTTTTAAGGCAGCTTCTAAACCTGTGCCACAATGCGCGCCATGCAAAAACCTTCTCTCATCTATTGGCTGCTGTATTGCCGCCCCGGCTTCGAACAGGATTGCGCGCAGGAAGCTCTGCGCCAGGCGCGCCAGCAGAAGCCCGTCATCGCCGAACAACCCGCCATCATTGCCGACAGCGGCTACGTCGTGGTCGCGCTGAACGAACAGCAACTGGACCACCGCGAACTGATCTTCGCACGCCAGCTGATCCGGCTGCACCGCAGCGTCGAACAACTTCCGGAGCGCGATCGCCTCACCCCTATCCTCGACGCCCTCGCCGATCTGCCCGGTCCCTCCGGCACGCTGTGGCTGGAAGTGCCGGACACCAACGACGGCAAGACGCTGTCCGCCTTCACCCGCCGCTTCCAGCCGCTGCTGGAGGACGCGCTGCGCGAACAAGGAGCATTACATGACGATCCACGCGGGCAACGGTTGCATATTTTCTTCCCCGACAAATCCACCGCGCTGATCGGCAGCAGCAATCCGCACAACAGCGCGCCCTGGCACATGGGTATCCTGAGACAAAGCATGCCCGCCGAAGCGCCGAGCCGCTCCACGCTGAAACTCGCCGAAGCCATCGAGGTATTCATGGATCGCGGCGAACAGTCGCGCCTGTTGCGCCAGGGCATGACCGCGGTCGATCTCGGCGCGGCGCCCGGCGGCTGGACCTGGCAACTGGTCAAGCGCGGCATGCGCGTGACGGCGGTGGACAACGGCCCGATGAAAGGCGTATTGGCGAAGCATCCGCTGGTGCAGCATCTGAAGCAGGACGGCTTCAAATACACGCCGCGCAAGGCGGTGGATTGGCTGGTGTGCGACATGGTGGAAAAACCCTCCAAGGTCGCCGCCCTGATCGGCGCATGGTTCGCGGCAGGATGGTGCAGGCACGCGATCTTCAACCTCAAGCTGCCGATGAAGCAGCGCCTCGCCGCCCTGGACGCCGCGCTGGGCGGCATCCGCGCGCGGCTCGACGAGGAAGGGATGAGCTACCGGATGCAGGCCAAGCAGCTCTACCATGACCGCGAGGAAGTGACGGTATTTCTGGTACGCGCTAAAAAATAACCGGCATGCAGGATGGGTTGGTTAAGGAATTCCATCGAGAAAAACGATGGATATCGCCTTGTTAAACCATCCTGCACGGACTCATGATGTTTAACGCCATGCCGTGTCACAAGTAATATGGCGCTAACCTTTGACGAAGTGAACAAACAACGTTACATCCTTACGGCTGGGATCGACACCGAGCCCGGCTCCGCGCTGCACGGCAAACTCTTGCTTGGTCACGGTTTTCATGAACTGCGCGAGTTCCTGGGCGGCAGGCAGGGCTGATGCTGCGTAATAAAAAACCGTAGAGCGATACGCAAACCACGATGGCCGCTCCCCAGCAGGGTAGGACCATGTAATGCTGTCGAGACCGTAACCATCGGAACGCAACTTCGTATTGATGGCAATCCTCTCTGCATCAGGAATTCCAAGTGTCTGCAGACCGACTAAATAATCTGATTTATTGCGTTGCAACTGCGTTTTTTCAACAAGCGGCTCATTTGTTTTGATGGTTTGTGCAACGAAATC
>CAYNYH010000167.1:0-2718 GCA_964401425.1 uncultured Gallionella sp. | reverse complement strand
GATGCAGGGTGAGATCGAGGAATCGTTGCCGAACGCGACGTTCCGGATCACAATGGAAAACGGTCATGTGGTGTTGGGTCATATCTCGGGGAAAATGCGCATGCATTACATACGCATCCTGCCCGGTGACAAGGTGACCGTGGAGTTGACGCCGTATGATTTGAGCAAGGCGCGCATTGTGTTCCGCGCCAAATAGTTGAGCGAGCAAGGAGAAAGAAATGAGAGTACAGGCATCAGTAAAGAAGATCTGCCGCAACTGCAAGATCGTTATCCGCAAGCGCGTGGTTCGCGTCATTTGCTCGGAACCGCGGCACAAGCAACGTCAGGGCTAATTGAACAGAATCGGCTCTCGGTGATATAATTTTCGTCTTTTAAAAGATAGGGTAGCTGCATGGCACGTATTGCAGGGGTCAACATCCCCAACCACCAACACGCTGTGATTGCCTTGACTGCAATCTACGGTATCGGGCGTTCGCGCTCGCAGAATATCTGCGCGGCTGCTGGCGTAAATGCCAGCACCAAGATGAAGGACTTGACCGACGCGGAAGTTGAAAAGCTGCGCGAACAAGTCGCCAAGTTCACGGTGGAAGGCGATCTGCGTCGCGAAACGACGATGAATATCAAGCGCCTGATGGACCTGGGCTGCTATCGCGGCTTGCGCCATCGCCGCGGCTTGCCGTGCCGCGGCCAGCGCACTCGCACCAATGCACGCACCCGCAAGGGTCCGCGCAAGGCGATTGCCGGCGCCAAGAAGTAAGTTTGCTATAACGCATTAGAGGATTAGATTATGGCCAAGCCAAGCACGAAGGTGCGCAAGAAAGTCAAAAAGAACGTAGCCGAAGGGATTGCGCACGTTCATGCTTCCTTTAACAACACCATCGTCACCATTACCGACCGCCAGGGCAACACCTTGGCATGGTCTACCAGTGGCGCGCAGGGTTTCAAGGGTTCGCGCAAGAGCACGCCCTTTGCAGCCCAGGTGGCGGCTGAGACAGTGGGCAAATCCGCTGTTGAATGCGGCGTGAAGAATCTTGAAGTGCGCATCAAGGGACCCGGCCCCGGCCGCGAGTCAGCAGTGCGCGCATTGAATGCTGCCGGTTTTAAGATCACCAGCATTTCCGATATTACACCGGTGCCGCATAACGGCTGCCGTCCGCCTAAAAAGCGCCGTATCTAATTTTTGGGAGTCGATCTTGGCTAGAAATCTTGATGCAAAATGCCGTCAGTGCCGCCGCGAAGGCGAGAAGCTGTTCCTGAAGGGCGAAAAATGTTTCACCGACAAATGTGCCGTTGAACGCAGGGCTTATGCGCCCGGCCAGCATGGCCAGAAAAAGAACACCCGTTTGTCCGAGTACGGCGGCCAGCTGCGCGAGAAGCAGAAAGTTCGCCGTATCTATGGCGTGCTGGAAAAGCAATTCCGTCTGACCTATAAGGCTGCGGAAAGCCAGCGCGGCATTACCGGCGAGAACCTGCTGCAGAACCTGGAATCGCGCCTGGACAACGTGTCCTACCGCATGGGCTTCGGCGCATCGCGTGCCGAAGCGCGCCAAGTGGTTCGCCACAACGGTGTCCTGGTGAACGGTAAGCGCGTCAACATCCCTTCCTACCAGGTTCGTCCCGGCGACGTGGTGGAAGTAGCCGAAAAATCCAAGGCGCATCTGCGCATCAAGGCAGCACTCGCTGCTGCCGAACAGCGCGGCTTCCCGGAATGGATCGAAATGGATACCAAAGCGCTCAAGGGAACATACAAAGCCAAGCCACAACGTGCTGAACTGCCTGCAACCATCAACGAGCATCTCGTGGTTGAGTTGTATTCCAAGTAATCCACGCGGAGTAGCGTATGCCTAAGAATGAATTTTTGAAGCCCCGCATCATTGACGTGCAGAAGATTTCCGCCACCCAGGCCAAGGTGGTGATGGAGCCTTTTGAGCGCGGCTACGGCCACACATTGGGCAATGCATTGCGTCGCATCCTGCTGTCTTCCATGCCCGGCGCTGCACCGACCGAGGTGAAGATGAGCGGCGTATTGCACGAATATGCAACCATCGACGGCGTCCAGGAAGACGTCGTGGATATCCTGCTGAACCTCAAGGGTGTAGTGCTGCGCCTGCATAACGTGCCGGAAGTCGTGCTGACCATCAAGAAGGAAGGCGCGGGTGTGGTAACCGCCGCCGACATCAGCGGCAATGCCGATGTGGAAGTGGTCAACCCCGATCACGTGATCGCCCATCTGACTGCCGGCGGCAAGCTGGACATGCAGATCAAGGTCGAACAAGGCCGCGGCTATGTTTCCGCAACTGCTCGCCAGGTATCGAGCGAATCGCGTGCGGTTGGGCATATCGCGCTGGACGCATCGTTCAGCCCGGTCAGCCGCGTCAGCTACGCAGTCGAAAGCGCGCGCGTCGAGCAGCGCACCGACCTCGATAAGCTGGTGATGAACATCGAAACCAACGGTGCTATCGACCCCGAGCAGGCGATCCGCAACGCGGCGCGTATCCTGGTTGACCAGTTCTCCGTGTTCGCTGCCTTGGAAGGTACCGAGCCGGTCGTCGAGAAGGTGCAAGCACCCAAGGTTGACCCGATCCTGCTGCGTCCGGTGGACGATCTGGAGCTGACTCCGCGTTCCTCGAATTGCCTCAAGGCACAAAGCATCCACTACATTGGCGACCTGATCCAGTACACCGAGAACGACCTGCTGCGCACCCCGAACCTGGGCCG
>CAYNYH010000166.1:0-2897 GCA_964401425.1 uncultured Gallionella sp. | reverse complement strand
TGTTCGAAAGCTACTTCGACGCCGGCAGCTACCCGGAGCCGGACAAGCTGTCGCGCAAACTTTCCGCCGCCGGCTTCGAGGGCGAGGAAATCAGCGAGGCCTTGACCTGGCTGTCCGACCTGCAGCAGCAAAACCCGGAAAATTATCCGGCCAGCCTTGAGCACGCCGGCCTGCGCCACTTTGCCGCGCTGGAACTGCAGCGCATCGGCTTCGAGGCGCGCCAGTTCCTGCTGTTCGCCGAGCAGCAGCACATGATCTCCGCCGTCGAGCGCGAGATGATCATCGACCGCGCCGTCGCGCTGCAACGCGAGAACCTCGGGCTGGACCGGCTCAAGCTGATCATGCTGATGGTGCTGTGGAACCGCCATCAGGACCTCGATCCGCTGCTGGTCGAAGAGCTGCTCTCCCCGATGCACACTACGCAACTGCATTAAACAAATATCGCGCATGGCAACCAACCTCCTGATCGTCGAATCCCCGGCCAAAGCCAAGACCCTCAAAAAATATCTGGGCAAGGATTTTGAAGTGCTCGCCTCCTACGGGCATGTGCGCGACCTCGTGCCCAAGACCGGCGCGGTCGACCCCGACAACAATTTCGCGATGCAGTACGAGACCATCGCGCGCAACAGCAAGCATGTCGACGCGATCGCGAAGGCTGCCGCCGAGGCCGACAACATCCTGCTCGCTCCCGACCCGGACCGCGAAGGGGAGGCGATTGCCTGGCATATTTCCGAGCTGCTGAAGGGCAAGCGCGCGCTCAAGGGCAAGAAGATGCAGCGCGTGGTGTTCTACGAGATCACCCAGTCGGCGGTGCGCGAAGCGGTCGCTCACCCTCGCGAAATCTCGCTGCCGCTGGTGAATGCACAGCAGGCGCGGCGCGCGCTCGATTACCTGGTCGGCTTCAGCCTGTCGCCGCTGCTGTGGCGCAAGATCCGCCCCGGCCTGTCCGCGGGCCGCGTGCAGAGCCCGGCCTTGCGCCTCATCGTCGAGCGCGAACTGGAGATCGAGAAGTTCAAGAGCCAGGAATACTGGACGGTGCACCTGGACAGCCAGAAGCTCGGCATCCCGTTCACCGCAAAGCTGTTCCAGTACCAGGGCAAGAAGCTCGAGCAGCTTTCCATCGGCAGCAAGGCCGAATACGACGCGATACACGCCAAGCTCAGCGACGCCAAGCTGCCGCCCAAGGTGGTGCGCGTCGAGAAGAAGGCCAAGCAGCGCTATGCCGCCGCCCCCTTCACCACCTCCACGCTGCAGCAGGAGGCAGTGCGCAAGCTCGGCATGTCCGCGGAGCGCACCATGCGCACCGCGCAGTCGCTGTACGAGGGCGTGGACATCGGCGGCCAGACCATCGGCCTGATCACTTACATGCGTACCGACTCGGTGAACCTCGCGAACGAGGCTGTCGCCGAGATCCGCGATTACCTCCGCGACAATTTCGCTGCCGATTATCTGCCGGGCAAGCAGCCCGTCTACAAGAGCAAGTCGAAAAACGCGCAGGAAGCGCACGAGGCGATCCGCCCGACCTCGATTCTGCGCACGCCGGACAGCATCCGCGAGCACCTGACTGCTGATCAGGCGCGCCTCTACGAGATGGTATGGAAGCGCACACTCGCGTGCCAGATGGCGCCGGCGCGCTTCGATACCGTGAGCGTGGACATCCGCCTGGGCGGCGACACCACGCTGTTCCGCGCCTCCGGCCAGACGCTGGTATTCCCCGGCTTCATCGGTGTGTATATGGAAGACGTGGACGACGCCGAGGAAGAGGAGGGCGGCAAGCTGCCGCCGCTCGCCGAGGGCGATACGCTGCCGCTGGACAAGCTCTACGGCGAACAGCACTTTACCCAGCCGCCGCCGCGCTACTCCGAGGCGAGCCTGGTCAAATCGCTGGAAGAACACGGCATCGGCCGCCCCTCGACCTACGCGACCATCATTTCCACCCTGCAGGCGCGCGAATACGCCGTGCTCGACAAGAAGCGCTTCATGCCCACCGACGTCGGCCGCGTGGTCAACAAGTTCCTCACCGAGCACTTCACGCGCTACGTCGATTACGGCTTCACCGCGCACCTCGAGGACGAGCTCGACGAAATCTCCGAGGGCAAGCGCGACTGGATCCCGGTGCTGGACGAATTCTGGAAGGGCTTCAACAAGCTGCTCGCCGACAAGAAGGACGTCGAGCGCCCCGGCACCGAAGTGCTCGAAGAGGCCTGCCCGAAATGCGGCAAGCCGCTGTCCAAGCGGCTCGGCAAGCGCGGCAGCTTCATCGGCTGCACCGGCTATCCGGAATGCGACTACACGCGCAGCCTGGCCGGCGAAGAGGACGCGGGCGAGGCGAGACGCGAACTCGGCGCGCACCCCGACACCCAACTGCCCGTGCTGCTGCTGCGCGGCCCCTACGGACACTACGTGCAGCTCGGCGAAGTGGAGGAGGGCGCGAAGACCAAGCCCAAGCGCGTCTCCTGGCCGAAGGAACTGCCGCTGGAGCAGGCCGACCTGGCCGCCGCGCTGAAGCTGCTCTCGCTGCCGCGCGAACTCGGCGCGCACCCCGAGAGCGGCAAGAAGGTCATCGTCAACATCGGCCGCTTCGGCCCCTACATCGGCCACGACGGCAAGTTCAAGTCCATCCCGCGCAGCGACAGCATCTTCGACATCGGACTCGACCGCGCCGTGGAACTGCTCGCGCAGGCCAGGACGGGCGGCGCCGCGGTGCTGCGCACCCTGGGCGAACACCCGGACGACAAGGCGCCCATCGAAATATGCAGCGGCCGCTACGGCCCTTACGCGCGCCACGGCAAGGTCAACGCCACCCTGCCCAAGGACATGTCACCGGACGAGATCACCCTGGAACAGGCGCTGGAACTGATTGCCGCCAAGGCGGCGAAGGGCGGGACAGGGAAGGC
>CAYNYH010000165.1:0-2900 GCA_964401425.1 uncultured Gallionella sp. | reverse complement strand
CGCATACCGCCGACGGCATGAAGGCCGGGCTGGAGCACCGCGAGGCCGGCATCCCGCTGGTGTGCCTGGAGACCGCGCTGCCCGCCAAGTTCGAGGAGACCATCCGCGAGGCGCTGGGGCAAGGGCCGCAGCGCCCGGCCGGCTACGAGAACATCGAAAGCCTGCCGCAACGCTTCGACACGCTGCCGCCGCAGGTGGAGCAGTTGAAGGCGTATATTGCGGCAAGGGTTCCGGCGTGAGCCCGGATCTTGTGAATAAATCTACTGCGCGCACCGGATCGGGGCTTGGGCGGTGCTCGCTATCCTCATGTACAGAAACGTACATTCCGGTAGCTGCGCTCCGTCCGCACCTCCGACACGTTACTGGCGCAGCCAGCCGATTGCGGGAGGAGGTGCGATGCGGGCGCTCCCGCACCAGAAGGCTGCGCCTTACCGTGTTGCGCCCGCACCCCGCTGCGGCGCGCTCGCTACGATTTCTTCACAAGCTTTCGGCATCACTGTTTTCTGCTGAGCATATTTCATGACGGCTTTATGGTGGATCATCGCGGCCAGCCTGGCGGGCGGCATGCTGAGCGTGTTGTGCGCCGCGCTGTTCGCGCTGAGGGGGCGCGCGCACTGGATCGGTTCGCTGGTCAGCTATGCCATCGGGGCGCTGCTCGGCGCGGTGTTCCTCGACATCCTGCCCGAGGCGATGGAGACGGGCAGCAGCGCGGCGGCGGTGAGCGGCACGGTGCTGGCCGGCATCCTGCTGTTCTTTACGCTGGAGAAGCTGCTGCTGTGGCGGCACTGCCACCACAGTGAATGCGAGGCGCACGAACACGATACGCATGGCCGCAGCGGCACGATGATCATGGTCGGCGACACTTTCCACAATTTCGTGGACGGCGTGATCATCGCGGCGGCGTTCCTGGTTGACACCCATCTCGGCATCATCACCGCGCTGGCGATCATCGCACACGAAATCCCGCAGGAGGTCGGCGATTTCGCCATCCTGCTGCATTCCGGCTATAGCAAGGCGCAAGCCCTGCGCGTCAACCTGCTGTCCAGCCTGGCGATGCTGGTGGGCGGCGTGCTGGCCTATTTTGCGCTGCAATCCGTGCAGAGCATCGTGCCGACCCTGCTGGCCCTGTCCGCGGCGAGCATGATTTACGTCGCCGTGGCCGACCTGATCCCCGGGCTGCACAAGCGCACGCAACTGCGCGACACCGTCCAGCAGGTGGCGCTGATTGCGCTGGGGATAGGCTCCATTTTCCTGGTCGGGGTGCTGGTTCCCGAATGAGTGATGCATTGCAGTTCGGAAAATGCAATCGGGCCACGGATGAACACGGATTGACACAGATGAACGATGAGTTGCATCAATTTCTTCCTGGTTTTTATCCGTGTTTATCAGTGTAAATCCGTGGCTAACTGAAGTTCTGAGGTTGCAATGAATAAAACCAACACTATCCCGAAGGTCGGCTTCGTCTCGCTCGGTTGCCCGAAGGCGACCGTGGACTCCGAGCATATCCTCACGCACTTGCGCGCCGAGGGCTACCTGATCTCCGGCAGCTACCAGGATGCCGATCTGGTGATCGTGAACACCTGCGGCTTTATCGACAGCGCGGTGGAAGAATCGCTGGATGCGATCGGCGAGGCGCTGACCGAGAACGGCAAGGTGATCGTCACCGGCTGCCTCGGCGCCAAGGGCGATGTGGTATGGCAGGCGCATCCCAGAGTGCTCGCGGTGACCGGCCCGCATGCCACCGACGAGGTGATGGCGGTGGTGCATGCGCACCTGCCCAAGCCGCATGATCCCCTTTCCGACCTGGTACCCGCGCAGGGTATCCGCCTGACGCCGAAACATTATGCCTATGTGAAGATATCCGAGGGCTGTAACCACAGCTGCACCTTCTGCATCATCCCCAGCTTGCGCGGGCCGCTGGTCAGCCGTCCGGTCGGCGAGGTGATGCAGGAAGCGCAGAGCCTGGTCAACGCGGGCGTGAATGAACTGCTGGTGATCTCGCAGGACACTTCCGCCTATGGCGTGGACATGAAATTCCGCACCGGCTTCTGGAACGGCCGGCCGCTCAGGACGCGCCTGACCGAACTGGCTGCGGCGATGGGCGGGCTGGGCCAAACGGATCAAAAAGTCTGGGTGCGGCTGCATTACGTCTATCCCTACCCGCATGTGGATGAGGTGATCCCGCTGATGGCGGAGGGCATCATCCTGCCTTATCTCGATGTGCCGTTCCAGCATGCCAACCAGCGCATCCTCAGGCTGATGAAGCGCCCCGGCGACAGCGACAACGTGCTGGCGCGCATCAGGCGATGGCGCGAGACCTCCCCCGACCTCACGCTGCGCAGTACCTTCATCGTCGGCTTCCCCGGCGAGACCGAAGCGGAATTCGAGGAGTTGCTGGATTTCATCGAGGAGGCGCAACTGGACCGTGTCGGCGCATTCGCCTACTCACCGGTGCAGGGTGCGGCGGCAAACGAATTGCCGGACCATGTCCCGCCTGAAGTCCAGCAGGAACGCCTCGCGCGGCTGATGCTGCTGCAGGAGGAGATCAGCGAGGAGCGCCTCCGGCGCAAGGTCGGCAAGACCCTCACCGTGCTGGTCGACGAGGTGGACGAGGAGGGGGCCATCGCGCGCAGCAGCGCGGATGCGCCGGAAATCGACGGCCTGGTGTATATCGAAGACGGACAGCAGTTGAAGGTAGGCGACTTCGCCGAGGTGAAGGTCACCAGTTCCGATACGCACGACCTGTGGGCTGAGCGGGTCGGATAGGCGAATATTTCGTGGAGTCAGTACGGATGCGGCAAGATCACTTGCATTGTCGTGATGCCTGAACCATGGCGACGCGTACCAGTTCCATGGAATTGGAGGCACGGGTTTTCTGCAATATATTGGTACGGTGGTTG
>CAYNYH010000164.1:0-3033 GCA_964401425.1 uncultured Gallionella sp. | reverse complement strand
AGGCTGTCACCATCATGGGCGATCCCTGCACCGTGCCCCTGGCGAAAAAGCTGGGCGCGGCATTCACCAAAAAGACCGGGAAGAGCGTGGAGGTTCAGGGATCATCCTGCGGCGCGGGCATTTACAAGGCCAGCCATGGGGAAGTCGATATCGGGGTGAGCACCCATGAAGTGGTGCTCGAATATCTTCCCGAGGGAACCGCTAATACCATCATTGCGAAGGCGCCGACGGTGGTGCTGGTGAACCGGAGCAATCCCGTCAATGACTTGAAACTGCAGCAACTCAAGGACATCCTCGCCGGCAAGATCAGGAACTGGAAAGAGGTCGGCGGCAGCGACCTCGAAATAAAGAACGTCCTCCTGCAACCCTGCACCACCACGATCTTCGCCAAGCGATCGGCCCCGTTCGGCAAGGACATCAAGCGGCTGACGCCCGAGAAGCCGGGCGACCCCGTGGAGGGAACCAACAAGCTGGTCGAGGCTGACGAAGGGGCCATGGGGCTGCAGATTTACGGCTACGAAAGCGCCAACGTGAAGGTGCTGACGATAGACGGGAACCTGCCGGACAGTAAAACTGTTCCCGCCAAATACGACTTCTACCAGAACTACAACGTCGTCACGAGGAAGGGTGCGAACAGCGATACCAAGGCCTTCGTTGATTTCGCCCTGAGCCCGGAAGGACAGGAGGTCGTGGAATCGCTGAAGCACATCAGGGTGAAAAAGTAGCATGAAAAAAGTCATCACCGCCTTGTTGCTGCTGGGCTGCTCCGTCTGCGCGCAGGCCAGCCCCTTTGCGGACAGCGATGTGTGTCCCACGCTGCCATCGTTATCATCCACGGCGCAAGCCACCTCCTTTTCGGGCGGCGATGCGCAGGTCGGGGAAAAACTGTTTGATGAATACAAATGCAGCAGTTGCCACATCGACAAGGTGGGCGGGGATGGCAGCGCCATCTTCACGCGCCCTAACCGCACGGTGAGCAAGCCGGAAGAGCTGGTCAAGCAGATGACCCTGTGTTCCGGCATCATCGGCAAGGCGCTTACCGTGCAGGAGCAACAGCATCTCGGCGCCTATCTCAACCGGCGTTACTACAGGTTCGAGGAATCGAAGTAGACGGGTGCCAGCGATTTAACCGATCGCAATCAGTCTAGTGCGCAGGATTGAGCCACTCGAAGCTCACCTGCTCGTAGTCCTCGCCCTCGGCCAGCAGGCTGGTGAGCTTGATGTCGCGGCTCTTTTCTCCCATCATCATTTCGAAGATGTTGTCCGGCGCATAGATGCCGGATTCCATGAGCATGGTGGCATGCACATAGGAGTTCTGGGCGTCGGGCAACAGGATGACGGGCAGATAGTCGTACTCGAACGAGCCGGAGCTGCTTTCCCAGTTGGACGTTCTTTCGGTGCCCTTGCCGAGGGCGCGCAGCCATACCGCGAGGGGTTTCTTGGCGAGGATTTCGATCCCCACATGCACCGTGCCCTTAGGGTCGGTGTGAAAGCGCCGGATCATGCCGACCCACCATAGCGGGCCGTTTTGCGACTTGAGGCCGCAGAGCGCGCCGATCTTCACCCACGCGCCGGCGTTCTTCGGCAGGATGCCGCCGATCCCGTCGACGCTCACGTCCGAGACGGTCCAGGGTTCCGCGGCGTACTGGATGTCCTCGACGGCGGCAAGGCCGATGTTCGTGCGCTCCTTCAGCGCGGCGGCGTCCTTCTCGGAAAGGTTGGCCATGCGGTCGATGTCGATGCGCGTGACGAGCTGGCTGACCGTCCTGAAATCATGCACCACGCTGATGACGGCGCTGATGCCTTTGCGTTCCTGGTGCCGGTGCGGGTGATCCTTCTTCCAGTAGGTCTGCAGGTGCCTGAGCACGGTGAGCTTGCCCTGTGGCGTGAACTCGCTGCCGAAGCGCTGTTCCTGCTGGATCAGGCCGCGCTCGTGCTGCTCGATGATCCCCTCCAGCTTGGGGACTGCCTTGACCGCACCGAAAAAGCGCATGCCTGGTGTCGCCTGGAGCTTGTCATCGACATGGCCGGGAGCGCCGGGTTTGGACAGGTCGATGAAATGCACGCAATCAGGGTCTGGCTCCGCCTTGAAATCGAAGGAGCTCACCAGGCGGCCGGCGATGCGGTAGCTCACCTCGATCTGGTCCGGCGCCAGCGTGTCGGGGGAGGACACATAGAGCATCAGCGCGCGCAACAACTCCCGCTGCGGGCTGGTGTGGATGGTCTGTTTGGGATAGGCGCGAACCATGCTCTCGGCGATCTGGTTGGCCTCGGCGAAGCTGTAACAACTGCATAACTGGTTCCAGACCGGCCGCTCGATTTCCACATAGCGTATCAGTTCCAGCTTCATTTGCTCGGCAACGGCGCGCAACAGCCGGATGCAGACAACCGGCAGGTTTTCTTTCATGTCCCAGGGTTTCTTTTCAGCCTGCTGGTAGCCGGAAAGGCATACGGCATAGGCTTCGGCCAGAGTCCGCATGAAACCGTGAATTCCCTGCCACTGGTGCAGCCCCTGGAAATCCTGCAGGTGCGGGGCGCCGAGGTAGAGGCGCAACAACTCGGCATACTGCGGTTGCCCGGTTTCATCCAGCAGCATAACGATTGCAGTGTGAACTTCGGGGCGGAAACCGGTGGCGTCCTTGATCGAGGTCAGCCAAGCGGTGATTTCACCCAGTGCCTTGAAGTTGTCATCCTTGGGCAGGTCGGCAAGAAGCTTCCTGGCTTCATCGACGTCGAACATGGGGTGATCGGGCTTCCCCTCGAATATGCCGTGCAAAGAAAACATGATCCGGTTCAACCTCCGAATTTGATGAAGCTGGGTAACGCAAGGAAAAGCTCGCGGCAAAGCTGAATGCCGTGTGGCGGATGATAGCGGAACGGCTGTTTTTAGAGAAGGAGCGCCCGAAATCAATTGTGTATCGGGGGTGATTCAGCATAGGTCGAAATATATAGACCGAAATACATAGATATTCAGTTGTATAGACATTCGCCGTTTTGAGATGCGACACTCCGCCCCTCTCAGGGTACTCAAGG
>CAYNYH010000163.1:0-3134 GCA_964401425.1 uncultured Gallionella sp. | reverse complement strand
TGGTACCCACGTTCACGTGGGGCTTCGTACGTTCAAATTTGCTCTTTGCCATGATGGTTCCTTATCAATGTCAAACGTTAACAATAAAAAATAATGGTGCCCATGGCGAGAATCGGACTCGCGACCTCTCCCTTACCAAGGGAGTGCTCTACCACTGAGCCACATGGGCAGAAACCTAAACAAACTGGAGCGGGTGAAGGGAATCGAACCCTCGTCGTAAGCTTGGAAGGCTTCTGCTCTACCATTGAGCTACACCCGCAGGCTTTCCCACCAAACAACGGCTTAAAGCAAGCAGTTGCCGCAACCCAGTAAACAATAATATTCAACTATTTGGTGGAGGGGGACGGATTCGAACCATCGTACTCATAAGAGGGCAGATTTACAGTCTGCTGCCTTTAACCACTCGGCCACCCCTCCAAACAGAACTTGCGATTATGTCAATTACTGCCTTGGATGTCAAACCAAAGCCCCGATTCGAATTAAAAATTACCGGGAGTCGTCGTCAAAAGAGCGCGTTTCCCCAGGCGAAAAGCTATCGAAACAGCAAATCTCGCTGACATCGAAGCAAAGAAGCAATCAGCCGCCCTGCAGCAATTTCAACAGCTGCTTGTACTGCTCTCGCTCCTCATCGCTCAGACTGCTAGTGCCACCTCGTGCTTTTATCTGCAACGCCTGAAATTGCTGACGATACAGCCCTTCGTTGATTCTGTTCATCAACCCGGAAAACTCCGCCGCCACATCGAAATTTTCGCCCCAATTCAGCATATCCGCCTCTGCCGCCGCCAAGGGTTTTTCATGCGCCGTGCCCTGGAACATCTGCATCAGCGCCGCGCCCCCCACGTCAAACCCGGCTTCGCGCAATGCATAGAGTAACGCCGCCACCGCCTCGGCTTCCGCGCCTTCGCCGTGCCAGTCGGTATGGATTTGCGCACCCAGCGCCGGCTGCGCAATCAGGCATTGCAGCAACAACCGATGCGCCGAAGGCGCTACGCGACCGGCCTTCTGGAAGACCCGGGGTGCCGTGCGTGCAACCGGCTTGATTTCATACAGCGCCTCCAGCTCCGCCTGGCTCACCCCCGAGAGAGCCGCGATTTCCTTGCGCAGCAGCAGGGCGGTGGCGGGCGCGGCAATCGCGGTCAACAGCGGCTTGGCGCGCTGCAACAACTGACTGCGCCCCTCCTGGGTGCGCAAGTCCAGCTCCGCGCTGATTTCGCGCAGCAAATAGGCGGACAACGGCATTGCCTCCTGCACGCGCTGCTCAAAGGCCTCCTTGCCGAATTCGCGGATGAAACTGTCCGGATCGTGCTCGACCGGCAGGAACAGGAAGCTGATGCGCTTGCCGTCCTGCAAGTGGGACAGCGCGTTTTCCAGTGCGCGCCAAGCCGCCTTCTGCCCGGCCTTGTCGCCGTCGAAGCTGAATACGACGTGTTCGGTCAGGCGCAACAGTTTCTGTACGTGATACGGCGTGGTCGCCGTACCCAGCGTCGCCACGGCATATTCCACGCCATGCTGCGCCAGCGCCACCACGTCCATGTAGCCTTCCACCACCAGCACCCGCTGCGAAGCGCGGATCGCCTTCTGCGCCTGATGCAGGCCGTACAGCTCCCGCCCCTTTTCGAACAACGGCGTCTCGGGCGAGTTGAGGTACTTGGGCTCGCCTTTGTCCAGCACCCGCCCGCCGAAGCCGATGACCTGCCCGCGCACGTTGACGATGGGGAACATGATGCGGTCGCGGAATCGGTCGTAGCGCTTCCCCTCGTCGCCGGCGATCACCAGTCCGGTTTCGTTCAGCGCATCGCTCTGGTAATCGGGAAACGCCGCCGCAAGGTTCTGCCAGCCGTCCGGCGCGTAGCCGATGCCGAACTTCGCCGCGATTTCGCCGGAGAGGCCGCGCCGCTTGAGGTAATCGATCGCGCGCGGCGATTGCTTGAGCTGCTCGCGGTAGTAGCGCGTAGCGGTCTGCATCACCTCGTACAAGTCCGGTGCAACTTTCTGGTAGACCTCGCCCGCAGCTGGACGCTCGCGCGGCACTTCCAGACCAGCGTTGCGCGCCAGTTCCTCGATCGCCTCGACAAAGCCGAATCCGGCATGTTCCATAACGAAGCTGATTGCCGTGCCATGCGCGCCGCAACCGAAGCAATGGTAAAACTGTTTTGACTGACTGACGGTAAACGAGGGGGATTTTTCGCTGTGAAACGGGCAGCAGGCCACGTAATTCGCACCGGCCCTCTTGAGCGGCACGTAGCGCTCAACCACGTCCACGATATCGAGACGATTAAGCAGGTCCTGAATAAAACTTTTCGGAATCAAGCCCGCACCTTTCATCACTGCCGGCAGGGCGCCGGCGGAACGGTTAATGTGAAATTCGCGTAGCGATTCGCTTGCCCCCTCTCCCGCAAGCGGGAGAGGGTTGGGGTGAGGGAAACGGGTATGGCGAATTCATTATCGGGAGTGGCTGCTCGCCATACCCGTTAACCGGGAATTACTTGCCGAGTTGCGCCTTGATCAGGGCGGAAACCTTGCCCATGTCGGCGCGCCCGGCCAATTTGGGCTTGAGCACGCCCATCACCTTGCCCATATCTTGCGGGCCGGCCGCGCCGGTTGCGGCGATCGCTTCGGCGACGGCCGCATTGACTTCGGCTTCGCTGAGCTGCTGCGGCAAATAGTCAGCCAGCACGCTCATCTCAAATTTTTCGACATCCGCCAGCTCCTGGCGGCCCGCCGCTTCATCTTGGCTGATGGTGTCGCGCCGCTGCTTGTTCCTCTTCTCGATGATGGCAACCACATCCGCATCCGACAGCTCGATGCGCTCGTCCACCTCGCGCTGCTTCATAGCGGCGAGCAAAAGGCGGATAGCCCCGAGGCGCGCCGTATCCTTGGCGCGCATCGCGGCTTTCATGTCATCGGTGATTCGCAGCTTGAGGCTCATGCCGGAGCCGGGAAAACCCGGAGGACGGGTCTAGTACAGCTTGGGAGGAAGAGTCTGGCTGCGCAGGCGCTTGTAATGGCGCTTCACGGCGGCGGCCAGCTTGCGCTTACGTTCCGCAGTGGGCTTTTCGTAAAATTCGCGGGCGCGCAGATCGGTCAGCAGACCGGTCTTTTCCACGGAACGCTTGAAGCGGCGCATCGCCACT
>CAYNYH010000162.1:0-3205 GCA_964401425.1 uncultured Gallionella sp. | reverse complement strand
CACCTGATCGCCGTCGCGGAAGGCATCGGCGAACTGCACCGCACCGACACCCTGGACGAGATACTCGATGCGCCGGACCGTGACGAACTGCTGCACTGGCTGCGCCACCGGCTCCTGCTGCATGCCGAGGGCGACCATGTTCTCGTGCACGCCGGGCTGCTGCCGCAATGGAGCGTGGCGCAGGCCGCAAGCCTGGCGCGCGAAGTCGAGGCTGCGCTGCGCGCCGAAGACTACGTCACCTTCCTCGAGCACATGTACGGCAACGCCCCGCATGGCTGGGACGACAGCCTCACCGGTTACAAGCGCCTGCGCGTCATCGTCAACGCCTTCACCCGCATGCGCATCTGCACGCCACAGGGCGAGATGGAATTCAAGTTCAAGGGCGAGATGCCGGATATCCCGCAAGGCTACCTGCCGTGGTTCGATATCCCCGGTCGCGCCAGCCGCGATGCCACCGTCATCTTCGGCCACTGGTCGGCGCTCGGCCTCCTGCTCCGCAAAAACGTCATCGCACTCGACACCGGCTGCCTGTGGGGCGGCACGATGAGCGCCATCCGGCTCGACGACCGCCACCTGTTCCAGACCACCTGCAACAACCCGGTGGCGAAGCATTGGTGATGACTACGTAGACCATGAATGTTATTCCCCCTGTATCCCGCCGGTTGGCCATTCAGGCTGTTTGAGAAAGTATTATTTGGCATCTTATAATCAACAGTGGCTTTATAATGCTTCCATGCAGAGGTGGCGTTCCATGTAACAACGCTATTGGAAGCAGCAGGCCGTCAGTTTTCATCCTATACGCATAGATTCCTGCATTTCCAATCTTTTGAGTTAGGCATCAGTATGCAATATCAAGTAAGAGCGGCACATGGGAGTGTTGTCGGTTCGTTCGATATTCTGAGTTTATCGAATGTATGGAGAATATTCTTTATCCCCAAACAGCATCATCACGACAAGGCAGTTTTTTGAAGCAGAAAAATATTTGCGCGACTATCCTTGCTGGCGGCAGCGGTAGCCGCCTGTGGCCGCTATCGCGTCAGCATTTACCCAAGCAATTCCTGCCACTGGATGGCGGTATCTCGCTGCTTCAGGCCACCATCGACCGCCTGTCCCCGCTAATCGATGCCAAGAATATCCTGATCGTTACTCAGGAGGAGCTTGCCAAAGGCGAGGCATATCATGCCCTCCAGCCTTATCAGAGCCTCTTTGAACCCGTCGGCCGCAACACCGCGCCAGCCATCGCATTGGCGGCAGCTTACCTGATGTCTGATGGCTCCGACCCAATCATGGTCGTGCTGCCAGCCGATCACATCATCAGGGATGAAGTGCGTTTTCGCGCGCATCTGAATACTGCGATTGAAGCTGCCGAAGGCGGCAAACTCGTCACTTTCGGCATTCAGCCCACCCGGCCGGATACCGGATTCGGCTATATCAAAATCAAAGATGGTTTCATACGTACCTCTGACTCAGCACTCCAGCCCTCCGGCGTATATGAAGTTGAACGGTTTACCGAAAAACCGGACAGAGACACCGCCGAACAATTCATAAAGGAAGGCAATTACTACTGGAATTCCGGCATGTTCGTCTGGCGTGCCTCTGCAATCCTCGCCGAAATTCAGCAGCACCTGCCTGCAGTGCACCAAGTGATACAAGCCATCATTGCCGAGAGCCGCGCTGCCGGGACATTCCAGCAGGCCGTCGGGAAACATTTTGCAGCCATGCCCTCCATCTCCATCGATTACGGCGTATTGGAGAAATCCAGCCGTGTATCGCTGATCCCTTGCGATATCGGCTGGAGCGATGTGGGGAGCTGGCAGGCTGTGCATGAAATCTCCGATAAAAAAGATGAAAACGGCAACGCCCTGCAAGGCAACGTCATCGCGCTGGGCTGCAAAAACAGCCTGGTTCGCGCCGAGAAGCGGCTGGTTGCCGCCATCGGCCTTGAGGATATTTGCGTTGTCGAAACAGCCGATGCCGTGCTCGTCTCAAAGAGCGACCAGACGCAGCGCGTACGTGAAGTCGTCGATATCCTGCAGAAAAATGGAGCCACCGAGCATGTCTATCATGCCAAGGTCAACAGACCATGGGGCAGTTATACTGTCCTGGAGGAAGACCCGGATGGTTTCAAAATCAAGCGCATCGAAGTCGCCCCCGGTGCGCGCCTCAGCCTGCAGAGCCATAGCCGGCGCTCCGAACACTGGGTGGTGGTGTCAGGCACCGCAACCGTCACCAACGGCGACGAGGTAATTACGGTACGGAAAAACCAGAGCACCTACATTCCGATAGGCGCGACACACCGCCTCGAGAATCTGGGCACAGAACCGCTGCATATCGTGGAAATCCAGGTCGGGGAATACCTTGGGGAAGACGATATTCAACGCTATGAGGACAACTACGGCAGATAGCCGTGCAATAAGGGGATATTGATATGAGCCCAGCCAAAAAGATCGCATTGATTACCGGCGTGACCGGTCAGGACGGTGCATACCTTGCCGAGTTGCTGTTGAGCAAGGGTTATGAGGTGCATGGCATCAAACGCCGCAGCTCCATGTTCAACACTGCGCGCATCGACCACCTGTTCCATGATGTGCATGAAAAAGGCCTGCCGTTCTTTCTGCATCACGGCGACATGACCGACTCTTCCAGCCTGACGCATATCATCCAGAAAGTGCAGCCTGACGAGATATATAATCTTGCGGCGCAAAGCCACGTGGCGGTGTCGTTTGAAGAGCCGGAATATACGGCCAACTCCGATGCGCTGGGTGCCTTGCGTATCCTGGAGGCGATCCGCATTCTCGGCATGGAAAAGAAAACCCGCTTCTACCAGGCATCCACTTCCGAGCTGTACGGCCTGGTGCAGGAAACCCCGCAGAAGGAAACGACGCCGTTCTATCCGCGCAGTCCCTATGCGGTGGCCAAGCTCTACGCCTACTGGATCACCGTCAACTACCGCGAGGCGTACGGTATCTATGCCTGTAACGGCATTCTGTTCAACCACGAATCGCCGATACGCGGCGAGACCTTCGTTACGCGCAAGATCACCCGCGCACTGGCGCGCATCAAACTCGGCCTGCAGGAATGCCTCTATCTCGGCAACCTGGACGCGTTGCGCGACTGGGGGCATGCCAGGGACTATGTCGAGGTGCAATGGCTGATGCTGCAACAGGACAAGCCAGAGGATTTCGTCATCGCCACCGGTGTGCAA
>CAYNYH010000161.1:0-3240 GCA_964401425.1 uncultured Gallionella sp. | reverse complement strand
CGGTGGTGTTGTCGATGTTGATCTGCTGCTCGATCTGCCAGATCACCGACAGGCCGTCTTCCAGCCCTTCCGCCCCCTTGAGGCCGATGCGCGAGACGTTGCTCGACACGTTGGTCTTGTTCGCGCCGGAAACGCCGGCGGCGGAGGTGCCATTGTTGATGAAGTCGTACGACAGGTCGGCTATGCCGTAAAAGCTCACATTGGCGGTTTCCGCCAATGCGGGCGCCGAGAAAGTTGCGGCGGCCAGTGCGACGACGACGAGTTTTTTCTGCTGCGTAAATGCTTTTTGCATTGCCAAATCTCCCAGTAGTTTGAAAAGAAAAGCCGCCTTGGTGCGACCCGGGCAGATTAGAGGGAGGATGTGAAAAGCAAATTAAAGGCTGGTGAATGTTTTATGACAGGGGGTGTTTGAGGTGGATCGATTGCGGCGTGAGCATGTGAAAAAAAACAGGCTGAAACAACCAGCCCTTCGGCTTACCCTGAAAAGCGGTAGCCGCTGCCGCGCACGGTCTGGATCAGATGATCCTTGCTGACGGCCTCCAGCGCTTTTCTGAGTCGGCGTATATATACGTCGACGGTACGCTCATCGACATAGGCTTGCGTGCCCCACACGTGGTTGAGCAACTGGGAGCGGCTGTACACCCTTTCGGTGTGGCTCATGAAAAAATACAACAACCGGAATTCGGTTGGCCCAAGCTCAATGCTGATCTCACCTGCTTTAACCCGGTGCGATACGGGAGACAGCTCTAATCCGTCTATAGCCAAGGGCTCGTTCGGCATTGCAGGAATATGGCGGCGCAGCATGGCGCGTATCCGCGCGATAAGCTCGCGGGGCGAAAACGGCTTGGTGATGTAATCATCCGCGCCCGATTCCAGCCCCAGTATCTTGTGGTGGTCTTCTCGCCTGGCGGTCAGCATGATGATGGGAATGGTGCTGGTAGTTGCGTCGCTGCGAAGTTGACGGGCAAGCAACGGGCCGCTGGTGTTCGGCAGCATCCAGTCGAGCAGGATCAAATCAGGCGGGTTTTGACTGATTTGCTTCCAGGCGCTCTCCGCGTCTTCTGCGCGCAACGCACGAAATCCAGCTTGGGCAATATTGAATGCCAGAAGCTCCTGAATCCCCGGCTCGTCTTCGACTACCAAAATTTTGGCGCTCATATCCAACCTTTAATCACTGATAACGGAATGGTTAATATATGGGTGATTTGTGACAGGAAGATGAATCGGCAAACGTTCAGCCATGGGCAGCCCCCGGAAAGGAGAGGGCACCTGCCATCTCCGGCTGCCGGGATTCGCGCCGTTCGATGAACAGGCTGTTGCCCGGTTTCTTCTTGGCCATTTTTTTGGCGACCGCGGCGGCCTCGGCTACTTCGTGGTGCGAGTGGAACGACTCTGCGGTAGCCCAGATTACGCCGATCGAGAGTGTGGGCGTCGGGTGATGGACAATGCGGCCCTGGCGGTCTTCGCTTGAGTAGCCGCCGATGGAGCGATGCCTCTCCTCCAGCAGCATCAGCGATGTCTGCGCGAAGGAGGCCAGCGCCTGGTTGCAGCGTTTTTCCCAATCTGCGCTTTGCATCACGAGGATGAAATCGTCGCCGCCGATATGCCCGATAAAGTCGCGCTGCGGGTCGCAGACATGGTTGAGCAGCTTGCCGGTGAACTGGATCATCTCGTCGCCCTTGCGGTAGCCGTACACGTCGTTGAAGGGCTTGAAGTTATCCAGGTCGCAATAACAGACGGCGAACGATTTGCCGGATTGCAGCAGGAAATCGATATGCTCGTTGATCGGGACGTTGCCGGGCAGCAGGGTCAATGGATTGGCGTAACGCGCGGTTTCGATCTGCGCATTGGTGATTTCGCGCAACAGGTCCTGGCCGGTGCCGAGCCCGATGTAACGGCCCTGTTCGGTGATGATGAAGCCATCGGTGAAATGCTTGATCCCCGATTCGCTGAGGAAGTTGCTCAACTCGTGGATGGGGGTGGATTTCTCCACCAGCAAGGGTTCCGTGTTCATCATGTCCTCGCAGGGCTTCTTGCCGAGCAGCTCGCGGCGGAAGGGCTTCGCGAAGCTGTCCACGAATTCATAGCGGTTGATCAGGCCGACGGGACGGCCATACTTGACGACGGGAATGGCGCGCAAATCCTTGTTTGCGGAAAAGCAGGCAAATATCTTCTCGACCTCGGTGTCCGGCTGGACGGGTTCGATGTAGCGCAGCAATGCTTCCACCGCGATGCTGCGCTTGCTGCCATAGGGCTGTTCGGCGGCGTAGTTTTTGCCGATCAGGCAGCCGACTTCGGCGGGCGGGTTCAGCGGCGGGGGGGGGGTGGGGGGGGGCGATGAAATAGCCCTGCCCGCAAGCGATGCCGGTATCCCGTATCACCCTGAATTCGGCAGCCGTTTCGATCCCTTCCGCAATCACCTGCGTGCCGGAGCTTAATGCGATGCTCTGGATCGACCTGATGAACTGCTGCTTGAGCGGATCGGCATTGACGCCCTGCACGAAATGCATGTCTATCTTCACGAATTCGGGGCGCAGCTCGGACCACAGCCGCAGGCTCGAAAAGCCTTCGCCCAGATCGTCCATCGCGATCTTGAATCCCATGTTGCGGTAGTGCAGCAGCGCGTTGCGCATCCCTTCGAAATCGAAGGTGGGCTGGTTTTCGGTGATCTCGATGATGACCCGTTTCGGATCGATGCCGAGATTTTCAAGATAGCCCAGCGTTTGCCCGTTCTTGAAGCTGGGATGGGTCAGGGCATCCGGGCTGACATTCAGGAACAGCTTGCCGGGCAGGCTCTGGGCGGCAAAGGACTCCAGCACAATCTGCCGGCACAGCATCTCGATTTCCAGTGAAAGCCCCTGTTGTTTGGCTGCCGCGAACAGGTTGATCGGCGAATGCAGCGTGCTGTTGGCCGGGCCGCGGATCAGCCCCTCGAAGCCCAGAAACGTGCCATCCGAAATATTCATGATCGGCTGGAATAGCGCGGAAAGGCTGCGTTGATTCAATATGTCCTGAAGCGTTTTCATCGGGAATGCCCTTGTGAGTGGGATGCGCAGCAGGATAGTTGCCGATTGTTGCAGGTGGATTAAGGCAATGTTGCAGATTGGTTACGGCGCATTTGTCCGGGGAGAACCGGCTTTGCATTTGCCGGAAATATTTGTTTTAATCGCACCGGACATTTTCACAATTGTTTAACAATGGAAACGTAACATGATGAAACCGGCTCAGGTGGTGAAGGCA
>CAYNYH010000160.1:0-3278 GCA_964401425.1 uncultured Gallionella sp. | reverse complement strand
GCGCGGTCGCGCAGCGGGTGGTGCAGCCAGTGCGCGAGCAATCGGCTGCCCATGTTGGTCGCGCAGGTGTCGAGCAGCGAGAGCAGGGTGGGCGCGGGTTCGCCGCGCAGGGTCTGGGTGATCTCCAGGTTGCGCCTGGTTGCGGCATCCATGCGCACGTAGCGGTCCGCGCTGTATACCTGCAGGCCGCGGATATGGCCGATGGCCTGCCCCTGCGTGAGCTTTGCGTAGCCGAGCAGCGCGCCCGCGGCCTGCAGCCCGAGCGCGAAGTCGTCGCAGCCGAAGCCGGCGAGATCGAGCGTGGCGAACTGCTGGCACAGCGCGCGGCGCGCGGCGTCGAGATCGAAGTGCCAGGCGGGCAGCGATTTCAGCGCGGCGTCCCGCAATTGCGGCGCACGTGCCTCTTCGGCGTAAAGAATCTCGGAGGGTTGCAGGCGCTCGAGTTCGGCGGGCAGTTGTTGCGTCGGCACCTCGGCGGTGACGAACTGGCCGGAGGCGAGGTTGAGCCAGGCGAGCCCCGTTTCGTTGCCGCGCTCGTGCAGCGCCAGCAGCAGGCAGTCGCGTTTCTCTTCGAGCAGGGCGGAGTCGGTGAGCGTGCCCGGCGTGACGATGCGCACCACCTTGCGCTCGACGGGGCCCTTGCTCGTCGCGGGGTCGCCGATCTGTTCGCAGATCGCGACCGATGCGCCGAGCCTGACCAGCCGCGCGAGGTATTGCTCGACCGCGTGATAGGGCACGCCCGCCATCTTGATCGGCTGGCCGTTGGACGCGCCGCGCTGCGTGAGCGTGATGTCGAGCAGCTTCGCGGCGCGCTCTGCGTCGTCGTAAAACAGCTCGTAGAAATCGCCCATGCGGTAGAACAGCAGCAGGTCGGGATGCTGCGCCTTGATGCGCAGGTATTGCTGCATCATCGGCGTGTGGGTCGGCTCTTTGATTTCTTTATCCACGGTACTCGATTGTCTGACGGTTGTCCGATTGCAGGACAGCACCGCGGAAAATTATTCGTCTTTTGTTTTGCCGGAGGCGGCGAGGAATTCCGCCATGGCCTCTTTTTTGGCCTTGGCGGTGCGAAGGTAAGTCCACGCGACGTAGAGTATCAGGCCGCCGACAGCGAGGAGGACGCCCAGCCACGCCCCGGGCCCCTGGCGCACGGTGTCCTGATCGGTAGGCAGGGTGACTATGCCCATGGCGATCGATACGAGCACGATCACGCCGCCGTGCAATATCTGGACAGGGCGGGCGGGAACATACTTGTACATTTTCTCCTTGATCAGGAGGTCGAGTTTCGGGTCGTTCATGGTGTCTCCGCAAGGCCTGTCATGTGACCGCGATTCTACGTCAAAGCCGGGGCGATAAAAACCGCCCTGGCCGGTGCGCGCTTGCCGGGTTCAGCCCTTGAGCGCGGCGGTGAGATGCGGCGCCATCGTCTGCAGCAGCAGCGGGTGGATGTTGGGGTTGCCCGCACAGATATGGCCTGTCCTGAGGTAGGTGTCCGAGCCGTGCAGGTCGCTGACCATGCCGCCCGCTTCGGTGATCAGCAGGCAGCCTGCGGCCATGTCCCACGGCTTGAGCCCGGTCTCGAAAAAGCCGTCGTAGCGTCCCGCGGCCACCCAGGCCAGGTCCAGCGCGGCGGAGCCGGGGCGGCGCAGGCCGGCGGTCTTCTGGATCAGTTCCTTGAAGATCGCCATATAGGCATCCATGTGCTCGAAGCGGGTGTAGGGGAAGCCGGTGCCGATCAGGCTGTCGGCAAGCTGGGTGCGCTTGGTGACGCGCAGGCGCTTGTCGTTGAGGAACGCGCCGCGCCCGCGCGTGGCAGTGTACAACTCGTTTTTGGTCGGGTCGTACACCACCGCCTGGGTGATGATGCCTTTGTGCTGCAGGGCGATGGATACGGAGAACTGCGGCAGGCCGTGCAGGAAGTTGGTCGTGCCGTCCAGCGGGTCGATGATCCACAGGAACTCCGAATCGCCTTGGCCGCCGCTCTCTTCTGCTAGAATCGCATGGTCCGGATAGGCCTCCAGCAAGGTCTGGATGATGGTCTGCTCGGCGGCGCGATCCACTTCGCTGACGAAATCCGCATGGGACTTCCGGGTGATGGTGAGGTGGTCGATCTTGTCGGCGGAACGGTAAATCAGGTTGCCGGCGCGACGCGCGGCCTTCACCGCGATGTTGAGCATGGGATGCATATAAACGACCTTTTTAATGAGCTGGGGAATCCGGCGCGCATTTTAACACTTATGAAAACAGTCGTAGGGTGGGCACGTTTTTTGTGCCCACGCGGTTAGGCTTACAATTATGCTAGATAACATCAGAGTCGTTCTCAGCCACACCACCCATCCGGGCAACATCGGTGCGGCGGCGCGCGCGATGAAGACCATGGGGCTGCGCCATCTGTGCCTGGTCAACCCCCGGCATTTTCCCGACCCGCAGGCCGATGCGATGGCCGCCGGGGCCGACGACCTGCTGCGCGATGCGGTGGTGTGCGGCTCCGTCGACGAGGCGCTGCAGGGCGTGGTGTTCACGGTGGCGATGACCGCGCGGCTGCGCGACATTTCGATAGAAGTGAAGAGCCCGCGCGAGGCGATGCCGCTGCTGCTGCAGGAGGCCGCGCAGCAGCCGGTGGCGCTGCTGTTCGGCACCGAGATGTCCGGCCTGACCAACGAGGAGATGGGCAAGGCGCAACTGCTGGTCAACATTCCCGCCAACCCGGATTTCTCCTCCCTCAATCTGGCGGCCGCGGTGCAGGTGATGGGCTACGAATTAAGTGTGGCGGCGCAAAATCCTGTGCCGGGCGTGCCGGAAGTGCAGCCACGACACGGTGCGGCACAGCCGACGGGCGCGGGAGTGGCTGCATCGCACCTTCTCCCGCAAACGGCTGGCTTCGCCATAACCAGCGACTTGGCGAGTGTAGTTGGCTCACCTAGTCGAATGGCTAGTAGTTCTATCAGTAACGTGTCGAAGGTGCGGCCTGCCACGCACGAACAGGTGGAAGGTTTTTTCGCGCATCTGGAGAAAACCCTGTTCGAGATTGGTTTCTTCACCACGCAGAACCCCGCGCGCCTGATGCAGCGCCTGCGCCGATTGTATGCGCGTGCGCGGCTGGAGCAGGAGGAGGTCAACATCCTGCGCGGCATCCTGAGCGTGACAACCGAGTACAATGCACGCCTCAAATCGCGTTACCAGGAAGAACACCAGGATGTTCGGGAACATTAGGGAAGACATCGCCAGCGTATTCGACCGCGATCCCGCAGCGCGCACCACTTTCGAGGTGCTGACCT
>CAYNYH010000159.1:0-3293 GCA_964401425.1 uncultured Gallionella sp. | reverse complement strand
GGCACACGCGCCCGTAGTGCGTCGGGTGCACGTCGCGCACCTCGAAGCCGGCGCGTTCGCGCGTCAGGCCGCCAGGTCCCAGCGCGGAAATACGGCGCTTGTGGGTGATTTCGGACAGCGGATTGGTCTGGTCCATGAACTGCGACAACTGGCTGGAGCCGAAGAATTCCTTGACCGCCGCCGAGATCGGTTTGGCGTTGATCAGGTCATGCGGCATCAGGTTGTCGGTCTCGGCCTGGCCGAGGCGCTCCTTGACGGCGCGCTCCACGCGCGCCAAACCGGCGCGGAACTGGTTTTCGGCCAGCTCGCCCACGGCGCGCACGCGGCGATTGCCGAGGTGATCGATGTCGTCGATTTCGCCGCGGCCATTACGCAGCTCGACCAATATCTTCACCACCTCGACGATGTCCTCGTTGGACAGGATCGATGCGCCGGTCAGTTCTTCGCGACCCACGCGGCGGTTGAACTTCATGCGGCCGACGGCCGACAGGTCGTAGCGTTCTTCGCTGAAGAACAGCCCGTGGAAGAGGCCCTCAACGGCCTCTTCGGTCGGCGGCTCGCCGGGGCGCATCATGCGATAGATCGCCACGCGCGCCGTCCACTGGTCGACGGTTTCGTCGGTACGCAGGGTTTGCGAAATGAACGCGCCGTGGTCCAGGTCATTGGTGTACAGCGTCTGGATTTTAGCGATGCCGGCGGCTTGCAGCTTGTGCAGCAGCGCTTCGGTGATCTCGTCGTTGGCATTGGCGATGATTTCGCCGCTTTCTTTGTCCACGATGTTGGTTGCAATCACGCGACCGACCAGGAACTCTTCGGTAACGGCCAGCTTGTCGATGCCGGCCTCCTGCATTTCGCGGATATGGCGCACGGTGATGCGCTTGTCCTTGGCCACGATGACCTTGCCGGATTTGCCGAGGATGTCGAAGCGCGCCACGTCGCCGCGCAGGCGCTCGGCCACTACCTCGAACTGGATGCCCTTCTTGCCCAGGTGGAAAGTATCGAACTCGAAGAACATCTTGAGCATGTCTTCGTTGCTGTAGCCGAGCGAACGCAACAGGATGGTGACCGGCATCTTGCGGCGGCGGTCGATACGGAAGTACACGTAGTCCTTCGCGTCGAATTCGAAATCCAGCCAGGAACCGCGATACGGGATGATGCGCGCGGAGAACAGCAGCTTGCCGGATGAATGGGTCTTGCCGCGGTCGTGCTCGAAGAACACGCCGGGCGAACGGTGCAGCTGCGACACGATGACGCGCTCGGTGCCGTTGATCACGAACGAACCGGTGGGCGTCATGAGCGGCATTTCGCCCATGTACACTTCCTGTTCCTTCACTTCCTTGACTGTGGGCTTGGACGCTTCCTTGTCCATGATGGTCAGGCGCACGCGCGCGCGCAGCGGCGAGGCATAGGTCAGGCCGCGCTGCTGGCATTCCTTGACATCGAACGGCGGCATGCCGAGCTGGTAGCTGACAAAGTCGAGGCGTGCGTTTTTGGAATGGCTCTCGATCGGGAAAATCCCGTTAAAGGCAGCCTGCAGGCCTTCATTCTTCCGTTGTTCCGGCGGAGTATAGGCTTGCAGGAATGCGGCAAAGGATTCCAGTTGGGTAGACAACAGGAATGGAACCGGTAACGCGCCGACTCGCTTGGCAAAACTTTTACGAATGCGTTTTTTTTCGGTAAAAGAGTAGCTCATATAATCTCCACGATCGAAGGAAAACGAAGTTTCAGTGCAGGCTAACCTTCAGGTTATGCCGGAACTAAAAAGACAGGGGGTAGGAAGTGATTATCGGCTTCCTGGCCGCTGGCTTCTTAAAGCGGCAAAAGGCTGACGGTAAGCCGCCAGCCTTTCTGCCACGTACAACCTTACTTGATTTCAGCAGTTGCGCCAGCTTCGGTCAGTTGCTTGGCGATTGCGTCAGCGTCAGCCTTGGACACGCCTTCCTTCAGAGGCTTCGGTGCGCCGTCCACCAGATCCTTGGCTTCCTTCAGGCCCAGACCGGTGATGGTGCGAACCACCTTGATCGTGTTCACCTTGTTGTCGCCGGCGGACTTCAGGATCACGGTGAATTCGGTTTGCTCAGCGGCAGCAGCGCCAGCGGCAGCACCGCCGCCAGCAGCCGGAGCGGCCATCGCAGCAGCGGAAACACCGAACTTCTCTTCAATCGCCTTGACCAGCTCATTGAGTTCCAGCACGGACATATTGTCCAGTGCAGCCAAAAATGCGTCTTTATCGAATGCCATTTTGTTTTCCTATCTTTAAAAATTAATCGGATCAAGCAGCAGCAGGTTCTTTCTTCGCGGCAACCGCGCCAAGCACGCGGGCCAGGCCAGAAACCGGCGACTGCAGCAAACCGCACAGTTGTGCCAGCAGGACTTCCTTCGACGGTACGGAAGCCAGCGCATTCACGCCCGCAGCATCCAGCACCTTGCCGTTGTATGACCCCGCCTTCACCACCAGCTTGTCGTTCGTCTTGGCGAATTCATGCACCACCTTGGCGGCAGCGACGGCGTCCGCGCTGATGCTATACACCAGCGGTCCGACCATCTTGTCAGCCAGGGATTCGAACTGGGTACCCTGCACCGCGCGGCGCGCCAGCGTGTTCTTCAACACGTGGAAATACACCCCCGACTTGCGTGCGTTGGCACGCAGCCTGGTGATGTCGCCGACCTGGATGCCACGATACTCTGCCAAGACGATGGTCTGGGCCTTTGCAACCTGTGCACTGACTTCCGCGACCACTGCCTGTTTCTCTTGCAGATTGAGACTCAAGTCTTCCTCCATTTTTTCCGGAATGCACTTGCGCACATTCCATCGGTTACAACAGCGACCTTGAGCCAGGAAAACAACTCCTGCTCGCGGGCCACACCATCTACGTGGGCCGACGGATCACTCCGCCAATTAAGCCTCCGGCCAACAGCTCCTTCGACACCTACGGTCTTTGATGCTGCCAGCACGCCAGCAGTCCAAAGATCAGAGGCGACAGGATTTTCATCCTGCCGCCGAATTCAAAACACTATGCCGTCAGGCTAGCCTGCTCGATGCGGATGCCTGCACCCATGGTGCTGGAGATGGACACCTTCTTCAGGTACACCCCCTTGGATGCAGCGGGCTTGGCCTTGTTCAGCGCATCAACCAACGCCAGCAGGTTTTCGCGCAGGGCTTCCGGCGCGAACGAAGCACGGCCGATGGTGCACTGTACGATGCCGTTCTTGTCGGTGCGGTACTGCACCTGACCGGCCTTGGCATTCCTCACCGCACCCGCCACGTCGGCGGACACCGTGCCCACCTTCGG
>CAYNYH010000158.1:0-3311 GCA_964401425.1 uncultured Gallionella sp. | reverse complement strand
AATGAGCAGTTCCATTTCCTTTCCCGCTTCCATGCGGTCGAGCAGGCAGCGGGCGACACGTATGCCATGGAGGGTTTGCCCACCGATTTCGATGGTGGATGCCTTGAAAGTATCGCCCGACCAGACCCCGTCGCCAACCCCGGTCAGCCTGCCCTTTACAATCGCCTGACTCCACATCATTCTGCTTCAACTCCCGACCGGTTTCGGATACGCCATATATTTTGCAGCACTCCCCCGCACCGCCTGCTTATTGTAGCAATGCGCTATCGCACCGGGGCCGTAGCCTCCCTGCTGAACAAAAAAAACCGCCTTGCAGGCGGTTAACGGGAGGAGAACCGGGTTTAACCGGTTCTCAGCCAGGTTTGAAGCCATAGGGAAGGGTTTGCAGCGCCGGTTTCATCTGCATGTCTTCGCCGGTGATATGCCCGACCAGCCAGTCCCTCAGGAATTGCGGGTAATGATCCATGATGTACTCGGACCATACGCCGCTCATGGTATCCAGCTCGTGCCCGGTATGCTGCAGCTCATTTTGCAAATGCTGATGCTCCAGTTTGTGCTGGGTAAAGGGAAAATTGATCGCCTGCGCAAATTTTTCCTCATTCGCAAAGTGGACATGCACACAATCCCTGAGCAACTTGAACTCCCGCAACAGGGCGTCACAGTCCTTTGTTTCGATGGCATATTCTATGCTGTTGACTATGCCGATCAGATTTTTGTGCTCGGAATCGAGCGTCTCATTTCCGACACTCAATTTCCTTGTCCAGATTAAAGCCATCATGTCACCTTGAAATTCGGTTGCCGTGAAGTTATTGCGGCAAGTTCAACATCCGGATGTCTGCAAGGCTTCAAACCTACCGTCCCAGCGGCCGGGACATACCCATTGCCGCAAGGCTGCGCGAACCCGCGTAAGCTGGAAAGTCTTGTCGAAAAAATAGTCCGCTCCGGCGCGTTTGCAGCGATCGGAATAAAACTCGTCGGTGCAGCCGGTCAATACCACGACCTTGATGCTGGGATGGTGCTTTTTGATGCTTTCCAGCATGCCGATCCCCGCCCCGTTCCTCAGGCCGATGTCAAGAATCACGAAATCCGGCAGCAGCGTATCGATGCGCTCGATCGCCTCCGCCTCATCCGACGCATGGCCAATTACCGTAACGCCGGGAATATCGGACAGGATGGATCGGAGGTTTCCGAGCATGATCGCCGCATCCTCCACAATAAATACGTTCATCGTTCCACCTCTCGCCACGCCGATTGTTCCTGCAAAATCCGAGGGTGCATGATGCCCGCCCGCATGGGAGACACGCCATCGGCGTCCATCCTTCCGCGGCGTAGGAGGAAATAAGGTTTTGTTGTCGGCGTTTATCTGACAGCCACTACACAGGGAGCGTGGTGGCGGTATCGGCAGGATTGCCCACTGCGTAGCAGCAGCTACTCCATGAGGTGTTTTTCGACGGCGTAGCGCATCAGCTCGGCATTGTTGCGCAGTTGCATTTTTTCCAGGATACGGCTGCGGTAGGTGCTGACTGTTTTCACGCTCAAGGAAAGGGTATCGGCGATTTCCGTGGCCGTTCTGGCCGAAGCGAACAGCCGGAAAATCTGGAATTCGCGATCCGACAGGGTTTCGTGCGGAAGCTTCCCTTCCGGTGCGCCGAATTCGTTGGCGAGCATTTCTGCCACTGCCGGGCTGATGTATTTCTTGCCGGCCGCCACGCGGCGCACCGCCTCCATCACGACCTCTGGCGCACTTTCCTTGGTCAGGTAGCCGGCCGCACCAGCCTTGATCAGGCGCACTGCATACTGGTCTTCCGGGTAGATGCTGAGGATCAGGATCGGCAGTTTCGGCTTTTCCTCATGGAGCTGCTTGAGCACATCGATACCGCTCATGCCGGGCATGGCAATGTCGAGCAGCGCCACGTCGCAGTCGTTGGCGCGAATCCAGCGCAGCGCATCCGCGCCGTTGGTGTGTTCCGCCACGATTTTCATCTCAATGCTCTCATCCAGGATTTTCTTCAACCCCTGGCGCACAATGGCGTGGTCGTCGGCAATCACAATGCGAATCATATTTTTTCCTCTTCTCGATGGCTGGCGGAAAGCGGCAAGGCTACCACCACGATAAGCCCGCCGCCGGGCCGGTTGTCAAACCTGACCTTCCCCCCCAGTTGCCCGACACGCTCGAACATACCGCGAATGCCATAGGAATCCGGGGCAATGACATGACCACCCGGCATGCCGCAGCCATCGTCGCTGATCGACAGCGATACTTCTTCATCGCCGTGGTAGAACTCGACTTCTACCCTGGACGCGCCGGAATGCCGTGCGACATTGGTCAACGCTTCCTGAAAGATGCGAAACAGCGCGATCGAGCTTTGCTTGTCCAGGCTGCCCTTGTCCTCGATACAGTTTACCCGGCACGGAATGCCGGTGCGTTTCTGGAACTGCGCGGCTTGCCATTCTATCGCCGCCAGCAGGCCGAGATCGTCGAGTATGGTCGGGCGCAGTTCGGTAATGACGCGCCGTGTGACGCCTACCGCGTTATCGAGCAACAGCGACATCGACTCGATGCGCTCCATCAGCGGCGCCGAGCTCTTGCCTGCAGGCAACCCGCGCCCCAGCCAGTAAATCTCCATTTTAATGGCGGTCAGCGTGCCGCCCAGATCGTCGTGGATTTCGCGCGCGATGCCGGCCTTTTCTTCCTCGCGCACCTATTGCAGGTGCGCAGAGAGGTGGCGCAACTGGCGTTCCGCACGCCTGTGATCGGCGAAGTGAGTAGCCAGCGCCATGCCGACCACGGACAGGATCACCATGTATAGCCAGTAATTGGTCAGATGGGTTGTGGCGATATCGCCGGCGAAGAAGCCGGTTCCATAATGCGCGCCCAGCAATGCCTGGGCCGCCGTCATGACCAGTGCAACCACGGTTCCCCAAGTGCCCAGGCGCACCGCCACCCAGGCGATGAACAGGAATATTACGTAGCCTTTGGCCACCAGGCCGATACTGCCGTGGAACCAGTCGAGAAAAACGGCCTGACCAGCCAGGAAGGTCAGACCGAGCAGCAATACGGCCACATGCACCCGTTTCATCTCGAGCCAGTCGTTTTTCTCCAGGCGCCAGACCAGGAACAGGGGCGCAATCAGGATGATGCCGAGTGTATCGCCCATCCACCACTGAACCAGTCCCAGCAAAAAGGCTTCGTGTGGCACCAACCCGGAAACCAGCAATGCAGAGACCCCGATCAAGGCCCCGATACCGCTGCCGGCGCCTCCCAAAGCGAACAGCCGCAGATAATCGCGCAGGGAACGCAGGCGCGAATC
>CAYNYH010000157.1:0-3425 GCA_964401425.1 uncultured Gallionella sp. | reverse complement strand
CGATCTGCATCTTGAAGTCGTTGAGGTCGAAGCCTTGCCCGCTTTTGACTTTCTTGGCGAGCTTCTCGGCTTCGGCGTGGTCGACGCCGCGCTGCGCTTCCTCGATCAGCGACAGCACGTCGCCCATGCCGAGCACGCGCGAGGCCATGCGCTCGGGGTGGAAGGCCTCCAGGCCGGCGGGCTTTTCGCTCACGCCGACGAACTTGATCGGCTTGCCGGTGATGTGGCGCACCGACAGCGCCGCGCCGCCGCGCGCATCGCCGTCCAGCTTGGTGAGGATCACGCCGGTCAGCGGCAGTGCTTCGCCGAACGCCTTGGCGGTGTTCACCGCGTCCTGACCGGTCATCGCGTCGACCACGAACAGCGTCTCGATCGGCCTGAGCGCGGCATGCAGCTGCTTGATCTCGTCCATCATCGCTTCGTCGATGGCGAGACGGCCGGCGGTGTCGACGATCAGCACGTCGTGATAGTGCTTCTTCGCGTAGTCATGCGCGGCCAGCGCGATGTCCTGCGGCTTCTGGCTGAGGTCGGAGACGAAGAAATCGATCTCCAGTTGCTGCGCGAGCGTGCGCAGTTGCTCGATCGCCGCGGGGCGGTACACGTCGCAACTGACCAGCAGCACCTTCTTTTTGTGCTGGTCGCGCAGCAGCTTGGCGAGCTTGCCGCTGGTGGTGGTCTTGCCCGCGCCCTGCAAACCCGCCATCAGGATCACGGCAGGCGGGGTGGTCGCGAGATTGAGCGCGTCGTTGTGCTCGCCCATCAGTTTGGTGAGCTCGCGGTGCACCACGCCGATCAGCGCCTGCCCCGGATTCAGGTTACCGATGACTTCCTGGCCGAGCGCGGCCTGCTTGACCTGAGCGATGAATTCCTTGACCACCGGCAGCGCGACGTCGGCTTCGAGCAGCGCCATGCGCACTTCGCGCAGCGTGTCCTGGATGTTGCTTTCGGTAAGGCGCGCCTGGCCGCGCAGCGTTTTGATGACGCCGGAAAGGCGTTGCGTCAGATTGTCCAGCATATGGGTATGTTATTGCGTATGGTGTAGAATTCGCGAAGTCTAAAACATCCTGACAGAAATGCCTAACATTCTCCTTTCCCTGATCGTTGCCGCCGCCTATGGCGTGCTGGCCGCCTATTTCTGGCGGGCGCAGGCGCGCGGCGAGGGGGATGCGTTAAGCCGCGGGGCGATCGGGCATCTGGTGCTGATTCCGCTGGTATTGCACGGTTACCTGCTCATCCAGGATGTGTTCGCCAACGGCGGCTTTAACCTGAGCCTGCTCAACGCGCTGTCGCTGATCTTCTGGCTGACGCTCTTGGTGTACTGGCTGGCGCGCTTCTTCTACCCCATCGGCGGGTTGCAGGCGCTGGTCTTGCCCCTCGCGTCGGTGGCCGTGCTGCTGCCGGAACTCTTTCCTTCGGCGCACCAGCTGGAGAACACCGCCTTGTTCGCCTTCAAGGCGCATATCGCCGCCGCGATGCTGGCCTACAGCCTGTTCACCATCGCCATGCTGCACGCGGTGCTGATCTCGCAGGTGGAAAAACGCCTGCACCACGCGACCCTGCCGCGCGTGCTGCAGAGCCTGCCGCCGCTGCTGACCATGGAAACCCTGCTGTTCCGCATGATCGCCATCGGCTTCGTGCTGCTGACGCTGACGCTCGCATCCGGCGTGATGTTCTCCGAGGAAATCTTCGGCAAGGCATGGCAGTTCAACCACAAGGTGCTGTTCGGCTTCGTGTCCTGGGGCGTGTTTGCCGTGCTGCTCTGGGGGCATTATTCCTACGGCTGGCGCGGCCGCACCGCGGTGCGCTGGACGGTGAGCGGCTTCGTGTTCCTGCTGCTGGCCTACCTCGGCACCAAGTTCGTCCTGGAAGTGCTGCTCCACCGATAAACCCGTTGATTTTCTATGGGTTGCAAGAACCACCCCAAGTGTCGTAGAATTCGCGCCCTTTTGCTGGGCTTATAACTTAAATAGGTTTTATATGGTCATTATTCGTCTTTCCCGTGGCGGCTCCAAGAACCGTCCGTTTTACAACGTCGTAGTTGCAGATTCGCGCAACCGCCGTGACGGCCGTTTCATCGAGCGCGTCGGCTTCTACAATCCGCTCCTGTCCGAAGGACCGGAAGCGCTGCGCCTGCAAATGGAGCGCGTGAGCCACTGGCAAAGCAAGGGCGCGCAATTGAGCGAAGCCGTTGCCAAGCTGGTCAAGCGCGCCGGAGCTGCGGCAGCCTGATTCAAGAGTGTCGCTGCGGCCTGATTCGAGAGTGTCGCTGCCTAGGCCTGACGAAGCTGGCTCCATGGTCATCATGGGGCGCATAGCGGCCGCACACGGCATCCGCGGCTGGATCAAGATCCAGACGTTCACCGAGTATGTCGACAGCCTGCTGGATTACCGGACTTGGTGGATTGGCCATGAACAAGGCCCGTGGCGCGAGGTGAAGGCGCAGGAGTGCGAGGTGCATGGCAAGACCCTGGTGGCGCAGTTGCCGGATTGCCCGGATCGCAATGCAGCCGAGAAACTCAAGGGCCTGCTGATTGCCGTGCCGCGCGACAGCCTGCCGGAGCAGGGCGAAGGCGAATACTACTGGTCGGACCTGATCGGGCTCGCCGTGGTGAATGAGGCGGGCGTATCGTTGGGAACGGTGGCAAACCTGCTGGAGACCGGCGCGAACGAGGTGTTGAGCGTGCGGGGCGACAGCGGCGAAATCCTGATCCCGTTTGTGGCCTCGGCCATCAAGCAGGTGGATTTGAAAAACAGGACCATCCTTGTGGATTGGTCGGCGGAATACCTGAGATGATCTTCGACGTCATCACGCTGTTTCCGCAGATGTTCGATGCGCTGACGCAATACGGCATCACGCGGCGCGCGGCAGAACAGGGCAACTATGAATTGAGGACGTGGAATCCGCGCGATTTCACGAGCGACAACTACCGCACCATCGACGACCGCCCCTACGGCGGCGGCCCCGGGATGGTGATGCTGGCGGAGCCGCTGGCGGGCGCGATCAACGCGGCCAGGCAACGGCAGGCGGCCGGCGGCGTGAAGAAGAGCCGCGTGGTGTATCTGTCGCCGCAGGGCAGGCTGCTGACCCATGCGGTGGTCAAGGAGCTGGTGGCGCAGCCGGACGAAGGTTTGATTTTGCTGGCGGGACGTTATGAAGGCATCGATGAACGCCTGATCCGCCGGTATGTGGATGAAGAGATTTCCATCGGCGACTATGTGTTGTCCGGTGGCGAGTTGGCGGCGATGGTGTTGATGGACAGCCTGGTGCGGCAACTGCCCGGTGTATTGGGCGATGCCGAATCGGCGGAGCAGGATTCCTTCGTGCAGGGCCTGCTGGATTGCCCGCACTACACCCGCCCGGAAGTGTTTAATGGTGAAGCCGTGCCCCCGGTGCTGCTGTCCGGCAATCATGCCGAGATACAGCG
>CAYNYH010000156.1:0-3513 GCA_964401425.1 uncultured Gallionella sp. | reverse complement strand
TCGATTACATGCTGCTGGGTATCACCAAGGCTTCGTTGTCCACCGATTCGTTTATCTCTGCGGCTTCCTTCCAGGAAACCACGCGCGTGTTGACCGAAGCCGCCATCATGGGCAAGAGGGATGACCTGCGTGGGCTGAAAGAGAACGTCATCGTGGGGCGCCTGATCCCGGCGGGTACGGGTCTGGCCTACCACAACACGCGGCGCAAGCAGCGTTTGGGTATCGATATGGCTGAAGGGCGCGAGTTGCAGGAAGCTGATGCGGTTGCGTCGGGCGATTTGCTTGACACCCCCGGGGTTTCTCAATAGAATTCGCAACCTTTTTTCCGTCGCAGCGGACGATTATTCAAGTCATGCTGCGACGGTATGTTTTTATTGATTTGATTTTTAACAAAATTTCAGAATTTTTTAGGGTGTACAGATATGCCAACCATTAACCAGTTGATCCGCAAGCCGCGCGTTGCAATCGTAGAGAAGAGCAAGGTGCCCGCTCTCGGTGGTTCTCCGCAGAAGCGTGGGGTATGTACCCGCGTGTACACCACTACGCCGAAAAAACCTAACTCCGCGCTGCGTAAGGTGGCCAAGGTGCGCCTGACCAACGGCTTTGAGGTGATCAGTTATATCGGTGGCGAGGGCCATAACTTGCAGGAGCACTCGGTGGTGTTGTTGCGCGGTGGCCGTGTGAAGGACTTGCCGGGTGTGCGTTACCACATGGTGCGCGGCAGCCTCGATACGGCTGGCGTGAAAGATCGTAAACAGGCGCGTTCCAAGTACGGTGCGAAACGCGCCAAGAAGGCGTAATTTTCAAGCAATTCATTTCGAGCCAAAAATAAACTGAGGTAGCTATGCCAAGACGCAGAGAAGTCCCCAAACGTGAAGTCCTGCCGGATCCGAAATTCGGCAACCAGGATTTGTCCAAATTCGTTAACGTATTGATGACGGCTGGCAAGAAGTCGGTTGCCGAGCGCATTCTGTACGGCGCGCTGGAGCAAATCGGCAAGAAAACCGGGAAGGATGCGATCGAGGTATTCAATCTGGCATTGAATAATGCCAAGCCTCAGGTGGAAGTGAAAAGCCGCCGTGTGGGCGGTGCAAACTACCAGGTGCCGGTGGAAGTGCGTCCTTCGCGCCGTATGGCGCTGGCAATGCGCTGGGTGCGCGAAGCTGCGCGCAAGCGCGGTGAAAAATCCATGGGTATGCGTCTGGCCGGTGAACTGATCGATGCATCCGAAGGCCGCGGCGGCGCAGTGAAGAAGCGCGAAGAAGTGCATCGCATGGCCGAGGCCAACAAGGCGTTCTCGCATTTCCGTTTCTAAAAGTATAAAGACAAGGTTAGGTACACCGTGGCACGCAAAACACCAATCGAACGCTATCGCAACATCGGCATCAGTGCGCACATCGATGCGGGTAAGACTACGACGACCGAGCGCATCCTGTTCTATACGGGGGTGAGTCACAAGATCGGTGAAGTGCACGATGGTGCGGCCACGATGGACTGGATGGAGCAGGAGCAGGAGCGCGGCATCACCATTACTTCCGCTGCGACCACCTGCTTCTGGAAGGGTATGGATAACTCCTACCCTGAGCATCGTTTCAATATCATCGATACGCCGGGGCACGTGGATTTCACCATCGAGGTCGAGCGTTCCATGCGCGTGCTGGATGGTGCGTGCATGGTGTATTGCGCCGTGGGTGGTGTGCAGCCGCAATCCGAGACTGTGTGGCGCCAAGCCAATAAGTATCGTGTGCCGCGCTTGGCGTTCGTGAACAAGATGGACCGTACCGGTGCCAACTTCTTCAAAGTGGTTACGCAGATGCAGACCCGCCTGAAGGCCAATCCTGTCCCTCTCGTGATTCCTATTGGTGCAGAGGAAGGTTTCGTTGGTGTTGTCGATCTGATCAAGATGAAGGCGATCATCTGGGACGAAGCGTCCCAGGGGATGAAGTTCGAATACAAGGAAGTTCCGGCTGATTTGCTGGAGACCGCCAAGGAGTGGCGCGAGAAGATGGTCGAGTCGGCTGCCGAGGCATCCGAGGATTTGATGAATCAATACCTCGAAAATGGCGGGTTGACCGAAGAGCAAATTATTCTTGGAATCCGCACCCGTACCATCGCCTGTGAAATCCAGCCGATGTTGTGCGGTAGCGCTTTCAAGAACAAGGGCGTGCAGCGCATGCTGGATGCGGTGATTATGTTCCTGCCGTCGCCGGTCGATATTCCTGATGTGAAAGGTGAAACCGAGGCGGGTGAGCCGGCCAGTCGCAAGGCTGACGACAGCGAGAAGTTCTCTGCGCTGGCATTCAAGCTGATGACCGACCCGTTCGTTGGGCAATTGACCTTTGTGCGCGTCTATTCTGGCGTGTTGAAGAAGGGTGATACGGTCTACAACTCGGTCAGGGGCAAGAAAGAGCGTATCGGTCGTATCGTGCAGATGCACGCGAACGAGCGCCAAGAGGTCGAGGAGATCCTGGCGGGCGATATCGCCGCCTGTATCGGTTTGAAAGATGTGACTACTGGCGAATCGCTGTGCGATCCGGATAAGCCGATCATTCTTGAGCGCATGGTATTCCCGGAGCCGGTGATTCACGTTGCAGTCGAGCCAAAGACCAAGGTTGACCAGGAAAAGATGGGTATTGCGCTGGGGCGTCTGGCTGCAGAAGATCCTTCATTCCGCGTGCGTACCGACGAAGAATCCGGCCAGACCATCATGTCTGGCATGGGCGAGTTGCACCTGGAAATCCTGGTTGACCGTATGAAGCGCGAATTCGGCGTGGAAGCTAACGTGGGTGCGCCGCAAGTGGCCTATCGCGAGGCGATCCGCAAGCCTGTGGAAGTCGAAGGCAAGTACGCCAAACAGACCGGTGGTCGTGGTCAGTACGGTCACGTGTGGATCAAGATGGAGCCAAACGAGGCTGGCAAAGGCTTTGAGTTCGTTGACGCGATCAAGGGCGGTACCGTTCCTCGCGAATTTATCCCCGCAGTGGAAAAGGGCTTGCGCGAATCGCTGCCAAGCGGCGTGCTGGCGGGCTTCCCGGTGGTCGATGTCAAGGTTACCCTGTTCGACGGTTCCTACCACGACGTGGACTCAAACGAGAACGCGTTCAAGATGGCCGCATCGATGGCGTTCAAGGATGGTATGCGCAAGGCCAGTCCAGTGCTGCTGGAGCCGATGATGTCCGTGGAAGTGGAAACCCCGGAAGACTATACCGGCACGGTGATGGGTGACTTGTCATCACGCCGCGGGATGGTGCAGGGCATGGATGATATGGTTGGTGGCGGCAAGACGGTCAAGGCTGAAGTCCCCTTGTCCGAGATGTTCGGTTACTCGACTGCGTTGCGTTCCGCTACTCAGGGCCGTGCGACTTACACCATGGAATTCAAGCACTACACCGAAGCACCCAAGAACGTTGCTGAAGCAATCATGAATAGCAAGAAATAACTTAAAGTCGGAGAACTCAATCATGGCAAAGAGCAAATTTGAACGTACGAAGCCCCACGTGAACGTGGGTACCA
>CAYNYH010000155.1:2566-3642 GCA_964401425.1 uncultured Gallionella sp. | reverse complement strand
GCCGAGTTGCCGATGTTGGCGTTGATCTTCACGAGGAAGTTGCGCCCGATGATCATCGGCTCGACTTCGGGGTGGTTGATGTTGGCGGGGATAATCGCGCGGCCCGCTGCCACTTCGCTGCGCACGAATTCCGGCGTGATCTGCTTGGGCATCGCCACACCGAAATTCTCGCCGGGATGCTGTTGCAGCATCATCTCGGAAAGCCCCTCGCGGCGCTGGTTCTCGCGGATCGCTATGTACTCCATCTCGGGCGTGATGATGCCCTGCTTCGCGTAATGCATCTGCGTGACGTTCCTGCCGTGCTTGGCGCGGCGCGGCGCGCGCTGGAGGTTGAAGCGCAGCTCCGCCAGCTCGGGGTCGTTGAGGCGCTGCTGGCCGTAAGCGGAAGACAGTTTGTCGAGCGTCTCGGTGTCGCCGCGTTCGGCGATCCACGCCTCGCGCAGCGCGGGCAGGCCGGAGCGGATGTCGATCTTCGCCGCCGGGTCGGTATAGGGGCCGGAGCAGTCGTACACGTAGATCGGCGGGTTCTTTTCCGCGCCCATGCCACTCGGCGTGTCGGCCTGCGAGATTTCGCGCATCGGCACGCGGATGTCGGGGCGGCTGCCCTGCACGTACACCTTGCGCGAGTTCGGCAGCGGTTTGACAGCCGCTTCGTCAACGTGAGCGGCTTCGGCGATAAACTTGGGATTGGCGTTCATGATGATGCTCCAAAATGGCGGGGAGCACCGCGTGGATGCTTCCCTTTGCGGCATTGCCCGCACAGGTTCAAAGGGTGTCTCTCACTCCGCCCCGTTCAGATACCGGCGAAGACCCCTAGCGAGGTTCGCAAGGTACTGGAAAGACGGGTGAAATGCAAGCTCGGCGGCACCGGGAAATCCCTGCTGGCAGCACGGTTTCGGGCTGCATTGCCGTGCGCACCGCGCACGCTACGTGCTGCGGAGTAATCCCCATGCTGACAGTCGTGCCGAATTTCGCTACCCTACGCCTGAAGCTGCCCAAAAATTGCTGCGGAGGGCGTCTGCAGCGTTGCGCGGTACTCGAAATCCTCATGTACTCCTGTGTACATTCCGGTTTCT
>CAYNYH010000155.1:0-2466 GCA_964401425.1 uncultured Gallionella sp. | reverse complement strand
CCGTGCGCCTTGCATCCATCCCTCCTCGCGAATTTTTGAAACAGCTTCAGGATAAACCTGGCGGAGAAAGGCATGGAACGGCTGATTTGCGTGATCGGCAACAAGGGCGGCACCGGCAAGACCAGCATCACGCACATGCTGTGCCACGGCCTCGGGCTGCTCGGCAGGCGCTCCATCGCCGTGCTCACCGATGCAGCGCGCGATCCGCTGTCGCGCGGCATCCGGCGCTACACCCCGCTCGACGGGCGCTCGCCGGACCGGCTCGCGGAAATCGTCGCCAGGCTGGAATCGCGGCCAAAGTGGCTGGGGGTGATCGACGGCGGCGGCAACCGCCCGGAGATGGACAAGAAATTCTACGAGATGTCGGGGCTCGTGCTGCTGCCCTTCCGCGAGTCGCACGAGGACATCCGCACGGTGCGCAACGATCTCGACGCTTTCCCGAGGGCCTACGGCATCCCGTCGCAATGGCCGACCAATCCGTGGCAGCAGATGGCGGCGGAACGCACGCTGGACGAGATGATGCAGGCATACCGCCCGCGCCTGCTCGAACCGGTGTATTCGGTGAGCGCCAGCAAGCTGCTCTTGGAAGACCAGATAACGCCCGATCTGCCGACGGTGCTGAACAACATCTGCCGCAGCCTGGCCTGGCAGGTGCTGGAGCGATTGAATCTGCCCGAAGAGGAGTAGTCCTACGCAAGCCCGCAGCGCCCACCGGCCATGCGGCCGCGCCGCCCCGGTTGGTATTACCCCGCCGTTGCGACTATAATCCGCCACTTATTTAGCTTTGCTGTCCGTCACATACCATGCAGTTGTTCGCCTTTGGCATTAACCATCAGACCGCGCCGCTCGCCGTGCGCGAGCAGGTCGCGTTCAACGCCGACGGGATGGAGGACGCCCTGCGCAACCTCGTGGAGAACGGCGCGGCAAAGGAGGCGGCGATCCTGTCCACCTGCAACCGCACCGAGCTGTATTGCAACGCCGCGCAGCCCGAGCATGCCATCGACTGGCTGGCGCAATACCACCGCCTGCCGCGCAAGGACATCGATCCCTATCTCTACATGCTGCAGCGCGAGCAGGCCGTGAAGCACTCGTTCCGCGTCGCAAGCGGGCTGGATTCGATGGTGCTCGGCGAACCGCAGATCCTCGGGCAGATGAAGCAGGCGGTGCGCCAGGCCGAAGAGGCGGGTACGCTGGGCTTTTTGCTGCACAAGCTATTTCAGCGCACCTTCTCGGTCGCCAAGGACGTGCGCACCCAGACCGAGATCGGCGCGAACCTCGTGTCGATGGCCGCCGCAGCGGTGCGCCTTGCCGAGCGCATCTTCCCGAGCATCGCCGAGCAGCGCGTGCTGTTCATCGGCGCGGGCGAGATGATCGAGCTCAACGCGGTGCACTTCGCGGCACGCAACCCCAAACACATCACCGTCGCCAACCGCACGCTGGAGCGCGCCCATGTGCTGGCGCGGCGCATCAACGGCCACGCGATCACCCTGAACGAGCTGCCGGAGCAGCTCGCGCACCACGACATCATCGTCACCTGCACCGCCAGCCCGCTGCCCATCCTCGGCAAGGGCATGGTGGAGCGCGCGCTGAAGGCGCGCAGGCACCGCCCGCTGTTCATCGTCGACCTGGCCGTGCCGCGCGACGTGGAAGCGGAAGTCGCGGAACTGAGCGACGTGTTTCTCTACAGCGTGGACGACCTCGCCGAAGTGGTGAAGGACGGCCTCGACGCGCGCCAGAACGCGGTCCGCGAAGCCGAGGTCATCATCGACTCCGGCGTGAACGATTTCATCCACTGGATGGAATCGCGCGAGGTGGTGCCGACCATCCGCGCCCTGCGCGACCAGGCCGAGCGCAACCGCCGCCACGAGATGGAAAAGGCCATGCGCCTGCTGGCCAAAGGCGAGAGCCCGGAGAAAGTGCTGGAGGCGATGAGCAGCGGCCTGACCAACAAGTTCCTGCACGCACCGACCCACGCGCTGAATCAGGTGCACGGCGACGACCGCGAGGCTTTCCTCGATATCATCCATCGCCTGTACCACCTGCACACCGACGAATGATTCCAACCCTATTTCATCGGTGAAACTGCGTTGGCTTCCTCGCTCACTCCTAGTCGTGCAACGGCGACACGTTACTGGCGTAGCCAGCCGATTGCGGGAGCCGTTGCTTGGCCGCCCTTCCCGCACCGGAAGCTTCGCTCACCGTGTCAGGGCGGCAATTGCACTGCCCGCGTCGTTCGCTCGTCGCCGCCTTGTTTGACCTTCGAAATAGGGTTGGAATGAAAGCAAATATCGCTACCAGACTCGCCCAGTTGAGCGAGCGCCTGCATGAAGTCGACCAGCTGCTGAGCACCGAGGAAGCAACCAAGGACATGGAACAGTTCCGCAAGCTCAGCCGCGAACGCGCCGAGCTGGAGCCGGTGGTGACGCTGTACCACGCCTATCAGGGCTGCCTTGCCGACATCGCCGC
>CAYNYH010000154.1:0-3710 GCA_964401425.1 uncultured Gallionella sp. | reverse complement strand
AGCACCGCCTGGAGCTGGCCGCCGAGTACCTGCTGATGGCGGCGGTGCTGATCGAGATCAAGTCGCGCATGCTGCTGCCGCGCCCGCCCAAGGCCAGCGAAGAGGAGGCGGAAGACCCGCGCGCCGAACTGATGCGCCGCCTGCTGGAATACGAACAGATGAAACTGGCCGCGCAGAAGCTCAACGAGCTGCCGCAGGCCGGGCGCGACTTTGAGATCGTGCAGGTGCTGATCGAGCGCACCGTGAAGGATCGCCTGCCGCAGGTCAGCGTGGAAGACCTGCGCCAGGCCTGGCTGGGCGTGCTGGCGCGCGCCAAGCTTCACACGCACCACAAGGTGCGCCGCGAGCAACTGTCGGTGCGCGAACAGATGACGCATGTGCTGCGCTGCCTGCAGAGCGGCGAGTACGTCGCGTTCGACAAGCTGTTCGATACGCAGGACGGCGTGCCGAAACTGGTGGTCACCTTCATCGCCATCCTCGAACTGGCCAAGGAATACCTGGTGGAAATCCAGCAAAGCGAAACATTCGGGAGCATCTATGTCAGAACAAGCCGAGCCATTACCGCAGAGTGAAATAGCAGCACCCGTCGAAGCCGGGGTGATGCCGGACGAGGCAGCGATCCCCATCGACCTGTTCGGCGGCAAGATGGACACCGGGCAGTTCAAGCAGATATTGGAAGCCGCGCTGCTGACCACTACGGAGCCCTTGCCGGTTGCGGAGCTGAAGAAGCTCAGCGACGTGTCGCTGGACAACAAGCAGATGGAAGCGCTGCTCGAAGAGCTCGCGCAGGACTGGCAGGGGCGCGGCGTGGAGCTGGGCCGCGTGGCCAGCGGCTGGCGCTTTCGCGCCAAACCGGAAATGCAGCAATACCTCGACCGGCTCAACCCGCAGAAGCCGCCGCGCTACTCGCGTGCCGTGCTGGAGACGCTCGCCATCATCGCCTACCGCCAGCCGGTCACGCGCGGCGACATCGAGGATATACGCGGCGTGGCGGTTTCCTCGCAGGTACTGAAGACGCTGGAGGCGCGCGGCTGGGTGGAAGTCGTCGGCACGCGCGACACGCCGGGCAAGCCGGAACTGTTCGCCACCACCAAGCAGATGCTCGACGACCTGAACCTGCGCGCCCTGCAGGAGCTTCCGGCGCTGGAAGAGATCGGCGCATTGCTGGAGCAGGAAACCGCCTCGGGGGCGTGATTCGCCGCGCTCCAAAACAGAGGGGGTAATGAACTCCCCCTGTAATTGTGCTGACTCGTCAATATGTTACAAAAAACGAGCACTCTCGCCGGCGAACGGCTCCATAACAGCCATCGAAAACAAGATTCAATGCCCCGTCAAGGGGCCGGTCTATTCCCGGGCGGAGTTAAAAAATCTGCCCGGGGAGTATTAACAAAACCGCAAATCCTGCTATCCTTCGCATCTCGAAAAATTCTCTCCCGGCGAAAAACCAACCGGAATCCAATTTTTTAATAATAGAGGTAAGGTAATTATGAACGTCAGTGGAATGCTCCACGGGGCAGGGCTGCTCAAAATTGTTGATTTTCCGGCCTCCGAGGTGCTCGGACCTGAAGCAAGCGAACACGATATACATAGCCTGATCGAGAAGTGCGGCTCGGTCTTCGTCAAGCCGATCTTTCGCGGCGGCATCGGCAAGAAGGGCAAGTCCGGCCTGATCGGGCGCGCCAAAGACCTGAAATCGGCGCTGGCCGAAAAAGAGCGTTTGTACTTTGCCGAATACAAGGTCGGCGATGTCGTTTACAAGTCGCGCGGCGTCACCTTCGAAGGTGCGGTTCCGGCCCAGCATGAAATCTATTTCTCGATCACCGACTCGACCCGCTATCGCGCACCGGTGATGACACTGACTCATCACGGCGGCATGGACATCGAAGAGCTGGACAAGACCCAGATCATCGAAGTCCCGTTCGACCCGCTGACCGGCCTCAAGTCCTTCATCGTTTCCAACGCGCTGACCGACCTCGGCGCTCCCAAGGAAATCATTTCGCCGCTGGTGCAGCACCTGCCCAAGCTGTGGGATCTGTATCACCACTACGGCATGTCCACGCTGGAGCTCAACCCGATCCGCATGATGCCGAGCAAGTCCGGCTCGCTGGTTCCGGTGGCCTGCGACTTCAAGTGCGGTTTCGACCGTGACGATCCGCGCGTGAATCGCCTGACCCTGCCCGACGACCTGTTCGTCACCGAAGCCAACGATTTCGAGCAGGAGATCAACGAACTGCGCACCTACCAGGGGCAGAGCGACGTTTACGTGATCAACGACAAGGGCACCATCCTTGCACCAACCTTTGGCGGCGGCGCAAATTCGCTGGTCACCGAAGTGCTGGGCAACGACGCCATCATCTCTTCCGACTTCGGCGGCAACCCGCCCTACGAGAAGATGTACGACGTGATGCGCATATCCCTCAAGTACTATCTCAAGCAGGCGAATGTGCTGTTCGTCATCGGCGGCAAGGCCAATAACACCGACATTTTTGTCACCTTCCGCGCCATGGCGGATGCGCTGCGCGATTATTTCAGCGAGCGCGGCCCCACCCCGCTGTATGTGGTGATCGGCCGCGGCGGCCCGCAGGTAATCCGCGGTATGGGCGCGTTCAAGGATGTGCTCGACTCGTTGCGCATCCCTTATAAAATTTTCGGCTTTGATTCCGCGATGACCGACGTGGTGAACTACGCGCAGGAAGCGGATCGCTGGATGAAGAGCGGCGGCCGTGCCGAAGTGGCGAAGCTGCTGGGTCTGCCAGCCGACGCCTGACCCGGACGAGAGCCCCTGTACATACAAGCAGACGGCCGCCGTGCGACAAAATCGCCCGGTGGCCGTTCGGACGAAAAGTAACGAGTAATGAAAAGGTGATTGCAATGAGAAAGCCTGGTATCAAAGACTTTAAGTACTACGTTGGCATCCGCTCGCTGGCCGATATCGCCACGCGCGAAGACCGCATCTGCGTACTGAACATTACGGGCAACGAATCCCGTGCCGTGACTCCGGTCAGCCATGCCTATTCCGGCGGCAACGTCGTGTTCGGCACCTCGCCCGGACGCCGCGGCCAGGTCGTCGAGACGCCCGCAGGCAACATCCCGGTGTACAACAACGTGCGCGAAGGCATGGAAGCCGGCCACAAGTTCAACGTCGGCGTGGTCTACCTGCCGCCTTCCGCCGTGCGCGACGGCGTGGCCGAACTGATCCGCATCAATCCCGATGTGGAAAAAGTCGTCATCATCACCGAAAAAATATCGGTGCATGATTCGCGCGAAATCCGCGCACTCGGCCAGCAGCGCGGCGTGGACATCTTCGGCGGCAACTGCCTCGGCGTGGCCGACTCCTGGAACCAGGTGCGCATCGGCGGCGCGCTGGGCGGCGACAACCCTGGCGAAACCCTGCGCAAGGGCTCGATCGCCATCTTCTCCAACTCCGGCAACTTCACCACCACCATCGCCAACTACCTGTCCATCGGCGGCTGGGGCACGACGACGCTGATCTCCAGCGGCAAGGACATCTACATCAATTACGCCGCACCCGAATTCGCCTACGCGATGGCCAACGACGAGCGCACCAAGGCAGCGGTGTTGTACTCCGAGCCGGGCGGCTACTACGAACACGATGTCGTGTTTGACAAGCCGGTGGTCGCCTGCGTGGTGGGCCGCTGGAAAGCCACCCTGACACGCGCCGTGGGCCATGCGGGCGCCATCGCCGGGTC
>CAYNYH010000153.1:0-3724 GCA_964401425.1 uncultured Gallionella sp. | reverse complement strand
CGGCGAGGCGGGTGCGCAGGGCCGAGTTGCGCGCGCCGCCGCCGCAGAGATAGGTTTCCGTCGCGCCGGTGCAGTGTTGCCGGACGGCCTGAGCGATGGTGCGGCAGGTCAGTTCCAGTAGGGTGGCCTGCACATCCTCTGCCGATTCACCGCCTTGCAGCTTGCCGCGCAGCCAGGCTAGGCTGAACAGGTCGCGCCCGCTGCTCTTGGGCGGCGGCAGGGCGAAGAACGGCTCGGCGAGCATTCTTTCCAGCAATGAAGTTAGCACCTTGCCCGATGCCGCCCATGCGCCATTGCCGTCGTAGGGTCTGTTGAGATGCTGCATGCACCAGGCATCCATCAGCATGTTGCCGGGACCGCTGTCGAAACCCGTCGTATCGCCGCCGGGGGGGAGATCGGTCAGGTTGGCGATGCCGCCGATGTTGACGATGACGCGGTGGGCGGCGGGATGGCGCAGCAGCTTGTCGTGAAAGGCCGGAACCAGCGGCGCGCCCTGCCCGCCGGCCGCGATGTCGCGGCTGCGGAAGTCGCTGATGACGGTGATGCCGGTCAGCTCGGCGAGCAGCGCGGCATTGCCGATTTGCAGCGTGTAGCCGTGCTCGGGGCGGTGGCGGATGGTCTGGCCGTGGCAGCCGATGGCCCTGATGGTGGCGCTCGACGAGTTTGCCGCACCGAGCAAAGCGTTGACTGCCGCGGCATAGCGCCGCGCCAGCTGGTTGCCGGCCAGTTGCGTCCGGTGCAGTTCGTCGTGGCCGGGCTGGTGCAGCGCGAGCAGCTCGTTTTTCAGCGCATCGTCGAAGGGGGCGTAATGCCTGGCGAGCAACCTGGGCTCTGCCCCGCCCAGATCGACCAGGGCGGCATCGATGCCATCCAGGCTGGTGCCGGACATTAACCCCACATACAGTTCCGGCGGATGCGGCACGGAGTATTTAGTCGAGCTTGGCGAGGTTGGTATTGCGCAGCAGGTTCAGGCGTGCAACGAAATTGTCTGCCGCCACCTTGAACGTGGACATGTTTTCGTGGCTGACCGGCTTCGCATCCGGCAGGGCGACGCGCAGCGGGTCACGTTGCTGGCCGTCGATCTTGAATTCGTAGTGCAGGTGCGGGCCGCTGGTCAGGCCGGTCATGCCGACATAACCGATCACGTCGCCCTGTGCCACGCGCTGACCGCGGTGCAATCCCTTGGCAAAGCGCGACAAATGCCCATAGACGGTGGTGAAGCGGCCTTGGTGGCTGACCGCAATGAAGTTGCCGTAGCCGCCTTGTTTGCCGAAGGACGTGACGACGCCGTCCGAGGTCGCCTTGACCTTGGTGCCGATGGGGGCGGCAAAGTCCACGCCTTTATGCGCGCGCCACTGGTTCAGCACCGGGTGGAAACGCGAGTTGGTGAAGCCGGAGCTTATCCGCGAGAATTCGATGGGTGAGCGCAGGAAGGCTTTGCGTACGCTCTTGCCTTCCGGCGTGTAGTAGTCGCCCTGGAAATAGACGGCACGATAGGTCTGGCCCTGGTTGATGAATTCGGCTGCCTGGATGCGGCCGGTATTCACCAGCGCCCCGTTGCTGTAGGTCATTTCATACACTGCGGTGAATTTGTCGCCCTTGCGCAGGTCATGGTGGAAATCGATGTCGCCGCTGAATATCTCGGTCAGTTGGTTGGCGGCCGCTTCCGGCATCTCGGCGGCATCGGTTGCGGCATACAGGCTGCCCTTGATTTCGCCGGTGCGCACGAACAGGCGTTTCTCCAGTTGCGCCGGCAGGATGCGGGTTGCGTAGCCGTCGCCCTGTTTTTCGATCACGACTTGCGCACCGTTCTCGCCCAGATAGCGCAGCGCGACCAACCCGCCGTCGGCATTGGTTTCGGCTTGCACTTCGCGGCCGGTGGACAGCTTGCGGAAGGATTCGGCCTCGGGGGCGGTGCGCAGGTAGGCGCTGGCAGCGGCATCCTCGATGTTCAGACGGCGCAGCAATTCGACTACCGTGTCGCCGCTCTGCACGCGCTCGTTGCGCCAGAAGCTGGCGATGGCGCCTACGCTGGGCGCAACCTTGGGCAGGGCGATCTGTTCGACGGCGATCTTCGCCGAATTCAGGCCGAGATCGCTTTGCGGCACCAGGCCGAAAGCGGTGACCACCCCCAGCAGCGGCATGGTGGACAGGGTGACAAACCAGCGCAGTTTCATTTTGCGCTCTTGGCTGAGCAGGTTTTGGGTTAACATTCGCGCCTCCTGGAGTTGCTTTGCTGTATATCAGCAATACACTGTATTTTTTGATTGGTGCGCACTTTACCAGAAAGGGGCATAGCCTCAAAACCGGCCTGATGGATGGCGGGCGGGAAAATCGAGCGGTAAAACGTGACCGACGAACGGTTGAAACACGGGGATGGGCGGTAAGCCGGTCTTCCCAGACTTGAATTGATGACGAATATGACCGAAATGACACATCAGGACGCGCTGGCCCAGATCAAGCGCGGCGCCCATGAGCTGTTGATTGAAGATGAGCTGAAACAAAGGCTTGCCTCTGGCCGCCCGCTGCGCGTCAAGGCGGGTTTCGACCCGACCGCGCCGGACTTGCACCTCGGTCACACCGTGCTGCTCAACAAGATGCGCCAGTTGCAGGATCTGGGGCATCACGCACTGTTCCTGATCGGCGATTTCACCGGCATGATCGGCGACCCGACCGGCAAGAACGCCACCCGCCCGCCGCTGACGCGCGAGCAGGTGCTGCAAAACGCCCAGTCCTACCGCGACCAGGTGTTCAAGGTGCTCGACCCGGCCAAGACCGAGATCGTGTTCAACTCCGCCTGGATGGACAAGCTCGGCGCGGCCGACCTCATCAAGCTGGCCGCGACTTCCACCGTGGCGCGCATGCTGGAGCGCGATGACTTCGGCAAGCGCTACAAGGCCAACCAGCCGATTGCCATCCACGAATTCCTCTACCCCTTGGTGCAGGGCTACGACTCCGTGGCGCTCAGAGCCGACATCGAACTGGGCGGCACCGACCAGAAATTCAACCTGCTGATGGGGCGCGAGCTGCAGAAGCATTACGGGCAGGCGCCGCAGTGCGTGCTCACCATGCCGCTGCTGGAGGGGCTGGACGGCGTGAACAAGATGTCCAAGTCGCTGGGCAATTACATCGGCATCACCGACGCGCCACAGGACATGTTCGGCAAGCTGATGTCGATCTCCGATACGCTGATGTGGCGCTATCTGGAACTGCTGTCGTTCCGCAGCCTGGGCGAAATCGCCGGCTGGCGCGCCGAGGTGGAGCAGGGGCGCAACCCGCGCGACATCAAGGTGCTGCTGGCGCAGGAAATCGTCGCGCGCTTCCACTCGCAACAGGCCGCCGTGGATGCGCTCGCGGAATTTGAGGCGCGCTTCAAACAGGGCGTGCTGCCGGAGGATATGCCGGAGATTGCCGTCGCGAGCACGGCCGGCCAGATCGGCATCGCGCAACTGCTCAAACAGGCCGGGCTGGTCGCCAGCACTTCCGAGGCCATGCGCATGATCGACCAGGGCGGCGTCAGGCTCGATGGCGAAAAGGTCGGCGACAAGGCCTTGCAGATCAAGGCGGGCGCGGTCGTCGTGGCGCAGGTCGGCAAGCGCAAGTTCGGGCGGGTCAGCGTCGGTTGATTGCGAGCATCGCTTCGTTAGTTCCCCAATGAAGGCTGCATTTAAGATCGCGATGATATTGGTGGTGATAGCTGCACTGTCATCAATCGAGCTTGTGC
>CAYNYH010000152.1:2186-3750 GCA_964401425.1 uncultured Gallionella sp. | reverse complement strand
AATCCCTCCCTCTCCGCCAAATTGCCGTTCTACCCCGCTCGGAGGCTACACGAAACCCGCTTGAATCCTGGTGATTGGCGGGTTTATTGTTTTGTGCCGGGCCTGTTGCGGGCAAGAGATATGAAGCATTGTCCAACAAGATTGGAAACTGGTAGCATGAACATCACCTCCGGAAGAAAAAACGGGGGGATTCACCATCAACAGTTGTTTTGAGGTGATCTTTGTGCGGTAGCCGACAATTTTTAGGAGAGAGCATCATGGGAAGCAAAGACAAGCGAAAAGAATCCAAGGGCAAGAAACCCCAACCCAAACCAACCCCCGCCGGCAAATAGCCCAGCCGGCTTTTTTATCCTGTTTTTACGCGCCGGGCGGTTCAGCCTGCCGCAGGCGCGCATCTGTTGTTTACGCCCCCTAACCCTAACGGCTGCAAAGAATGACCAAGGTCTAGCATGGATTTCCTGCCGGTTTTCATGGATGTCAGGGGCAAGCTGTGCCTCGTCGTTGGCGGCGGCGAAGTCGCGCGCCGCAAGGCGGCGCTGCTGCTGGATGCGGGCGCAATGGTGCGGGCGGTCGCCCCGCAATTTTGCGCAGCCTTCGCCGGGCTGCGCGGCGTCGAATGTATCGCGGAACGTTTTCAGCCTGGCCATCTCGACGGCGTAGCGCTGGCCATCGCCGCAACCGACGACGGCGCGGTCAACCGCGAGATTTCGGAGCAGGCGCGCGCACGCAACATTCCGGTGAACGTCGTCGACAACCCCGCCTTGTGCACCTTCATCATGCCGGCCATCCTGGATCGTTCGCCGCTGCTGGTGGCGATTTCCAGCGGCGGCGCGTCGCCGGTGCTCGCGCGGACGCTGCGCGGCAAGCTGGAGGCGCTGATCCCCCAAGGCTACGGCCGTCTGGCCGCATTTGCCGGGCGCTTGCGCGACACCGTCAAGGCGAGCATCGCCGAACCGGCCGGGCGGCGCGCCTTCTGGGAAAGCGCGCTGGAAGGCGCGATCGCCGAGAAAGTGCTCGCGGGCGACGAGGCGGGTGCGGAGGCCATGCTGCGTGGCCTACTGGAAAACGAAACAGCGCAACCCGGCGAGGTATACCTGGTCGGCGCGGGCCCCGGCGACCCGGATCTGCTCACGCTACGCGCCTTGCGCCTGATGCAGAAGGCCGACGTGGTGCTCTACGACAACCTGGTGTCCGAACCCATCGTCGCAATGACGCGGCGCGACGCGGCGCACATTTTCGTCGGCAAGCAGCGCGCCCACCACACCATGCCGCAGGAAAAAATCAACGAACTGCTGGTGCGGCTCGCCAAGGAAGGCAAGCGCGTGCTGCGCCTCAAGGGCGGCGACCCGTTCATCTTCGGGCGCGGCGGCGAGGAGATCGAGACCCTCGCCGGGCACGGCATCCCGTTCCAGGTTGTACCCGGCATCACGGCGGCCTCGGGCGTTGCCGCCTATGCGGGCATCCCGCTGACGCACCGTGACCACGCGCAGTCCTGCACCTTCGTGACCGGCCATCTGAAGGACGGCAGCATGAACCTCGACTGGGACGCGCTGGCGCGCCCCAA
>CAYNYH010000152.1:0-2086 GCA_964401425.1 uncultured Gallionella sp. | reverse complement strand
GCCATCTGAAGGACGGCAGCATGAACCTCGACTGGGACGCGCTGGCGCGCCCCAACCAGACCGTCGTCGTCTACATGGGGCTGCACGGCCTGGAAATGCTCTGCGCAAAACTCGTGGCGCACGGCCTCCCGGCCAGCACCCCCGCCGCAATTGTGCAGCAGGCAACCACGCAGAACCAGCGCGTTGTCACCGGCACGCTGGCGACGCTGCCGGGTATTGCACAGGCCGAGAAACTGCAGCCGCCGACTCTGATCATCGTCGGTGGGGTGGTTACGCTCAGGGAGAAACTGGCGTGGTTCGAGCCGAAGAAACCAGAAGGATCGGCGGGCTAAGTGGGGAAAAACAAGCTGATCCGCAGATGACGCAGATTACGCAAGATTAAACAAAACAAAATCTGCGTAAATCTGCGGCATCTGCGGATAGAGGGGGTTTTCAGGGGTTTACTTAACCCGCATTCCCGGCTGCGCCCCCTCATCCGGGCTGAGGATGAACAGCCCCGGCGCATCGCCGGAAGCCGCGAGCACCATGCCTTCCGACATGCCGAACTTCATTTTGCGCGGCGCGAGGTTGGCGACCATCACTGTCAGGCGGCCCTTTAGCTTCTCCGGATCGTAGGCCGACTTGATGCCCGCGAACACCGTGCGCGGCTTCTCCTCGCCGATGTCCAGCGTGAGCTTCAGCAGCTTCTCCGCGCCTTCCACATGCTCCGCGTTGACGATCTTCGCCACGCGCAGGTCGACCTTCATGAAGTCGTCGATGCCGATGAACGGCTCGAAGCCCATCTCCGCCTGCGCAACTTCCTTGCCGGCGGTGTGTTGCTGGTGCTCGGCATGGCGCTGCTCGGAATGTACCTGCGGCTGCAGGCTTTCCTTGTTCGCGGCAACCATTGCCTCGACCAGCTTGGGGTCGAGACGGGTCGCCAGATGTTTGTATTCCTTGATGGTGTGCCCGACTGGCAGAGTGTTGAGCGCATCTTCCCATGTAAAAGGAGGAGCATTCAGAAAGATTTCCACATTATGAGCTAGCTCAGGGAGTATGGGCTTGAGAAGAATCGTTAACTGGCGGAACATATTCAATGCCAGCGTGCAAACTTGGTGCAATTCCTCTTCTCTGTCTGTTTCTTTAGCCATCGCCCAAGGCTTGTGTCTATCAACGAATTGATTGGCCGAATCAGCAAAGGCCATAATTTCGCGCAAGGCTTTTGAGAAATCTCGTTTCTCATAAGCCTCCGCAACCTCAGTTACTTGAGGTGGTTTTAGTTTGTAATAACCTACATCCGTTTGTAGTTGTGCAGAGACCAGCTTGTCTACATGTATATCGGCAAGTTTTCCATTGAAGCGCTTGTTGATGAACCCCGCGCATCGGCTCGCGATGTTGATGTATTTCCCGATCAGGTCGCTGTTCACCTTCGCGACGAAATCCTCGAGGTTGAGGTCGAGGTCCTCCATCGTACCGTTCAATTTTGCGGCGTAGTAGTAGCGCAGGTATTCGGTGTTCTTGATGTGGTCGACGTAGCTCTTCGCGGTAATGAAGGTGCCGCGCGACTTGCTCATCTTCTCGCCGTTCACGGTGAGGAAACCGTGCGCGAACAGTTTGGTCGGGGTGCGGAGGCCGGCGTGCTGCAGCATCGCGGGCCAGAACAGGGCGTGGAAATACAAAATATCCTTGCCGATGAAGTGGTAAAGCTCGGCATCCGAGCCCTGATTCCAGTAGGCGTCGAAGTCTAGGCTCTTCTTCTTGCACAGTTGCCTGAAGCTGCCCATGTAGCCGACCGGTGCGTCCAGCCAGACGTAGAAATACTTGTTTTCCGTGCCGGGAATCCTGAAGCCGAAGTAGGGCGCATCGCGCGAGATGTCCCAGTCGGAGAGCTTGTTCTCGCCTTCGCCGCCGAGCCATTCCTGCATCTTGTTCGCGGCTTCGGGCTGCAGCGCGCCGCTGCGCGTCCACTCGCGCAGGAACTGCTGGCAGGTGTCGGCGGAGAGCCTGAAGAAGTAGTGGTCGGAGTCGCGCAACTCCGGCTTCGCGCCGGAAACGGCGGAGTAGGGGTTCTTCAGCTCGGTGGGTGCGTAGGCCGCGCCGCAGGCCT
>CAYNYH010000151.1:0-3856 GCA_964401425.1 uncultured Gallionella sp. | reverse complement strand
CACTCACATGCCCCACCTCGTCGTCTCCATCACCGGCCACGGCTACGGCCATGTCGCGCAGACCGCGCCGGTTCTGAACGCATTGCATCAAGTGATGCCGCAGTTGCGCATCACGGTGCGCACCAATGCGCCGCCGGCTTATCTGCGCTCACGCATCCGTGCGCCGTTCGAGCATCTGCAGAGCGAGGGCGACATCGGCATGGCGATGTCTTCGGCGCTGGACATCCATATCGAAGAGAGCCGCGCGGCGTATCGCGCCTTTCATGCGGACTGGGAGGCGCGCGTCGCGGAGGAGGCGCGGCGGCTGCGCGGCTTCGGCGCGGACCTGGTGCTGTCGAACGTGGGCTACCTGCCGCTGGCGGGGGCGCAGCGCGCGGGGATTCCGAATGCGGCGATGTCCTCGCTGAACTGGTTCGATATCTTTCGGCATTACTGCATGCCGCCTGTTCATGCTTCGACAGGCTCAGGGCGAACGGAGGATGAAAAAATCGCGGCGCAGATGCATGCCTGCTACGCGAATGCGGACGCCTTCCTGCGCCTCGCGCCCGGCATGGCGATGGAGCATCTGCCCAATGTGGTGCCAATCGGCCCCATCGCCGCGGTCGGCGAGAACCGGCGCGATGAGCTGCATCGCCGCCTGCAGCTTGCACAGGATGAGAAGCTGGTGCTGGTGAGCCTGGGCGGCATCGCGAGCCGCCTGCCCATCGAAAGCTGGCCGCGCATCGGCGGCGTGCGCTGGCTGGTGCAGCAAGGCTGGAAGGTCGAGCATCCCGATGCCATCGTCATCGAGTCGCTGCCGATGAGTTTTTCCGACCTGCTCGCCAGCTGCGATGCGCTGCTGTGCAAGCCGGGCTACGGCAGCTTCGCCGAGGCCGCATGCAGCGGCACGCCGGTGCTGTATGTCAGCCGCGCCGACTGGCCGGAGTCGCCCGTCCTGACCGGATGGCTGCGGCAACACGGCCTGTGCCGAGAGGTTTCGAGGGATGCTCTGGAGCGGGGGAATCTTGCCGGGGTGCTGGAGGAAATCTTCCATGCGCCGCGCCCGGTGCCGGTCGTCCCGGAAGGAATAGAACAGGCGGCGGAGTGGATAGCCGCTCGCTTACAGGGATGAGGGTGCAGCGTCAGGTGCGACGGCGACGGCGATACCTGCCGCCGCCATCGCGGGGGAAATTACTTGCGGTGGAACTCGATGACGATCTGGCCGGGTTCGCGGGCGACGTAGTTGATTTCGATGCCGGCGCCGTAGCGGTCGCTCAGTTGCGCGAGCAGCGGCAGCGGATCGTGGTCGTTGCAGAACAGCATGGTTTCGCCGGGGCGCAGCGAGTCGAATGCGCCGAAAATGGCGGCGTGACGGAAGCGTTTGGCAACGCCGCGCGCATCGAACGGATAACGCATGTCGGGGGTGATGGAGTTGGAGCAGTTGTGCATTTCGGGTTCCTTAAACAGAGAGTGTTGATCAAAATAATGCCCGACTATTTTAATGGGATATATCGAAAATGCAAGCCTGACCCCGATTGCGCCGCTTCCCTGCTGCGGCATTCCGCCGCAGCAGGGAACTCGCCGCACGCCATCGCGTCTCATTTGCCGATCGACATCGGCACCACCACTTTTGAAGATCACGCACCACATACCCTCTGCCGCGCATATTTTCAATGAACCCCCCGGTCATGCAAAAACAGCTTGGGGCAGCCGCCGCGCTGCTCGTACTGCTTTCCGTATCTGATGCCGGGAGAGCCGAAACGGCCGGCACTCCGCCATCCGCGCCGATGAAATCGTCAGCCCCGCACGACCCGGCAAGCGGCGAGAAGGTTTACCGGAGCACCTGCAGCATTTGCCATCGGCTCGGACTGAGGGGCGCGCCGCGCCTCGGCGACACGGAGGACTGGACGCTGCGCCTCGCGCAGGGAAGCGAGATTCTCTACGACCGCGCCATCAACGGCTACCGCGGCAAGAAGGGCTCCATGCCGTCGCGCGGCTCGAACGCCAGGCTGTCCGAGGACGAAGTCAGGGCGGCGGTGGACTATATGGTGTGGTATTCGGTGCCGAAATCACGCGGCTCGCTTGGGTCGCATCTGTTTCCCACCACCGCCAAACAATTTACAATTCGCTGACTTGAGGATGATGAACATGAAGCAAAAAACACTACTGATCGCCATTGCCTCGCTCGCGCTCCTCGCGGGCTGCGGCGGAAAAAACGGGGATACCGCCGCGCCCGCCTCTGCCACGCCGAGGGTCCAGTCGAATGAGGTCAAGCCGCAGGCTGCAGTGATCGGCCCGGACACCGGGGAGAAGGTGTACAAGAGCACCTGCAGCATCTGCCACAAGTCCGGCTTGCACGGTGCGCCGCGCATGGGCAGCGCGGCGGATTGGGAACCGCGCCTCGCGCAGGGCAAAGAGATACTCTACGACCGCGCCATCAACGGATACCGCGGGAAGAAAGGCTCCATGCCGTCGCGCGGCTCCAATACCAAACTGTCCGTGGAAGAAGTCAGGGCGGCGGTGGACTACATGGCCGCGCACGCCGTCCCGAGCTTTACCATGGAGAAGTAACGCGCCGGCTATTGCGGCATCAGGCTTTCCAGCGCAGGGAAAAGCTCCCGCTCCTCGAACCGCACATGCTCCATGAGGAGCCTGCCGAAACCGTCCAGCGCCCCGGCATCGTTCCGCTGCAAGTCATCGAGCAGCGCGCGCAACTGCCGGTGATCCTCGAGGGTGCGCTGTTCAAGCGGTTTGTTTTCCGCGCTGTGCAACAGCGGCAGCAACGACTGCTCCTCGATCTGGAAATGCGGCTCCAGTTCAGCGGGAAAAACCTTGAGCACGCGCTGGCAGGTTGCGGCGATCCGTTCCGCATCGCGTGATTGCACGGCGCGCTCGCAGGCCTTCGCCAGGGTAAGGGCGGTGTGATGCTCCCGCGACAGGGGTTGCAGGGCTGGTATTCGTTTCATAAAAAACTCAGGCTGGGGTTACGACAAAGACTTCCGGGTCATCTCCATGGTCGAGCAGGATGCTGCGTACCCGTTCCTGCCACAGCTTCCCGAACTCGGCGGCCTCGGCCGGGGTGGCGTTGCCCGAGATGCAGTTCCCCATCAGCATGGGCATGCGCGGCGAAGCCGGGACGCGCTGCAGATTGGCCGCCGTATTCACGGCCTGTTCGGTATCGAGGCGGGTGAAACGGATTTCTCCCGGCATCTCTGCCTCAAAGAACAGCCGGTCGCGCCGCACGAAGCGCCCGGCCAGTCCCTTGAAGCCGCCGTCGGCCATCGCGCCGGTCAGCATGCTCACGACATTCGCGATCACGCCCGTCACGCCGCTCGCGTTGCCCTGGCTGAACTCCACAAGGATGTCGCCGCGCACCGGCATTGCGCCGGGATAGAGGGCGGCCAGCGCCTTGTAGGTCATCCAGTAAGCCGAGGCAACCGTCGGGCAGGAATGGCCGGCCAGCTTCACCGCGTCGAAGTAGCCGTATTGAAGTATCCCGCCTTCGGTCGCGCCGAGAAATTCGGCCAGCGGGTCGTACAAACTGATCTTGGGTACTGCGTCGAAAAAATCCGGATGACTCATAATTCACTTACCCTTTAAATGCAGCCAATAGTAACATCACATTTGGCTGGCTGTCGTGTAGAATGGGGCCGTTATGCAGAGCAACGCAATTCCGTTGGTGCAGTATCCGTAGATCCCATGCCGGATTCCAGGTGTTCCCTTCCGCAAGCCGTGCTAAACCCGCATGCTTTATGGTGGAATGAGGATTGCCTGCCACAGTTGTTTTGAACTAATTATAAATGGCACCCCTCCAATTCACGGTTGCCTGATAAATAAATACTTGAGGAGAGAATGCAATGCAAGCCAGAAATATCTT
>CAYNYH010000150.1:0-3923 GCA_964401425.1 uncultured Gallionella sp. | reverse complement strand
GTTTCCTGTCCGCCGTGCTGCGTGCCGGTGCTGGTGAATACGCTGCCGACCTTGCCGATCAATGCTCCGTTCATCCACAGCTTACCGGTCTGGTCGAGAAAATTGCGCATCTGGGCGGCCATGTTGCCGAAGCGGGTCGGGGTGCCGAAGACGATCGCGTCGTAATTGGCCAGTTCGTCGACGCTTGCGATGGGTGCCTTCTGGTCCAGCTTCACGCCCATGGTGCGGGCACGGTCTTCGGGAATGATTTCCGGCACGCGCTTGACTACCGCCTCCACGCCATCCACTTGGCGTGCTCCCTCGGCGATGGCATCCGCCATTTTTTCGATATGCCCATACATGCTGTAATACAAGACGAGTACTTTTGCCATGACAAGACCTCCTGTAGTTTCAGAATTAATGCGACTGGAAAATTATGGTGAACCCTGCGCTCAAGCAAGACGGCGCGCGACGGGATATTGTGGGGGTACGCTATCACCAAAGCGCATTCTTAACAATAAGTTAAATACTTATTGTTATGGGCAGATTGCGCTGGAAGGCCGCGCATCCTTAAGACTGTCTTGGGGTGGATGGTCTCTGAAACTAATTCATGCCGAGGGGCATCGACATGAACGGAGTAGCTGCGTGAGTGAGGTAATACCCAATGGAGGCGGCGCTATTTCCGCCGGGTTGGGAGTCAGCCGCATGAGCCTTCGGAGGGGCTCTCGTTGTCAGGTTTGTTCTCCTGCGCGGCTGGTTTCGGTTGCGGCACAGCCAGCTTCTGCGAGCGCAGCTCGAAATATTTCTCGGCAACTGCGCCCAGTATCGCTGCGGGCAGGAACGCCAGCAGCTCCCAGTTTGGCGAGGCAAGCAGGGCGATAGCCGGGCCCGGGCAATAGCCGCTGATCCCCCAGCCGATGCCGAACAGGATCGCCCCGAGGATAATCGGGCGATCGATATGCGTCTCCTTCGTGATGATGAAGCGCTCCGCCAGCATGGGTTTGCCCAGCCGCAGGATGAAACGGAAGCTGATCAGTGTGACGCCCACCGCGCCGCCCAGCACGAACAGCAGGCTGGCATCCCACGTCCCGGCCACATCGAGGAAATTCAGTACCTTCTGCGGGTGCGTCATGCCGGACAGCGCCAGGCCGAAGCCGAATAGCAGGCCTGCCAGCACGCTCGCCAGATTGCGGCTCATCACATCACCCCGAGCAGGTGCCGCACCACGAAGGTGGTGACGATCGCGGTCAGCAGGAAGATCAGGGTTGCGACCAGCGAGCGCAGCGACAGCCTGCCCAGGCCGCACACGCCGTGGCCGCTGGTGCAGCCATTGCCCAGAGAAGTGCCGTAGCCGACCAGAAATCCTGCCACGATCAACAGCCATACGGGGAACGTTTCACGCGCCGCGGGGGCGTCGTCGTACACCGCGTAATATATCGCCGCGCCGCCCACCACGCCGACGAGGAACAGTACGCGCCACAGCATATCGCCCGGATTCGCGAAGAATAAACGCCACAGGATGCCACTGACCCCGGCCAGCCTGCCGTTCAGCCACAGCAGCAGCGTGGCGGCAAGACCGATGAGAGCGCCGCCGATCAAGGCGGGCAGAAAAGCGTTGATGCCAATAACCATGTCAAACTTTCTCGAACAAGCCGCGCATGGTAGTGGCGTTAGGAAAGACTTTCAAGCGGTTAGCGTCAGGCAGAACCTGCTTTTTGGGGCAGAACCGGCCGCACACTGCTCTATCCTTGAAATATCCAGTCCGTGCTGTTTAAGGCAGCTGGATAAGAGTCGAAGGACTGGGCTCCAATAACCTTTCCGCCGCCAACCATATTGAGCCTGACCCTTTGATGCCTGGCCGCTTCCTTCAGTATTTGGCCTGCAAGCGGAGCAAACGGTTTTGCCGACCCCATTTCGGCAGCATATGCCGGCGGCCGAATACAGGTTTATATCGAGTGCGTATAGATCGTTAGCGGTTTGCCGGCTGCCTGTTCGAATTCCTGTATCTTGCGGATGTATTCCGCACTCAGCGTCGAGTCCTTGAGCAGCAGCAGCATCCCGTTGCTGGTCTCGATATCGCGGGTAAGCAGCATGCCTTCGCGCAGTTGGCTGCTGGTCAACTGGAACTCGGCCCCGATATGGGCGTGCGGACCCTCATGGGCAACCAGTTCGCGCAACACGTCGACAACTGCAGGGTCGTAGCGTGTGCCGCGGCCTTTGATGATCATGTCGAGCGCCTCGCCAGGACCCAGATGATCGCTTTCGAACAGGCCTTCCTGCAGTGATTCATAATCGCTGGCGACCAGCAAGATGCGCGCACCCAGGGGAATGGCGGATGCGCCCAGGCCGGATGAATTTTCGTTGTAATGCTCGCGATGATGGCGGATGAGCTGGGCCGCATCGGACAATGGGGTAAGCGCCATCAATATCGCTGCCGCCCGCAGCGGATGTTTGTCGAACTTGGCGCGCTCCTCGATGGACAGCTCGGTGAATGGCCTGTCGAGCAGGCGATCCGGCAAGCCGATCTTGCCGATATTATGCAGCAAGCCGGCAACCTCCAGACTCGGGATATCCGTTTCCGGGAAGTTCATCCTGCGCGCGATGTCGCAGCATAATTGTGCGACGCGACGCGAATGCCCGGCCATCGCGCCCTTGCGCAACTCCATCAGGTTGGCGAAAACCTGGATGGTGGTGAAATAATCCTTTTTCAGTTGTTCGTGCGCATGCGCCACGAATTCCAGAGCATCGCGCAGTTCTTCGGTGCGCTGGCGCACCTTGTCTTCCAGGGTGCTGTTCAGTGTCTTCAGTTCGTTGAACTGGCGGTGGGTCAACGTATCCAGCCGTTGTTTTTCGGCCAGCAAGCGCTTGCGCTCCAGCGCATCGCGCACGGTCAGCATCATGTCGTTGTCGTCCCACGGCTTGGAGATATAGCGATAGATCTCGCCACGATTGATCGCAGCGATGGTCGAGTCGATATCCGAATAACCCGTCAGCAGGATGCGCACCACATCCGGCCATTTGATGCGTATCTGCTCCAGCATCTCGGCACCATTCATTTGCGGCATGCGCATATCGCAAATGACCAGATCGATGTTTCCTTTTTCCAGCAGCGCAAATGCTTCCGTGCTGCTTTTTGTTGCCAGGATATTGTAGCCAAGCGGTTTGAACAGGCGTTTTAGCGCGGCCAGGATGTTGGCATCGTCATCGATGAACAATAACGTGGGCTTCATGTCTGGCGCCGGTTCAAGGGTTGTGCTCTGATTCATGCCCTCTCCTTGTCGATATTTGGCTGTACCGGCAGGATGACGCGGAAGGTGGAGCCTTTGCCGGTTTCGCTTTGCACTTCGATTTTGCCATGATGGCGTTCTATGATGCCGTAAGAAACCGGCAAGCCGAGCCCGGTGCCTGTGCCCACCGGTTTGGTGGTGAAAAAGGGATCGAAGATGTTTTGCATGATGTCGGGAGGGATGCCTGCGCCGGTATCAGTGATTTCGACCCATACCCGATCCGGCTCCTGTCCGGTACGGATGGTGATGGTGCCGCTCGTTTCGATGGCCTGCGCGGCGTTCACCAGCAGGTTCATGAATACCTGCTCGAGTTGTGAGGGAAGGCAGTAGATCTGCGGCAATTCGCTAAATTCCTTGATGACCTCGCATTTGTATTTCAGCTCGTTTCGCACGATGATGAGCGAGTTTTCCAGGCATTTGGTCAGGTCTGCCCAATGCCACGCCTCGTCTGCACTGGAGCGGGAAAAATCCTTCAGACTCAGCACGATTTCCTTGATGCGCTCAAGCCCTTCGCGCGATTCGGTGAGCAGGGATTTGATGTCGTCACGCAAAAAGCCGAAGTCGAGGTTTTCCTTGAGTTGTTGTACCTCCAGCGGTTCAGAGTGTGCCTCCGGCATGGCGGTTTCTTCATATTTGTCCAATATTGGAAAAATGTCG
>CAYNYH010000149.1:0-3970 GCA_964401425.1 uncultured Gallionella sp. | reverse complement strand
TGCTGATGGACGAGCCGACCAACCACATGGACATGGAGTCCATCGAGTCGCTCAACACCGCGCTGCTCGAGTACAAGGGCACGCTGATCTTCGTCAGCCATGACCGCGAGTTCGTCTCTTCGCTCGCGACGCGCATCATCGAGATTTCCGCGAAGGGCGTGACCGACTATCATGGCAGCTACGAAGAGTACCTGCGCGAACAGGGGATGGCTTCCTGACAACCTGCCCCTGCGCCAGGCTCGGGACGGACGGCCCGCATAAAACCGACAAGGAGCCGAAATGGCTGAACACCGCTACACCCTGACACTCTCCTGCCCCGACCGGGTCGGCATCGTCGCGGCGGTAAGCGGCTTCGTCGCGCAACATGGCGGCTTCATCGTCGAGGCGAGCTACCACACCGACCAGGAAACGCAGCGTTTCTTCATGCGCCAGGAAATCCGCGCCGGCTCGCTGCCATTCGATGCGGCGGGACTGCGCGCGCATTTCGCCCCGCTTGCGGAACAATTCCGCATGGACTGGCAGGTCAGCGACTCCGCCGTGAAGAAGCGCGTGGTGGTGCTGGTCAGCAAGCAGGATCACTGCCTCAACGACCTGCTGCACCGCTGGCGCAGCGGCGAGCTGGAAGTGGAGATTCCCTGCGTGATCTCCAACCATGAAGACCTGCGCGGCTTCGTCGAATGGCACGGCATCCCGTTCCACTATGTTGCCGTGCAGGACAAGGCCGCGGCGTTCGCAGAGATCGCGCGTCAGTTCGATGCGGCTCGCGGCGACCTGATGGTGCTGGCACGCTTCATGCAGATCATGCCGCCGGACTTATGCGCGCGCTATGCCGGACGCATCATCAACATCCACCACAGCTTCCTGCCCTCCTTCGCGGGCGCCAAGCCCTACCACCAGGCCTACCATCGCGGCGTGAAGCTGATCGGCGCGACCTGCCATTACGCAACCGCCGAGCTGGACGCCGGCCCGATCATCGAGCAGGACACCACGCGCATCGACCACGGCGATACCGTGGAAGACATGGTGCGCTACGGCAAGGACATCGAAAAGACCGTGCTGGCGCGTGGCCTGCGCTACCACGTCGAAGACCGCGTGCTGGTCTGCGGCAACAAGACGATCGTGTTCCGCTAGGCTGTTACTCCGTGCTACCCGGCTGCGAACGGATGTCTAAGAGCCGCCTGCGCAACACCACCATATGTGAAGGGTCAAAACCCAGCTTCCGGTAAAAAGCCAGCGCAGCCTCGTTGTCCCGGTCTGCCAGCAGGGTAACGCGCGCCATCCCCTCTGTTCCTGCCCAGGCAAGAACATGTTCAACCAGCCGCCGCCCCAGCCCCTTGCCCCGGTGCTCGTTATGGATTATCACGTCTTCCAGCACCGCCACCCGGCAGCCTTCCGCCGTGCTGATGGTAATCAACATGTTCGCCATGCCCGCCACCCTGCCGCGATCGCGCAACACAAAGAGCCGGCCCAGCGCCGGGTTATCCAGGATCAGGCGCAGCCCGCGCAACTGTTTTTCGCGATCCGGACGGAAATCGCTTTCCAGCGTGAACAACTCGGCGAGCAGGTCGGCCAGTTGACCGAGGTCGGCGGCTTCCGCCTGCGAAATTTCAATTCCCATCAAAGCAGAACATCAGGAAAGATTGAGATACACCTCGCCCTTACCCACGCGCGCCCTATAACGGTGCGTGCAGCCACAGTCAGGCGCGACGGCCTCGCCGCTGTCGAGCTGCACCGTCCATCCGTGCAGCGGGCAAGTTACCTTGCGGTCGAACACGATGCCCTGTGATAGCGGCCCGCCCTTGTGCGGGCATTGGTCTCTCAGTGCAAAAACTTCATCCGAGCCATTGCGAAATACCGCAATATCACCCTTCCCGGTTTGCACTACCCGCGAACCCAGTCGCGGGATTTCTTCAAGCGGGCATATTTTTATCCATTCGCTCATGGTTATCTCCAAAAATGTAGGTCGGGTTAGCGCAGCGTAACCCGACGTGATATGTATATGACGATTGTCGGGTTACGCTGCGCTAACCCGACCTACGCACTGCCGATTCCAGGTTGAAACCTGATCGGCACGAACTCCCGCGCTGCCGCACCGTGTACGCGTTCCTGCCACGGGTCTTTTTCATCGCGCAATGCATCCTTAAGCCGTTCATGGAGAGCCTTGCGTCCCGTGGCATCTGCCACGATGCGCTTCTTCACGTAATCCATGCCGACGCGCTGCACCCAGTGCACGGTGCGGTCGAGGTAACGCGCCTCCTCGCGGTAGAGCTGGATGAAGGCGCTGGCATATTCCATCACTTCCTCCGCGCTCTTCACCTTGACGAGAAACAGCGACACTTCCGCCTTGATGCCGCCATTTCCGGCGACGTAGATTTCCCAGCCCGAATCGACGCCGACGATACCGACATCCTTGATCGTGGCTTCGGCGCAGTTGCGCGGACAGCCGGAGACGGCGAGCTTGACCTTGTGCGGCGCCCACATGCGGTCGAGCGCCTTCTCCAGCGCGATGCCCAGACTGGTCGAATCCTGCACGCCGAAACGGCACCACTCCGAACCGACACAGGTTTTAACTGTACGGATCGACTTGCCGTAAGCGAAGCCGGAAGGCATGTCGAGATCGGCCCAGACTTTCGGCAAATCTTCCTTCTTCACGCCGAGCAAGTCGATGCGCTGGCCGCCGGTGAGCTTCAGCGACGGCACGGCATATTTCTCCGCCACTTCGGCGATGCGCTTCAGTTGCGCGGGCGTGGTCACCCCGCCGTAGATGCGCGGTATGACCGAATAGGTGCCGTCCTTCTGGATATTGGCGTGGGCGCGCTCGTTGATGAAGCGCGACTGCGGGTCATCTATGTAGTCATGCGGCCAAGCGCACAGCAAATAGTAATTGAGCGCCGGGCGGCAGGAGGCGCAGCCGTTGACGTTGCGCCACTCAAAAAAACCCATTGCCTCAGGAATGGATTTCAATTTGCGCTCGATGATCGCTTTGCGTACCTCTTCGTGGGTGTAGTCGGTGCAGCCGCAAAGGGGTTTTCTGCTGACATCCGCAGGCTGGTAGGCGCCGCCCACGGTGGAGGCGAGGATCTGCTCCACCAGTCCGGTGCACGAACCGCAGGAGGCGGACGCTTTGGTGTGCTTGCGCACATCATTCAGGGTGAACAGACCTTTCTCCTTGATCGCCTTGACGATGGTGCCTTTGCACACTCCGTTGCAGCCGCACACTTCCATGTCGTCCGGCATGGACGCCGCATTGTTCTGGCCCTGATGCCCGCTATTGCCGAGATGGCTTTGGCCCGACATCAGGCGGCCGCGCAGCTCGCGGATGTTCTGGCCGTCGCGCAACAACTGGAAATACCATGACCCGTCTGCGGTATCACCGTAGAGCACGCTGCCGACAATTTTGTCCTGCTTGACCACCAGTTTTTTGTATACGCCACAGGATGGGTCGCTCAACACGATTTCCTCCGCGCCCTCGCCGCCAATGAAATCGCCCGCGGAAAACAGATCGATGCCGGTGACCTTGAGCTTGGTCGAGGTCACCGAGCCGGTGTAGCGGCTGATGCCGAGCTGCGCCAGATGGTTGGCGCACACCTTGGCCTGCTCGAACAGCGGCGCCACCAGCCCGTAAGCGATGCCGCGATGCGACACGCATTCGCCCACCGCGTAGATGCGCGGGTCGTAAGTCTGCATGGTGTCGTCCACCACCACGCCGCGGTCGCAGTGCAGGCCGGCGGCTTCGGCCAGCCCGGTGTTGGGGCGGATGCCGACCGCCATCACCACCAGGTCGGCGGGCAGCGTTTCACCGTCTTTGAACTTGATAGCGGATACCCGCCCCGACTCGCCCGCAACAAGTTCGGCGGTCTGCTTTTCCAGCTTGAATTTGAGGCCCTTGGCTTCCAGCGATTGCTGCAACAAGTTGGCGGCGGTGCGGTCGAGCTGGCGCTCCATCAGCCACGGCATCAGGTGCACCACA
>CAYNYH010000148.1:0-3982 GCA_964401425.1 uncultured Gallionella sp. | reverse complement strand
AGACGCGCAAGGAAGACATCGACCTGGCGGCAGCCCGCTACAGGCAACTCAAGGAGAGTACGAAATGAAAAAAGAGAAATTCAAGGTCACCGAATCCTGCGGCAACGTATTCCTGGACCTCGGCTTTTCACCGGAAGAAGCCACCATCCTCGCCATGCGCTCGCAACTGATGGGCGAGCTGCGCATCAGAATCCAGGATAAGGGATGGACGCAGGCCGAGGCCGCCAAGGTGCTCGGCATCTCGCAATCGCGCGTCTCCGACCTGATACGCGGCAAGTGGGACAAGTTCAGCCTCGACATGCTGATCACCCTGACTACGCGTGCTGGAAAGAAAGTGGAACTGAAGCTGGCGGCGTGATTAAAAATCCAACCTGACCCCATTAACCCCGGGTCAACAACCACAAGATGCTCAAGCTCATGACCCGCCTCGGCTTCGCCATCAAGCCGAGCGAAGAGGACCCGGGGATCGTGAAGGTGAGCAAGGCGCTGTAGTTCGACGCTGGAAGGCCTAAGCCTTCAAAAAAATAATTCGACTCCGGTACCTTTCGGCCTTTTCAAGCTCATGACCCGCCTCGGCTTCGCCATCAAGCCGAGCGAAGAGGACCCGGGGATCGTGAAGGTGAGCAAGCTGCTCTAAACTCCCCAGATAAACAACATCGTCATCACTGAAAACAAAAACGGGCACTCGAAAGTGCCCGTTTTATATTTGGGGTGGTCGTGCTCGAAGGGATAGGCTGTGCACTGGAGCATTCAATTTGGGTTATAGAATTAATTAAATATTGCCTATTGACCATCCTGCTTAACATCTGTTTTTTTCTTAACTTTATCTAAAAAATTGACAGTTGGAAGGATGAACGTCCCTCGAGAACATCTAGCAGAAAGCGTCATTACCTGATCTCGTATTGCGCTGTAGAGTACAGCACACCCATTCACCATTACCATTTCCTCCCGTTTTTCCTTCTGGATTTTTTTGCTGATTTCAAATAGTCCAGCAGCCTCTACATCCAATGCATATGGCGCAAGTTTACCTTCCTTATTTTCTATAGCTATGCGGAGTTTTATTCCGAATAACACTGGATCATTTACATCGCCGAATATTGATGTTTCAACACGTTCACCAATCATCACTCCATTAAAATCAAATGGGGCCTTCGCTTGATCATCCGTTCCTTCTATTTCATCAAGCGGCTCCGGCCACACCTTAATGCCAAGGTATGCCATTTCCTTAAGTTGAATTGGGCTAGGCTGCATCTTGATATATATGATCGTTAGTAGATTGTGTAATGTTATTTATAAGATGGAACCTCCCTGCTTGCACGCCATCTTTTTCCGCTATAAAAGCAGCAAAAGCAGCAAAAGCATTCCGATTAATAGGAGCATTTGTTGCCTGAATACGAAATGGACTAACCACTTCTTCTTTAGCGATTTCCTTGAGCTTAAAATCAAGGTTGCAGCCAAGACTACGAGCCAACTTGACCATGCTCTCAATTGTCAAGTTCGCATCGCCACGAAAGACCTTTGAAATATAAGCAGGGCTTGTTTCTATTGAGGCTGCCACATCAGCATAACTCTTGCCAATTCGCTTACGTTGATGCTCGATAGCAAGAGCAAAATCAAGTTTCGCTGACTCCATCCAAAACTTATCTGTTCTCATTGCAGCGTCCAACTTGGCACGCAACGCATTGCTCATTTTAGTTTTCATCATCTCTTACCTCGATTAGCGTGTTGTTTTGAATCGCTTCAAAATAATCCTTACGCATTTTTTTTGCTTTGCTGACGACTTTCTTATCTGCTTTTTGTGATTTCTTCACTACTACTTCCGTACTTACAACAACATTATTATTTTCACCGTGAAAATAAATAAGCCTCAATGGGCCGCGAATAAATTCGTATATTTTTGGATCTTCGTTTATATAGTGTGACTGCTTGCTGGAAAACTGTTGCAATCCACTTTCTGCAGCTCTTTCAAGCATATCTAGTAGCCCGACCTTCTGGCTCTCATAAGCTGGATCGTCACTTAAAAGAGCATCCTCTACTGGGCACCTATCGCCATTCATAATTGCTGAGATGATGTATTGGCCTTCGGCCAATATTTTTAACTTCATTTTTATTATTAACCTATAAGTTAACTATGTCAACAACTTTGGTTGTAATAGCAGGTAAGCATAAAGCCGGAAGCTGAGCATTTTCCGCTTCATCTCGTCGAAGTAACACGAGGGGCTCCAAATACATAAACCTGAATACTATCAGTACTCACCCAACTACCCTATAGACCGAAATATCTATGCAATCTGGCCTATACTGGATATTTAACTCGCATTGCGCCGCTGGAACACATAGACGGCGGATTCCAGTTCGGGCGGCAGCACCAGCGCGCCGAGCTTCTTGTCCTCTTCGAGCTCGAAGGCGGTTTGCCGCAGGTAGTCTTTCCAGTTGCCGAAGGCGAACTGGTGGCGGCTGCCGATGACGATGTAGAGCTGCACGCTGGGAGTGGCGAACACGTGACGCTCGAAATCGTTCTGCGACGGCGGCCAGGAGCAGATGACCACCTCGGGAGAATACTTGGCCAGGGCCTCGCGGGCATCGAGCCTGATGACCCAGTCGGGGTACGCCACGGCCTGGCTCCAGCCGTGGCTGTCCGTTGCGGTGATCTCCACTCCCCTGCCCTTCAGGAAGCGCGTGAGGGTTCCGTCGCCCGCGCCGATCTCCAGACAGCTCCGGGAAGCGATCACCCCGGCCAGCGCCTCGACCAGTTCGCGCGAGTAGAAACAGTAGATGCCCTTGGGCTGCACCAGCGGCATGAGGCGTTTCTTCTGCCAGACCAGCGGCCAGAGCAGGCGGAACCAGAACAGCGAGACCGGCTTGCGTTCCAGCCCTTTGGAGAACAGCAGCTTCTGCGCGATGAAGCCGTTGAACAGGTTGAAGCGCAGCTTGCCTTTGGTCGCGCCGGTATCGGCGGCCAGCGTGGAGAGGCAAAGCTTCTTGACCGACTCGTGCGCCATGCGGCTGCGGATGAATTGCGACAGGGCGGCTTCCTTGCTCTGCTGCGGTTGCCCGGACGGCGCGGAGAGGCGCTCCAGGTAGGCCTTCAGCTCTTCCGCGACGCCGCGCTCGACGATGGCGGAAATCTCCTGCTGCACCGCCGCCCATTCCGCGGGATACCTTGCGCAGAGCTCATCCAGCGAGGGGTTCGTCTTCAGCCACTCCAAGGGTTTCGCGTAGTCTTCTTGCTTCATGGAAACGTCGTTGAAATTGCAGGATTGAAATTCAGGCGATCGCCAACGACCTAATGAACAATGGGGTTATTTTTCTGATTACCATTTCGGGCGAAGCTTACTACCCCGTCGTTGGAATGTCAGCCAGCCAGGTGCGAACCCTGGCCTGCGCCTGTTCCAGATTGGCCGACGCCGCATCGCTCAACGGGTCGCCCAGCTCGAAGCCGTAGCCGCGGATGCGCATCAAGAAAGCGGGCGGCGCATCCTCTCCATATACCTGCCGGTAGCTATGCAGCAGCGCGAACGGCGTCATCGCATGGCTGGTGTAGCTGTGGTCATGCGCGGCAGCGATCTCCGAAAAGTGAAACGGCTCAACGCAGGACATATCCGCATCGACGAACAGCACCGCGCTGCGCCCGGCCAGGTCGGTGACATGCTCGACCTGCAACTGGTAATCCTCGATCAGCTCGACCCGCCCTGCCGTCTCCGCCGCGCCTTCCAGGCTGCGCACCAGCAGCGGCGCCAGCGCGTCGTCGCCGCGCGATTCGTTGCCGATGGCAAAGACCAGGATGGGTGCGGTCATCAGCACTGTGCGCAGAATGTTCCGTCCGATGAACGCGTCAGCACATCGACCCGCGCACCCTCCGCATCCAGCAATTCCACCTCCAGCGGCATTTTTCCTAATGCGTGAGTTGCGCAGGACAGGCAGGGGTCGAAGGCGCGGATCGCGACCTCGATGTGGTTGAGCAGGCCCTCGGTGAGCTTGC
>CAYNYH010000147.1:0-4070 GCA_964401425.1 uncultured Gallionella sp. | reverse complement strand
AGCGCAATCACCGCGCTGCTCACCAACCTCAACCGCAGCAGCGAACGCGTCAACGCGCTGCTGGACGATGAAAACCGCGTCGCGCTGCGCCGCACGCTGGCCAATCTCGAGCGCCTGTCGGGCATGCTCGCGGAGCGCAGCGGTACGATCGATGCGAGCCTGAATCATGCCGCGCGCGCCATGGAAAACACCGAGCGGCTGACGGCGCTCGCGAGCGCCGAACTGCCGCAACTGCTCGAGCGCATCCAGCGCAGCGCCGATGCCTTCGACCGGATGGCCAGCGAAACCGCGCGCGCCGGATCGAGCACCGCGAGCACCATCGAGAGCGTGCGCACCGAAGCCCTGCCCGAAGCGCGCCAGGCGGTAGCCGAACTGCGCGAGCTCACCGCCTCGCTGCGCCGCTTCAGCGAGGCACTGGAGCGCAACCCCGGCATGCTGCTGCAGGGCCGGCCGGCCGTGCCGCCCGGGCCGGGTGAATGACTTCCCCATGAAGGAGCTGCCAGTGATATCGAACAACACAGCTTGGCATGCGCGGCATGCCGCCTTTGCGCGATTTGCAGCCGCCCTCGCGATCTCCTTGCTCGGAGGATGCTCGGCGCTGCCGCCTCCGTCCCCGCCGGACAACATCTACCTGCTCGAAGCGGCACCGGCATCCCCCCCGGCATTGGCGCCGAAGCGCGATCTCGTGCTCGCAGTCAGCATGCCGCGCGCGCGCGCCGGCTTCGACACCGCGCAGATGGTCTGGGTGCGCCAGCCGCACGAACTCGATGTGTACTCGCGCAACCGCTGGGCGGATACGCCGGCGCGCATGCTCGCGCCGCTGCTTGCCCAAGCGCTGGAGCGCTCCGGAACATTCCACGCGGTGGTGCAGGCGCCCTCAGCGGTATCGGCCGCGCTGCGCCTCGATACGGAACTCATCCGGCTGCAGCAGGATTTCAGCGTGCGGCCCAGCCGGGTACAGTTCACGCTCAAGGCGCAACTGATCGACATCGGCACGCGGCAGGTCATCGCCAGCGCGGAATTCGACGAAACCGAAAACGCCGCGAGCGAGGACGCCTATGGCGGTGTGCTCGCCGCCAACCGGGCGCTGGAACGCCTGCTCGTCAGGCTCACCGCCTTCTGCGCCGGGCACGCGCCGCCGCCCTGACTGCGCGTTCCCGCTCCACCTCCGGCGACACCCGAAATGAAAGTTGAGGAAGGAGTTACGAAAAGTGATGGCTTCTCCGACCAATGATTCCAATCGTGCGAACACGGCATGAAATGGCTTAAGCGCATCCTGCTTGCACTCGTGCTGCTGCTAGCAGTCGCAGTGGCATTGCCGTTTTTCATCCCGCTCGGCGGTTATCTCCCGCAGATCGAAAAAGAGGCCTCGGCCAGACTCAAGGAGCCGGTGTCGGTAAAAAGCATCCGGTTAGCCGCATTGCCATTGCCGCATGTCGCGGTCGACGGCATCACGCTCGGCACGAGCGGCGATGTCAGGCTCGGCAGAGTGCTGATCACCCCCGATCTTTTCTCGCTGCTGCAGCCAACCAAGGTCATCAAGGACATCGAGATCGATTCTCTGGTTCTGACGCAGGAGGGCATCGGCAAGATTGCGGCCTGGGCCCAGCCGGATACCGCGAAGTTGCCGGAACAACCGCCGCAAGCCCGCGTCGAGAGCATCCGTCTCAATAAGGCCCTGCTCAAGCTCGGCAAGGCGAGCTTTGGCCCGTTTGATGCGCGCGTAAGCCTCGACAGCAATGGGGAACCGGAGGACGCATCGATTGCCACGCAGGACGGCAAGCTCAAGGCAACCATCAAGTCCGGCAAGTCAAAATACCTGATCGATGCCAGCGCAAAATCGTGGGCACTGCCGGCCGGGCCGCCGCTCGTATTCGACGAGCTGATTGTCAATGGGGTAGCAACGCCCAGCGACGCCAGCCTGGGCAAGATGAGCGCCAGGCTCTACGGCGGCACGGCGGCTGGCAAGATTGCCCTCAGTTGGCAGAAAAGACTGCGGCTCGACGGCAATCTCGACATCAGCCACCTGGAGCTGAAGCAAATCGCCTCCCTGCTGTCACCCGGCACCCATGTCAGCGGCAAGCTCAGTGCCCAACCTGTTTTCTCAGCCTCGGCGGCATCTGCAGACCGGCTCATGGATGCGCTACGGCTGGAAACGCTTTTCAACATCCAGAACGGCGTGCTCCACGGCGTCGACATCCAGAAAGCCGCGACCAATCCGGTCAAGCAGGGAACAGCCGGCGGAGAAACCCATTTCGAGCAGTTGTCCGGGCATCTCGTCATGGAGCACGGCGGCTACCGTTTCACGCAGCTCAGGATCACCTCGGGTTCACTGGCTGTCGACGGCGATGTGAACATCTCTCCGAAGAAGGAGCTGTCGGGACGCATCAACGCCCAGGTCAAGGCGCTGGGCACCAGCGCCACTGTTCCACTCAACGTCGCGGGAACGCTAGACAGCCCGCTGCTCTACCCCACCGGTGCAACCATGGCCGGCGCGGCGGTCGGCACTGCCATCCTGGGTCCGGGATTCGGCACTTCGATGGGCGCAAAAGTCGGCGGCTGGGTCGAAGGCTTGTTCGGCAAGAAGAAGGAGGAGGAAAAACCGAAAAAATAGGCAGGCCTGCTTCAACGTGCTTTCGTCGCGATGGGCAACCCTTGGCGATCTCGGCAGCGCGGTCGTAGCCGAGGCGAAGCGGTATTACACAGGCTCACGCGCACAGGCTACGGTAAAGCCGGTTTAATTGCTGATCTCCAGGACATAGTCACCGATATTTGAAACCTCATCGGTCGTTGACAATACTATGTCGTAGCCACCCCTGAGAAATAAAAATAGCGAATTCAGCCATTTGGGCAGCCAGGGATGTATGACTTTCTTTTTTTCGAGATATTTCAGGCAGATGTTTTGATCGGCTCTTTTAAGGCATTCGACATTGATTGAATGCCCCCAATTTTCAAAAATTACAATTAATTTAAAATTTGAAGGCAGGGTATCGACAATGCTTTTCAAAATGGGCAATTCGAAACCTTCAACATCGATTTTTACCATGCCACACGATAGTTGCCGGCTCGATAGATCGGAAAAAAGCTTCTTTAATGTATCGTCGGCCGCCCTGACCTCTATATCCGAAAGATCATAGTTTTCCATGTCAAAGGACGTATAACCATCCTTGCTTGCCAATAGATCATCCGGGTAACTGTTGGATGGGTGCTTTATGAAAGCCCCTCCCCAGTTATGCCTGGGGATATATAGCTTCAGGAATTCATGAGTGCTGCCCAGCCCATATTCGTATATGTGGTACCTGGTTCCGCCCAAGGCAATTTTCGAATTCACCTTAAGGATATGTACACAGTCGGGATTAGGTTCAAACATATGGACTTCTCTGAAATTCCTCCCGGATTGGCATGATGTCAGGCCGATATTGGCGCCTATGTCTATCAGGAAGTCTGAATATCCTTTCCCTGCTGAATAATCGATAAGCGACTTTATATGCGGTTCGTAGACACCATTGGCAATTGATGTCATTGAAATGACATCTCCGCCCCGGAAGAATAACGGCAGGGATCTGCGCCTAAGCCACTTATAGATGCTGTTCCTGAAATTAAACACCCGACGATTCAAGTAACCTTCCTTGATTTTGAAGGCGGAAGTAGGAGGTAAGTCGATATTGCAAGCCATAGCCGTAGCCTTCTTTTGCTGGATATTGAGGGCAAATTCAGGAATCGAGCATATAAAGCGAATCTTAAGGAAAGCTTAAGGAGGGTTTTTCAGGTCGCCTATTTATCAGTACCAGCCATGGGGCGGCGGCCGTACTTGATGAGGGATCGGCTTGCACCGGGCAGGAGTCTTCCAAGTTACATCAATGATATATAGAAGATTTTAGATTTAACATGAGCAAAGCAAAGGCGGCCACACCTTCTCAGCTTGCCTTCGGATGGGTCATCTCCGCCGCCTGCACCCATAAATCAAACTCGGCTTCCGTGACATAACCCAGCGCCAGCGCAGCCTGCTTGAGCATGCTGCCGTCGCGGTGGGCGCGCTTGGCGATTTCGGCGGCGCGGTCGTAGCCGAT
>CAYNYH010000146.1:0-4124 GCA_964401425.1 uncultured Gallionella sp. | reverse complement strand
TGTGCTTCATGTCGATGGGGATACCGGCCTTTTCGGCGTAAGCCATCAGCTTCTCGCGCGAGAGCAGGTCCCATTCGCGCCATGGCGCGATGATCCTGATGTTGGGGTTGAGCGCATAGGCGCCGAGCTCGAAGCGCACCTGGTCGTTGCCCTTGCCGGTCGCGCCGTGCGAGATGGCCTGTGCGCCGGTCTTGCCGGCGATCTCGATCAGGCGCTTGGCGATCAGCGGCCGCGCGATGGAGGTGCCGAGCAGGTATTCGCCCTCGTAGATGGTGTTGGCGCGGAACATCGGGAACACGAAGTCGCGCACGAATTCTTCGCGCAGGTCGTCGATGAAGATGTTTTCCGGCTTGATGCCCATCTTCAGGGCCTTGGCGCGCGCCGGTTCGAGCTCCTCGCCCTGGCCGAGGTCGGCGGTGAAGGTGACCACTTCGCACTGGTAGGTGTCCTGCAGCCATTTGAGGATGACCGAGGTGTCGAGTCCGCCGGAATAGGCGAGGACGGCTTTTTTGATGTCGCTCATAGCACTGTATTTTCCTTGAATCTTAAAAATCAAATTTCACCACGAAGAACACGAAGGATACGAAAGCGCTATTTTTCTTCGTGATCTTCGTGTGCTTCGTGGTTAATCTGTTTGCAGCTTAGTTGTTTACCTTGCCCAGCAGCAGATATTCCATCAGCGCTTTTTGCACATGTAAACGATTCTCTGCCTCATCCCAGACGACGCTTTGCGGGCCGTCGATGACTTCCGCAGCGACCTCCTCGCCGCGGTGCGCGGGCAGGCAGTGCATGAACAGCGCATCCTTCGCGGCAACGCGCATCATGTCGCCGTCCACCTGCCAGTCGGCGAAGTCCTTCATGCGCTCCTCGTTCTCCGCCTCGAAGCCCATGCTGGTCCATACGTCGGTGGTCACCAGGTCGGCGCCGCGCGCGGCCTCCATCGGGTCGGCGAATTCTTCGTAGTGGTCTTCGCCAAACAGGCCGGCGCGCTCCGGTTCGACTTCGTAGCCGGGCGGGGTCGAGACATGCACGTTGAAGTCCAGTACCTCGGCGGCTTGCAGCCAGGTGTTGCACATGTTGTTCGAGTCGCCGATCCACGCCACGGTCTTGCCCCGGATGCTGCCGCGCTGCTCGATGTAGGTATAGATGTCGGCGAGCACCTGGCAGGGGTGGTATTCGTTGGTCAGGCCGTTGATCACCGGCACGCGCGAGTTGGCCGCGAAGCGCTCGATGATGTCCTGCTCGAAGGTGCGGATCATGACGATGTCGCTCATGCGCGAGATCACCTGCCCGGCGTCTTCCACAGGCTCGCCGCGCCCCAGTTGCGAGTCGCGCGTGTTGAGGTAGATCGCCGAGCCGCCGAGCTGGTGCATGCCCGCCTCGAACGACAGGCGCGTGCGCGTGCTGGCCTTCTCGAAGATCATCACCAGCGTGCGGTCTTCGAGCGGCCAGTATTTTTCGTAGCGCTTGAAGCGCTCCTTGATGACGCGGGTGCGCTCGAACAGGTACTCGAACTCCTCACGCGTGAAGTCCTTGAATTGCAGAAAATGCTTAATCGGTGCAGACGCGGCCGGCATGATGCGTTTCCTTTCAGGATTGCAGGAATTCTTTGATCAGCGGGCAGAGGATGTCCAGCATCTGCTGCGCCTCGTCCCTGGTCATCACCAGCGGCGGCAGCAGGCGGATCACGTTGTCGGCGGTGACGTTGGTCAGCAGCCCCCCGGCGAGCGCCAGCTTGACCAGGTCGCCGCACGGCTTGTCGAGCTCGATGCCGAGCATCAGCCCCTGCCCGCGGATTTCCCTGACTCCCTTAACGCCCTGCAGGGCGGTGGCAAGACCTTGGTGGATGAAGCTGCCGAGGCTCTCGGCATGCGCCAGCAGCTTGTCCTGCTCGATGATGTTCAGCGTGGTCAGCCCTGCCGTGCAGGCCAGCGGGTTGCCGCCGAACGTCGAGCCGTGGTTGCCCGGCTGGAAGGTGCCGGCCGCCTTGCCAGCGGCGAGGCACGCGCCGATCGGCACGCCGGAAGCCAGCCCCTTGGCCAGCGTCATCACGTCCGGCAGGATACCGGCATGCTGGAAGGCGAACCATTTGCCGGTGCGGCCCATGCCGCATTGCACTTCGTCCAGCATCAGCAGCCAGTCATGCTCGTCGCAAATCTGCCGCAATTGTTGCAGGTTATGGATGTCCAGCGCACGGAGGCCGCCTTCGCCCTGGATCGGTTCGACCAGCACCGCAACCACGTTGCTGTTGTGCTGCGCGACCTGGCGGATCGCCTCGATGTCGTTGTAGGGGACGCGCACGAAGCCGCTCACCAGCGGTTCGAAGCCGGCCTGCACCTTGCGGTTGCCGGTGGCGGAAAGGGTCGCCAGCGTGCGTCCGTGGAAGGCCTTCTCCATCACGATGATCACGGGGGATTCGATGTCCCGCTTGTGTCCGTACATGCGCGCCAGCTTGATCGCGGCCTCGTTCGCCTCGCAGCCGGAGTTGCAGAAGAACACTTCCTGCATGCCCGACAGGCTGCACAGCTTGTCGGCGAGCAGTTCCTGCTCACGCACCTGGTAGATATTGGAGCAGTGGATCAGCTTGCCGATCTGTTCGTTCAGCGCGGCGGTGAAGCGCGGATGCGCGTGCCCCAGCGTGTTCACGGCGATGCCGGACAGCGCGTCCAGATAGCGCTTGCCTTCGGTGTCCCACAGCCACGTGCCTGCGCCGTGCGAAAAGGCGAGGGGGAGCCGGGCGTAAGTGTTCATCACATGCGACATACAGACCTCTAAAAACAAGACGGCGGACGCGCCGCCGTTGAACTATGAGCAAGGGGGCGTATATTGAGCCAAACAGCCCCACAAAGCAAACAAGCCGACATTGCTGCCGGCTTGTTGGGGTAAATCAGAACGAAGCGGCGTTTATGCCATCGCCTTGATGGCAGCAGAAAGACGGCTCTTGTGTCGGGCTGCCTTGTTCTTGTGGATGATCTTCTTGTCGGCGATGCTGTCCACGGTGCTCACGGAATCCTTGTAAACGGCCTGAGCGGCGGCCTTGTCGCCGGCTTCGATCGCCTTCACAACCTTCTTGATCGCAGTGCGCAATTCCGAGCGCAGACTGCTGTTATGAGCATTCTGTTTAACTGCCTGACGTGCACGCTTGCGGGCTTGTGCGCTATTTGCCATGACTACTCCTAGAGAATTCGGTACAACGGAAAGGCGCGCATTCTAGTGGCTCATCCGGGGTTTTGCAAATTTTTTTGCGGGGACGGGCGGTTAGGGGTGCCGGGGCCGGGATAAGGCTGCGCCGCCAATCTCAGCAGGCCGGGCGCTTCTTTGCGCTGCCGCGCACCTGCTCCGCCGGATACCTGGCCGCGTTCTTCTCCAGCTTGTGCAGCGCGGCTGCGCGCAAATCGATGCCCAGCCTGTCCGACAGGCGTACCAGGTACAGCAGGATATCGGCCAGTTCCTCGCCGACCGCCTGCCGGTCATCGGGGGGCAGTTCTGCCGATTGCGCCTCGGTCAGCCACTGGAAATGCTCCATCAGTTCGGCGGCCTCCACCATCAGCGCCATGCTCAGGTTTTTCGGCGAATGGAACTGCTCCCAGTCGCGTTCGGCGGCGAAGGCGCGCAGCTTGTCGCGCAACATCGTCAGGTCGGCTTGGTTTTGCATGGTGCGGCCCCGTGAAATCGGAAATGTGCCGGCTATTGTAATACGCCGCGGGGCGGGGCAATATGCGCGGCCTAGGCATGTCTAGGCAGATTCATGAAAACGGATTTATCTGGCGCATGACTGCCCGACCCCATGAAAATCGAGATGCTCCATTCAGACAAACAACATTGCTCGAAGTATCTGCTGAAGCTGCTTGGCGTGGCGGCGCTCTACGCACTGTTTGTCCATCTTACCAACCTCTCTTTCGGGAGCGCCATTCCTATCCGTATTCTGGAGCCTGCCAGCGGCTTGGCATTGGCTGCGCTGCTGGTCTGCGGAAAGCGCTATGCCTGGGGCGTGTTCCTCGGGGCGTTCCTGGTCAACGCAATGTCAAGCAACCCTTGGGGGGCGGCTCTCGGCATTGCGCTGGGCAATACGCTGGAGGCGCTTCTGGGTGCCTGGCTGATTACGCGCGACGGCAGGTTCGATT
>CAYNYH010000145.1:0-4251 GCA_964401425.1 uncultured Gallionella sp. | reverse complement strand
GGCCGAGGAGCAGGCGTTAGACAGAAGGAAGATTTGGGGTCAGCTTCGCATTTCTTTCCGGGCGGCCATGCTGCGCCCGCATTGAATTGGATTGCGCCGGAAACTATAACGCGCGGATGGCGGCGCAGCATTCGCCGACCAAGGCCGGGCCACGGTAGATCAGGCCGCTGTATACCTGTACCAGCGCCGCTCCCGCCCTGATCTTCTCCGCAGCGTCCGCGCCGCTCAGGATGCCGCCCGCGCCGATGATCGGCAGCGCACCTTGCAGTTCGGTTGCGAGCGTGCGGATTACGGCGGTGGACTTGTCGCGTACCGGTGCGCCGGAGAGGCCGCCGGTCTCGTTGCCGTGCGGCAAGTTCTCCACGCCCTCGCGCGACAGCGTGGTGTTGGTGGCGATCACCGCGTCGATGCGGTGTTTGGCGAGCAGCGCGGCGATCTGTTTGATTTGTTCGTTGTCGAGATCGGGGGCGATCTTCACCGCGAGCGGTACGTATCTGCCGTGCGCTTCCGCGAGCTTCAGTTGTTCCGCCTTCAGTTGCGCGAGCAGTGCGTCGAGTTCGTCGCCGCCCTGCAACTGGCGCAGGTTCTTGGTGTTGGGCGAGGAGATGTTGACGGTGACGTAGCTCGCGTGCGCATACACCTTGCGCAGGCAGATGAGGTAGTCGTCCGCCGCCTTCTCGATCGGCGTGGCGGCGTTCTTGCCGATGTTGATGCCCAATATGCCGCGATACTTCGCGCGCTGCACGTTTTCGATGAGCGCATCCACACCGCCGTTGTTGAAGCCCATGCGGTTGATGATGCCCTGCGCCTCGGGCAGGCGGAACAGGCGCGGCCGGGGGTTGCCGGGCTGGGGCAGCGGCGTGACGGTGCCGATCTCGATGAAGCCGAAGCCGAGCGCCGCGAGCCCGTTGATGCATTCGCCATTCTTGTCGAGCCCGGCGGCGAGGCCGACGGGGTTGGGAAAGGTCAGCCCCATCACGGTGCGCGGATCGTCGGACGGGCGCCTCGCGACGAGGCCGCTCAGGCCCAGCGCATGTGCGGCCTTCAGTCCGCTTAGGGTCAGGTTGTGGGCGGTCTCCGGGTCAAGCCGGAACAGGATGGGGCGCAACAGTGAGTACATGGGTCAGTTTTTCTTCACGACGATAGGGATGGGAAATTTTTTCTTCTGCTTGAACAACTCGCTGCGCCTTTTGCCGCGCCAGCTTTCCGCAATGACATCGCCGAGTTGCAGGCACAGCAGGCCGAACAGGGCATAGCCGATCTGCACGAACAACGGGCCGGGCAGGCTGGTGGCCAGATTGCCGCCGGCCAGCCAATAGCCCGTTGCGGCGAGGTTGCCGACGATCAGGCCGGAGAGCGTGGCGCAGACTACGCGCCCCCAGTCGCCGGACTCCAGGCTGGAAAAGATTGTGCTTTCGTGCCACAACAATTGCAGCGCAATCAGCAGCAGCAGCGGCGCAGCCCACAGCAGCCAGAACAGTTGTACGGGCCATGCCGCACCGCCCAGCATCCCCAGCGCCGCAAGCGGTACCAGGGTGAATGCCAGCGTCTCCGCTGCAGGCGCTGGTAAGGCCGGGCCGTGGGCGAGGCGTTTGAGCAGGCCGGCGAATGAACCGAGCAGGGCGCGGGTGATGAGGATGGCGGGTGCCAGCAGCGCAAACAGGGCGGTGCAGAGCAGGATATTCCAGATGGAATGATCCGACCCTTCCAGCCAGCTTGCGGCAAAAAGGTTCAGGTAAAAGATCAGCCAGCCCAGTGCGGCGCTCGCTGCGGCCATGGCCAGATGGTAATTGCGCTGCATGCCGAACGGGCTGTTGCCGGTGCGCAGCCTGACCAGGCGATTGGTGAACAGCGCGTAGCCCAGCAGCAAGAGCACGGTTGCAGGGAGGGCGGCGATATTACCCTCGGTAGCTTGCATCCCGGCAGGGAGTTCATGCCATTCATGCCCGCTCAACAGGAAGCCGGCCAGCGGCAACAGCAGCAGGGCGGCGATGAAAACGCCCAGCCGCGTTTTCAAGCCGGCCCCTTGTCGAGTGTTTGCCATGCCCCGTCTATCAAACCTTGCGCGGGCTGGTAGCCGGTCTTGTAGGACATCTTGCGGCTGTGCTTGATCCAGTAGCCGAGATAGACGAATTCCAGGTCGAGCTTGCGGCACAGTTCGATCTGCCACAGCACGTTGTAGACCCCGAAGCGCACGCGCGGCAGATCCGGCTCGTAGAAGGTATACACCGAGGACAGGCCGTCGCTGAGCAGGTCGATCACGCTGACCATGCGCAGCACGCCTTGCCTGCCCTGAGCCTTGTCGAAGGGCTCGCGGAATTCCACGAGCAGCGTGTCGACGTGGCTTTGCAGCAGGAAGCTCCGGTACGATTCGCGGTCGTCGTTGTCCATGCCGCCGTCCGGGTGGCGCGCACGCTGATAGCGCTGGTACAGCTCGTAATACTCCGGGTTGTCCTGCAGGCGGTGCAGGCTGGCATCGAGATGCGTATGTTGCGCCCAGGCGCGCCGCTGCGAGCGGTTGGGCGTGAATTGCCTGACCGGTATACGCAGCGGCACGCAGGCGCTGCAGCCTTCGCATTGCGGGCGGTAGGTGTAGGTTCCGCTGCGCCGGAAGCCATGCTGCACCAGCTCCGAATAGACCGGCGTATTGATCAGGAAGGTAGGGGTGGCGACCTGCGAGCGCGCTTCAACACCGGGCAGGTAGCTGCACGGATAGGGCGCGGTCGTGTAGAAGTGCAGCGCGGATATGGGAATGTCGTTTAACAGGCTCATCTGAAGAGGTCGGTGTCGAATTGCCAAAGTTTGACAGGCTCACAGTTTATCAATTCCCGCAGCCGTGCGATGAATTCGCCGCGCGGAATTTCGCGCGCGCCGAGCGAGGCGAGGTGCGGGGTGTTCATCTGGCAATCGATCATGCCTGTACTGAGCCCGGTCGAAGTGCCGAACTGCCAGCGTTCGAGTTGCCTCGCCAGGTGTGCCAGTGCGATTTTGGAGGCGTTGCTGGCGTGGCTGAACATGGATTCTCCGTAGAACATATGCCCGATGGCAATACCGTATAACCCTCCGGCCAATTCCAGCTCCAACTCATCGGCAATACTGCGTTGGCTGCCTCGCTCGCTCATGGCCGTGCCGTTTGCACTGCCCATATCGCTCGTTCGTTGCCGCCTTGTCTTGCCTTCGATTTGAAGCTGGAATGATTTTTTTGGCATCCATACTTCAACCGAGTGCGCGTAGCCCAGTTCGTGCAGCGTGCGATACGCCGCGATCATGTCTTCGCTGATCCATGTTCCGTGGTGCCCTCCGGATTTGTGATTGGCGCGCGGCGCGGCGCAACCGCGCATCACCTCTTCGAAGGCGGTGTCGCAGCGTACCTCGTAGTTGGCATTGCGCAGTACCTTGGCGAATGAGCGGGAGATTTTGATTTCGTCCGGGATCAACACCATGCGCGGGTCGGGGCTCCACCACAGGATGGGCTCGCCGGGATTGAACCACGGGAAGATGCCGTGCCGGTAGGCTTCCAGCAGGCGCGGCGCGGAAAGGTCGCCGCCCGCCGCGAGCAGGCCGTTGGGCGAGCGCAGCGCGCGCTCAACCGGGGGGAACGGCGCATTACCGGTTAACCAGGGAATCAAGACCTGCTCCTATTGGCATATGTTCATCAGGGGTATTTTGCGGTTATATTGCCACGGGTTAAGACTATTGGCTTGCGAGGTGGAAAATGTTGTCAGGCATATTCGGCAGGAAATCCGATCATCCCATGGCGGACATCAAGTCCGCGCAGGCGCTCGTGGACGACTTGCCGAAGAATGATGCATACAAATCGCTCATGGAGCTGGGCGAATGGATCGAATCGGTCGCAGACGGCGCCGATCTCAAGCTGGATCAGCAGTTTGCCGTCCTGTGCCTGCTCGATGAAGCCGCCCGGCCCCATGCGCGGAAACTGGTACGCGACTATTTCACGCCGCAGGAGCTGAACAAATTCCAGGAGAATCGCCTGTGGCTGGCGCTGGACAATTATTATCGCCATTCCGCCAAGACCTATTGTGCGGTATTCAGCCGCTATTGCGACGGTGACAAGGGAGCCGCCGCGATCAAGGCGCAGTTGCCGCTGCTGGTGGCACGTGCGGTACATGCACTGACCGGGCAATTGAAATATACCTGCACGCGCTACGGGCCGGTCGACAAGACAGTCTGGAGCCGCCTTGCGCAGCTCTACCGGCATGCCGAGCAGCCGCAATATCTGGATACGCCGTT
>CAYNYH010000144.1:0-4301 GCA_964401425.1 uncultured Gallionella sp. | reverse complement strand
ACCACCGTGGCCTGGGAGCCGCTGATGCGCAAGCGCATCTCCAAGCTGACCGTGCACAACATGCCCTGGTACACCAAGCTGTTCGGCATGATCATCGGCGCATCCACCGAAGCCAAGCACCACGCAGCCGGCAGCTTCTGCGGCGTGGACAACCAGGAAATCCTCGACTCCTGGACCGTCACGCAGTTGGCCTACATCTCGCTGCTGGGCGAACGTCCGACCGCGGCCAGCCTGCTGCCCCTGCAAGTTATCCTGGGGCTCATCATCTCGAACGGCGTGGGCACCATCTCGTCGCAAGGCTGCAAGGGCGCGGTATCCGCCGACGGCCCGGAATCGCCGGAGCGCGTGCAGATCAACAAGGGCATGATCGGATTCCTGACCCATACCGGCTTCGCACACGGCGGCAACGGCTACGAAGGCATCCAGTTCCTGATCGAGAATTTCAAGGACACCAAGCTCGCCGATGCGGGCAATGCCAACCACGGCATCGACCTGAAGAAGATAACCACCGACTTCGCCATCGCCTTCAACAAGGAGAAGAAGCAGAGCAAGGCGCTGGGCACCGGCGTGCGCAACATCCCCGGCGTGAACCACCCGGTGTTCAAGGGCCTGCCCGTCAACAAGGACCCGCGCGAGACTTTCATCTCCGAGTTCTTTGCCGAGCGTGGCGAGAAGAACGTGTTCCACGACTTCTACAAGACGCTGGTGCAGTCGCTGTACGACAACGGCGTGACCGCGAACGTGTTCTGCGTCAACATCGATGCGGTCATCGCCGCGTCGCTGCTCAAGCTGCTGTGGCCGCGCTACCGCAAGGGCGAGTTCAGCGAGAACCTGATGGAAATGGCGGCGTTCACCGCCTTCCTGTTCGGGCGCATGGCTGGCTGCGCGGGCGAGATCGACGACCACATCAACCGTGGCCGCAACATGGACACACGCACTCCGGCTTCGGCGTGCACGCATGTTTCCTAGGAGCGACAGCCACCGGTTTCCAGTTTTTTGCGCAATTTTCCCGGAGCAGAACGCAAGATGGGCAGAGCTATAGTGCGGAGCCCAATCATTCCTGTTCGCCGATCTCCGATGGGTTGCGTTGTTTCACCCATGAATGATTTTTAATTTAGCAATTATGGAGAGTATTTATGACCGCACTTAACGTTGCACAGAAAATCCTCCTGGCCAATGCGGCCGGGGGATTGAAGCAGCTCCCGGAGCAGGGGAAGCCGCTGGAAATCCAGTTCACCCATACCCTTTACCAGGACGCCACCGGCACCGCAGCCGCGCTGGCCTTCGAGAAGATGGGCGTGGACCGCGTGAAGACCACCTCGGTCATCGTGATCGACCACAAGACCCTGCAGATCGGTTACGTCGACGGCGACGACCACCGCTATCTGGAAACCTTCTCCAAGAAATACGGCTGCTGGTTCTCGCGCGGCGGCCTCGGCATCTGCCATAGCGTGTTCCTCGAGGATTTCGCGACTCCCGGCAAGTCGGTGATCGGTTCCGATTCCCACACCACCAACGCCGGCGGCATGGGCATGCTGGCCATGGGTGCGGGCGGCACGGACGTGAGCTTCGCGATGGCCGGCACTTCCTACAAGATCGAAATGCCGAAAGTGGTGCAGGTGAACCTCACCGGCGCGCTGCATCCGGGCGTGCTGGCCAAGGACGTGATCCTGAACGTGCTCAAGGTCATCGGCATCAAGGGCAACAAGGACATCTGCCTGGAGTACACCGGGCCGGGCCTGAAGAGCCTGAACGTCACCGACCGCGCCACCATCTGTAACATGGGCACCGAGGGCGGCGTCGCCTTCTCGATCTTCCCGTCGGACGAAATCACCAAGGCCTACCTCGAAGGCCGCAACCGTGCCAAGGATTGGCAGCCGCTGGCCGCCGACGCGGGCGCGACCTACTCGCGCACCGTCGAGATCAACCTGTCCGAACTGCAACCGACCATCGCGCTGTACCCGCGCCTCAAGGGCATGGAGCCGGTATCACAGCATGCCGGAGAGCCGATCGATGCGGTGTTCATCGGCAGCTGCACCAACTCCAACTACGAAAACCTCGCGCGCGTCGGCGAGATGTTGCGCGGCAAAAAGGTCAAGGTCGATACCGCCATTGCTCCCGGTTCGCAAGCCATCGCGCGCCAGCTCGCGGCGGCCGGCTACCTGGAAATCTTCTACGCCGCCGGCGTGCGCGTCCTGGAAAACGCCTGCTCCGCCTGTATCGGCCAGGGTTTTTCGCCACCCAGCAATGGCGTGATGCTGTCCACGGCCAACCGCAACTTCGAAGGCCGTTCCGGCACCGAGACCGCCAAGGTGCATCTGGTCAGTCCGGTCACTGCCATAGCCGGCGCGATAACGGGTGTGATTACCGATCCGCGCACGCTGTTCAGCGGCGATCTCACCATCAAGTATGTTCCGCCGGTGGTCGACATGGGCGCCTACATCGCGCCGCTGCCGCCCGAAGAGGCTGCCAAGGTGCAGATGCGCTACGGCCCGGACATCGCGCCGCTGCCGACGCTGGCTCCGTTGCCGGCCAAGCTGTCCGGCGAAGTGTTGCTCAAGCTCGGCAACGAGATCACGACTGACCACATCCAGCCTGCCGGCAAGTACCTGTCGCTGCGTTCCAACGCGGACGAATACGCCAAGCAGGCGACCTTCGTCCAGGTGGACAAGACCTTCAGCACCCGCGCGGCGGCACTGCGCGATGCGGGCGGTCATGGCTTCATCATCGCGGGCGACGGTTACGGCATGGGCAGCTCGCGCGAGCACGCCGGGCTGTGCCCGCGCATCCTCGGGATACGCGCCATCGTGGCCAAGGGCTTCGAGCGCATCCACCTGGCCAACCTCGCCAACTTCGGCATCCTCGGGCTGACCTTTGAAAATCCGGCCGATCTGGAGCGCATCCAGCAGGGCGTCAAGGTGTCGCTCGACACTTCCGGTCTGGAAAGCGGCCAGCTCAAACTGGTGGTCGATGGCGTCGGCAATATTCCCCTCAAGCTTGCGCAGGGCAAGGAAGACATTCCGATGATCCGCGCCGGCGGCGCGCTTTCCCTGTTCGCCAGTCAGATGAAGGCGGCCTGAGCCAATCCAAATCGAAGAGGAAAAAATCATGACCACACCAAAAATTGTTTGGACAAAAATCGATGAGGCTCCGGCGCTCGCAACCTATTCGCTGCTGCCCATCGTGCAGGCCTTCACCAAGCCTGCCGGCATTGAAGTCGAGGCACGGGATATTTCCCTGGCAGGCCGCATCCTCGCGAACTTCCCCGAGAACCTGACCGACAGCCAGCGTATCCCCGACGAGCTCACCGCTCTGGGCGAACTGACGCTGAAGCCGGAAGCCAACATCATCAAGCTGCCGAACGTCAGCGCCTCGGTGCCGCAACTCAAGGCGGCCATCAAGGAACTGCAGTCGCAGGGCTACAAGGTTCCGGACTACCCGGAAAATCCGCAGAACGATGCCGAGAAAGAACTCAAGGCCCGTTTCGGCAAAATTCTCGGCAGCGCGGTCAACCCCGTGCTGCGCGAAGGCAACTCCGACCGCCGTGCAGCTCTGTCGGTCAAGAACTTTGCGCGCAAGAATCCGCACCGCATGGGCAAGTGGGCTCCTGACTCCAAGACCCACGTTGCGCACATGACCTCCGGCGATTTCTACGGCAGCGAAACATCCGTTACCGTTTCCGAAGCCGGCCCGGTGCGCATCGAGTTCGTCGGCGCTGATGGCAAGACCACGGTGCTGAAGGAAAAGACCACGCTGAAGGCGGGCGAAGTGATCGACTCTTGCGCCATGAGCGTTCGCGCCTTGCGCAAGTTCTACGCGGAGCAGATCGAGGAAGCGAAGAAGGAGCCGAACGTGCTGCTGTCGCTGCACCTCAAGGCCACGATGATGAAGATCTCCGATCCCATCATGTTCGGCCACGCCGTGACGGTGTACTTCAAGGACGTGTTCGACAAGCATGCCGCGACGCTCAAGGAACTCAACGTCAACGTCAACAACGGCTTCGGCGATTTGCTGGCAAAGATCGCGACGCTGCCGGACGCAAAGCGTGCCGAGATCGAGGCCGACATCCAGGCCTGCTTCAAGAAACAGCCGCAACTGGCGATGGTGAATTCCGACAAGGGCATCACCAACCTGCACGTGCCTTCCGACGTGATTATCGACGCATCCATGCCACCGATGATCCGCGACGGCGGCAAGATGTGGGGCGCCGACGGCAAGCCGTACGACACCAAGGCGATGATCCCGGATCGCAACTACGCGGGCGTTTTCCAGGCAGTCATCGACGACTGCAAGAAGAACGG
>CAYNYH010000143.1:0-4404 GCA_964401425.1 uncultured Gallionella sp. | reverse complement strand
AGGCGCGCGGACCCAGGCCGGTGCCGAGGAAGATGTCGGTGATGTCCTTGCGCCGCACGTGCAGGTTATTGATGTGGTAGGTGGATTCGCCGTCGCGATGCAGCACGCGCTTGATGGAAATCTCCGCGTAGCTCGACCACTGCCCGGCGGCCTTGCCCAGCGAATTATCGAAGACCAGCTCCACGCTGGCGCGCGACACCGGCTTGCGCTTGCTCGATCCGTTGAAGATCACGTCCTGCATGGTCTCGCCGCGCAGCGCCGAGGCCTTGGATTCGCCCAGCACCCAGCGCAGCGCGTCGATCACGTTCGACTTGCCGCAGCCGTTCGGCCCGACCACGCCCACGATCTGCCCCGGCAGCGCGATGTGCGTGGGATCGGCGAAGGATTTAAAACCGGCTAGCTTGATCTGGGAAAGACGCAATTTAGACTTCGCAACGTTTTATAATGCGCAGCATTCTAACCGAACCTGACAGGCAGACCAAATGAGTACAAAACCGGGCAAAACGCTGGAAACCTTCCCCAACCCCAACCCGCGGCGCGATTACCATATCCACATGGAAATCCCCGAGTTCACCTGCCTGTGCCCCAAGACCGGCCAGCCGGACTTCGCCACGCTGATCCTCGATTACATCCCCGACCAGGCCTGCGTCGAGCTGAAGAGCCTCAAGCTCTACACCTGGTCGTTCCGCGATGAGGGGCATTTCCACGAGGACGTGACGAACCGCATCCTCGACGACCTGGTCACCGCCACCCGGCCGCGCTTCATGCGTCTCACCGCGAAGTTCTACGTGCGCGGCGGCATCTTCACCAACGTCGTCGCGGAACACCGCAAGGAAGGCTGGCAGCCGCAGCCGCTGGTGGATCTGACGCAGTTCGAGACGCAGTCGAATACGCGCGGCTAACCCTGACCGCGAATGAGTGGCAATTCCAAAGAGGCTATTCCCGGGGACTAGCAATTAGCCTTGCGGCAGTAACAATAAACAAACTGCTGAACTGTGCCGAACGGCGTGTGGTGCGCTTCCTTTTCATGCTCGACCAGCAGGAAAGCATCGCCGAATTCTGCATGCAGGGTTTCAGGCTGGTATCTCATCACCGGCAGGCCGCTGCATTTTTCCGGCCCGTCTTCGGCAAAGGTGGCAACGATCACATGCCCGCCCGGGCGGACTGCACGCATGACCCGTTCGACATAGGCGTGGCGGTCGGCCGGGTCAGTCAGGAAATGAAACACGGCACGATCATGCCAAATGTCGAATCGGTGGACGGGAAATTCCGCACGGGTAACGTCGCCTTCCATCCAGTGCACGGCATCCGCATGACCCCATGAACGCTGCTTTGCAACAGCAAGCGCCGCCGCTGACAGGTCAAGCACTGTCAGGTCGGCATAACCTTCCGCCACAAGATCATCCACCAGCGTAGAAGCGCCGCCGCCCACATCGATAATCGCCGCATCCTTGCCGAGCCCTGTATTGCGGATCAGCCGCAGAGATTGATCGGCATGCTCCTGGAACCAGCTCACCGAGTCGGATGCCCTCGTGGCATAGACCTGCTCCCAATGTTGTTTGCGATCCATCGCTCAGCCTCCTAAAAGCTCAGCACCTTGTCGGAATCGCGGATCAGTGCATGCAAATCCTGCATCGTCGATACCGGACAGATGTCCGATCCTTCGGACTGGCGAATCTTGAGGCAGGTGCCGCAAGCCAGAATCGAACCGCCCGCCTGCGAAAAGCTGCGCATTTGACCGATGACATCAAACTTGCCGCTATCCAGCGATTCTGCTTCCACACCCTTGCCCAGCAAAAAGGCTGAAACGGTGTCTCCCTGCTTGCGTGAAAATATGCCGAGCCGGAAGGCGTTCCAGACGGTTTCCGGGTCATTTGAGCAAATGACGATTCCGAGTTTCATTTCTGCCCCCTTTCATTGGCTGCCCGCCTGGATTTGCGGAGCATTATGCGAGCCCTGAAACCGATTGCAGGTTAGTCAGATTAACCATTTTCTGTCATTATCGCCAAGTATTTTTCCATTCTACTTGGCATGGCAGACTGCTGCGAAAATAAAGCCTGTGCACTTGATGCATTGAGGGAACGGCAAAGCGCGACACTCAAGATCGTGCTTGGAATCAATGCAGTGATGTTCGTGGTCGAATTGATTGCAGGCATGATGGCCGGATCGACCGCGTTGTTGTCCGACTCCCTCGACAATCTGGGCGATGCCTTGACCTATGGCCTGAGCCTCTATGCCGTTTCTCGCGGGCCACGGTCAAAGGCCAAGGTAGCCTTGTTCAAGGGCACGCTGATTCTGACGGCAGGCCTCTTCGTTCTCTGTCAGGTGGCTTACCGTATCGCTGTTCCGGTCATTCCGACCTATGAAATGATGGGGCTGGTGAGCCTGCTGGCGCTATTGGCAAACGGCACTTGCCTCGCCCTGCTCTGGAAGCACCGGGAGGAAGACATCAACATGAGCTCCGTTTGGGAATGTTCGCGCAATGACATTGCTTCCAATATTGCGGTTTTTGTGGCGGCAGGCGGCGTCTTCCTCACTCACTCCGGATGGCCGGACATTCTGATTGGACTGGCGCTTGCGCTGCTGTTCCTGAAGTCGGCAGTAAAGGTTCTCAAAGGGGCAATTGCCGAATTGAGGTTGCCGGTTTCCTGACAGGTCTCAGAAGCTGTCTTAAAAATTCGCGAGGAGGGATGGATGCAAGGCGCACGGAACGCAGCAACCGGAATGTACACAGAAGTACATGAGGATTGCGAGTACCGCGCAACGCCGCAGACACCCTCCGCAGCAATTTTTAAGACAGCTTCTTACCGCCGCGTCGCGCCCCCGTACCAGCCCTGCGTGGCATTGGCGATCCTCACCACCAGCAGCATCACCGGCACCTCGATCAGCACGCCGACCACCGTGGCCAGCGCCGCGCCGGACTGGAAACCGAACAGGCTGATGGCCGTGGCCACAGCCAGTTCGAAGAAGTTGCTCGCGCCGATCAGCGCCGAGGGGGCGGCGACGCAATGCGCCACGCCGAGGCGGCGGTTCAGCCAGTAGGCCAGGCCGGAGTTGAACAGCACCTGGATCAGGATCGGCACGGCGAGCATCGCGATCACCAGCGGCTGCGCGACGATCGCGTTGCCCTGCAAGGCGAACAGCAGCACCAGCGTCACGAGCAGCGCGCCCATCGAATACAGCGCGATATGGTGCATGGCACGGTTAAAGGCTTCTTCGCCTTGCTTCATCAGCCTCCCGCGCAGCAACTGCGCGATGACGACCGGGATCACGATGTAGAACAGCACCGAGACGAACAGCGTATCCCACGGCACGGCGATGCTGGCGATGCCGAGCAGCAGCGCCACCAGCGGCGCGAAGGCGAAGATCATGATGGTGTCGTTGAGCGCCACCTGCGACAGCGTGAAATAGGGATCGCCCTTCACCAGGTTGCTCCACACGAACACCATCGCGGTGCACGGCGCGGCGGCCAGCAGGATCAGCCCGGCGATATAGCTGTCGAGTTGGTCCTGCGGCAGGTAATCGGCAAACACCTGGCGGATGAACAGCCAGCCGAGGAAGGCCATCGAGAACGGCTTCACGCCCCAGTTGACGAACAGCGTCACGCCGATGCCGCGCACATGAGCCCTCACCTGATGCAGCGCGCCGAAGTCGATCTTCAGCAGCATCGGGATGATCATCACCCACACCAGCACGCCGACCGGGATGTTCACCTTGGCGACTTCGAGGCTGGCGATGGCCTGGAAGAGGCCCGGCAGGAACTGGCCGAGCAACACGCCGGCGGCGATGCACAATCCGACCCAGAGGGTCAGGTAGCGTTCGAACAGGTTCATCGTGTCAATCCTTAATCTGGCCGATTTCGGCGAGCTTCTGTTTCAGGGTGAGCCTGTCCATTTTTTCGATGGGCAGGCTCATGAACAACTGGATGCGGCGTGCCAGTTGCTCGGCGGCTTTCTTGAACGCGGCACGCCGGGCTTCCTCGCCCTCGACATGCGCCGGGTCGGGAATGCCCCAATGCGCCGTGGCCGGCTTGCCCGGCCAGACCGGACAGGTTTCGCCCGCCGCGTTGTCGCACACCGTGAAGATGAAATCGAACTGCGGCGCTACGGCAAACTCGTCCCAGCTCTTGCTGCGCAGCCCTGCGACGCTGTACCCCTGCCCTTGCAGCCATTCCAGAGCACCCGGATTGACGCGCCCAGCCGGCTTGCTGCCCGCGCTCCAGGCCTTGAACCTGCCCTTGCCCAGCGCATTGAACAGCACCTCGGCGAGGATGCTGCGCGCGGAGTTGCCGGTGCACAGCACCAGCACCTTGTATTGCCTTTCTCTCATCCCGATTTCCCTCTTAACGCCATCAACATTTCCTGCCCGGCACCTTGCAGGCATCCTCATTTCCACCGCAGCAGT
>CAYNYH010000142.1:0-4458 GCA_964401425.1 uncultured Gallionella sp. | reverse complement strand
GGTGAACGGCGAGTTGCGCTGGTCGGATGAAGTCTACCGGATATTCGAGCTGGATCAGGCAAGGTTTTCGCCATCTTACGAGAATTTCCTGAACGCGATCCACCCGAACGACAGGGACAAGGTAAATCAGGCTTATACGCAATCGCTACAGGATCGTCAGCCATACGATATCGTGCACCGGTTGCAGTTTGCGGATGGGCGCATCAAATGGGTACGCGAACATTGCACCAGCGATTTCGATGCATCGGGCAAGCCCTTGCGTTCGGTCGGGGCGGTGCAGGATATCACCGAGCAAAAGCTGGCGGAGGACGCCTTGCGTATCGCCGCAGCGACTTTCGAGACGCACGAAGCCATCCTGATTACCGATGCCAGCGCGAACATCGTCCGCGTCAACCGGGCGTTCGAGGAGACGACCGGTTATAGGGCCGAAGAGGTGCTGGGCAAGAATCCGCGCATCCTCAGCTCGGGCCGCCAGGACAAGACCTTTTATGCGGAGATGTGGCGGCAATTGCTGGAAAACGGTTCGTGGACCGGCGAGATGTGGGACAGGCGCAAGAATGGGCAGATTTATCCGAAGTGGCTGACCATCACCGCCATCAAGAACGAGCGGGGCGAGACCACCGAGTATGTCGCCATTTTCAGCGACATCACCGCGCGCAAACAGGCCGAGGAGGAAATCCGCAACCTGGCGTTTTACGACGCGCTGACCAAATTGCCCAACCGGCGTTTGCTGCTGGACCGCTTCCATCTGGCGCTTTCGGTGTCGGCGCGCAGCCATCAATACGGCGCGGTGCTGTTTCTCGATATGGATAAATTCAAGGTGCTCAACGATACGCTGGGGCATGACCATGGCGACCTGATGCTGGTCGAGGTGGCCGCGCGTATCCAGCTCTGTGTGCGCGAAGTGGATACCGTGGCGCGTTTGGGTGGCGACGAGTTCGTGGTGCTGATCGAGGAAATCGGCATGAATGCGCAGGATGCTTCGCAAAGGGTTGCGCTGATTGCCGAAAAGATACGCGCGGCGCTATCAGTACCCTATCAGATCAAGGGGCATGAGCATCACAGCTCGCCGAGCATCGGCGTGTGCCTGTATCGCGGCAACGAGCTGTCGGTGGATACCCTGCTCAAGCATGCCGATCTGGCGATGTACCAGGCCAAGGAGGCAGGAAGGAACACGGTGCGTTTCTTCGATCCCGCGATGCAGCACGCGGTGGAATTGCACGCCGCACTGGAGGCAGACTTGCGCCGCGCTGTACCCAACCGGGAATTGCGCCTGTTCTACCAGATACAGGTGGACAGCGAGCATCGCCCACTGGGTGCGGAGGCGTTGGTGCGCTGGGAACATCCCAGGCGCGGCATGGTTTCACCCGCACAGTTCATCCCCGTCGCCGAGGAGAGTTCACTGATCCTGGACATCGGGCATTGGGTGCTCGATACCGCCTGCCGGCAGCTTGCGCAATGGGGTGAAAATGAGCGGACGCGCCATTTGACACTGGCCATCAATGTCAGCGCGCAACAGTTCCGTCTCCACAACTTCGTGGACATGATCGCAACGGCGCTGAACACCCATTATGTTGACCCGTCGCGCCTGAAGCTGGAGTTGACCGAGAGCGTGGTGCTGAACGATGTCACCGATGTCGTGACCAAGATGCACGCGTTGAAAGCGCTCGGCGTCAAATTATCCCTGGACGATTTCGGTACCGGCTATTCATCGCTGTCCTACCTGAAGCAACTGCCGCTCGACCAGCTCAAGATCGACCAGAGCTTCGTGCGCGATATTGCAACCGACCCGAACGATGCCGTGATGGTGAAAACCATTATCGACATGGCGCAGAACTTCCGCATGGGTGTGATTGCAGAAGGGGTGGAGACCGAGGCGCAGCTGGGTTTCCTCAAACAGAATGGCTGCATGACGTACCAGGGATATCTGTTCGGCAAGCCGCTGCCGGTCGGGGAGTTTGAGGCGCTGCTCGGGAAGTTGCAGGGCGATTGAACCGCGAAGCATGCGAATAAAACCGGCGGTCCGGGAATGACGGCCATCCTGCTGGCGGGGTGTCAGGCGGCATGCAGCCCCGTGAAAACCCTTCGTATTTTCTGTGTGCTTCTGGTGGGTAATTTATCCGGATCGAATGGTTTCCCGGCCTGCTTTTGCCGCTACATATATCGGTCATGCCCGTGTTTCCTGTACAGCGCGGCCATGATGCCGGACAGCAGCAGGCCGAATACCAGAATGATGAAGTAGATGCTGAAATCCAGTTTCTGCATCACCGCGTACAGCCCCAGCATCGCGAAGATGCTCAGGTTTTCGTTGAAGTTCTGCACCGCGATCGAGCGCCCCGCGCCCATCAGCAGGTGGCCGCGATGCTGCAGCAGCGCGTTCATCGGTACGACGAAATAGCCGCCCATCGCGCCGATGACGATCAGCAGCAGAACCGCCAGCGTACTGCTGGTCACCGGGATCATCATCAGCACGACGACGCCCATCGCGATGCCAACCGGCAGCACCTTGACCGAATGCTCCAGCCTGACGAATTTCGCCGCCAGGATCGAGCCGATGGCGATGCCGATGGCCACCCATGCGGTGAGCTGGGCTGCCTTGCCGATGTCGTAATGCAGGGCGACGGCCGCCCAGGCCAGCACCAGCAGGCGCAAGGTGGCGCCCGCGCCCCAGAATAGCGTGGTGACCGCAAGGGAGACCTGCCCGAGCGGGTCTTTCCACAGCAGCTTGAAGCAGTGCCAGAAATCCCTGGCGAGGAAAACGGGGCTGCGGCTGAGCGGCTTGTGGTCGATGGCCACGCGCGGGATGTAGAGGTTGAAGATCGCGGCGGCGATGTAGATCAGCACGATGACGGCGACGGCCAGTTCCCCGATGCTGCCGACCAGCGGGATATCCCAGGTTTGCAGCAGCGGGCCGATGATTTTCGGGCTGATGAGGACGCCGCCCACCACCGCGCCGAGCACGATGGCGGCGACGGTCAGCCCCTCCATCCAGCTGTTCGCCTTGACCAGCTGGTCGGGCGGGAGGTATTCGGTGAGGATGCCGTATTTCGCGGGCGAATAGGCCGCTGCTCCCAGGCCGACCAGGCAGTAGGCGATCAGGGGGTGGATGCCAACCAGCATGAGGAGGCAGCCGGCCAGCTTGATGATATTGCTGATGAACATCACGCGCCCCTTGGGCAGCGAGTCGGCAAATGCGCCGACGAAGGGCGCCAGCACGATGTACGAGACGATGAAGCTCTGCTGCAACACCGGCGTATGCCAGGCTGGCGAGCTTAAGTCCTTGAGCAGGGCAATCGCGGCAAACAGCAGGGCGTTGTCGGCGAGCGCGGATAAGAACTGCGCCGCGAGGATGATGTAAAAACCGAGATTCATTACAACCGGGGTTATTTTAGGCAGTCCGTTTTATATCACGAAAGCATGGCCCCTGCTATCATTCGCGCCTATTAAAATGTTCATGCAATAAGCAATTCCATGGCACGCCCCATACAAGCCCATATCGCCCCTGGTGCGCTGGAGAATAATCTCCGCGTGGTGCGCCGTGCCGCGCCGTCCGCACGCATCATGGCGGTGATCAAGGCGGACGGCTACGGGCATGGGTTGACCAGAGTGGCCGAAGCCTTGTCCGCGGCGGAAGGCTTCGCGCTGCTGGACATCCGGGATGCGGCAGAACTGCGCGAGGCTGGCTTCCGCCAGACGATTTTGCTGCTGGAAGGCGCCTTCGATGCCGAAGATATGGCCCTCGTCGCCCGCTACGACCTGGCCTGCGTGATCCACAGCGCATGGCAGATTGCCTTGCTCGACGCCTATCCGGGGCGCGAGAAACTGGATGTCTGGTTCAAGGTCAACACCGGCATGAACCGCCTCGGTTTCACGCCGCAGCAGGCGGTGCAGGCGATGGAGCAACTGCGCCGCCATCGCGCCGTGCGCGAGATCACCCTGATGACGCATTTCGCCAACGCCGACGAGGCGCGCGGCATCGCCGAGCCGCTCGCCTTGTTCAACGGCTTCGCCGCGCCGTACCGCATGCCGCGCTCGCTGGCGAATTCCGCCGCGCTGCTGCGCTATCCCGAAACGCACGGCGACTGGGTGCGTCCCGGCCTCATGCTGTACGGCGCGTCGCCGTTTGCCCAAGGTGGCGGAGAACAGCCCGGCGCGCGGCAACTCGGGCTGCAACCGGCGATGACCCTGAGCAGCCGCATCATCGCTGTGCAGGAACTGCGCGCCGGCGACGAGATCGGCTACGGCGCGCTGTTCCGCGCCGAGCATGCCATGCGCATTGGCATCGTCGCCTGCGGCTACGCCGACGGCTATCCGCGCCACGCGCCGAACGGCACGCCGGTACTGGTGGACGAGCAAACGACGCAAACCCTGGGGCGCGTCTCGATGGATATGCTGTATGTGGACTTGGGCAGGCTGCCGCAGGCCGGTGTCGGCAGTGCCGTTACATTGTGGGGCGAT
>CAYNYH010000141.1:0-4515 GCA_964401425.1 uncultured Gallionella sp. | reverse complement strand
CTCCGCGCTGCTGGAGGTGCTCGATCCGGAGCAGAACAGCACGTTTGTCGATCACTATGTCGAGGTGGAATATGACCTTTCCGACGTGATGTTCGTGGCGACTGCGAATACCCTGAACATTCCGGAACCGTTGCTGGACCGCATGGAGATCATTCATGTTTCCAGCTACATGGAAGATGAGAAGATCAATATCGCCACACGCTATCTGGTGCCCAAGGCTATCAAGAACAGCGGCCTGAAGCCTGAGGAAATCAGCATCTCCGAGAGCGCACTGCGCGATATCGTGCGCTATTACGTGCGTGAAGCGGGAGTGCGCAGCCTGGAGCGGGAGATCTCCAAGATTTGCCGCAAGGTGGTGAAATCGCTTTCGCTGAAAGAGCGCGATAAGAAAATTGTGGTCAATGCGCGCAACCTCGACAAATACCTCGGGGTGCGCCGTTACTCATACGGGATTGCCGAAAAGAACAACCAGGTCGGCCAGGTCACCGGTTTGGCATGGACGGAGGTTGGCGGCGAATTGCTCACCATAGAAACCGCCGTGTTGCCCGGCAAAGGCAAGACTACCACCACCGGCAAGCTTGGCGAAGTGATGCAGGAGTCCATCCAGGCCGCCATCAGCGTGGTGCGCGGGCGTGCCAAGCGGCTGGGCATCAACGAGGATTTCTACCAGAAATCTGATCTGCATATCCACTTGCCCGAAGGGGCAACCCCCAAGGATGGCCCGAGCGCAGGGATCGGCATATGCACGTCCATCGTCTCGGCGTTGACCGGGATAGCAGTACGTGCCGATGTGGCGATGACTGGAGAAATTACTCTGCGCGGGGAAGTGTTGCCGATCGGCGGCCTGAAGGAGAAGCTGCTGGCGGCTCAGCGCGGGGGGATCAAGATAGTTTTGATTCCGGAAGAAAACACCAAGGACCTTGCGGAAATTCCGGACAATATCAAAAACAAGCTGGACATCCACCCGGTTAAATGGATAGACCAGGTGCTGGAGCTGGCTCTGGAGCGCACCCCGGAGCCTCTGCCGGAATCGTCTGAAACCACTGCGCCTGCTGGATTGCCGGCAACTGGCGGCATTCAGGAAGCGACGCCGGTAATCAAGCACTAGAAAAATCGATAGCAGTTAGTTGGTCGCGGTGCAAGATGAAAAAATTTTCGCAATCGCTTGACCAAAGCTGCGAAGCCTTGATATAAAGCCGTTGCAGGACTTCATCCTGTTTTTAACCACTCAACAATTAAGGGGGCTTACGTGAATAAATCTGATCTGGTTGATGCAATTGCAAAATCCGCTGATATTTCCAAGGCAGCTGCCGGCCGTGCGCTGGATGCAGCCGTAGATACGATTAAAAAGGCATTGAAAAAAGGCGATACGGTAAGCCTGGTCGGTTTCGGTACCTTCAAAGTTGGCAAGCGTGCTGCACGTACTGGTCGCAATCCTCGCACCGGCGAGACGATCAAGATCAAGGCAGCCAAGGTTCCAAAATTTACAGCTGGTAAAGGCCTGAAGGATGCTGTAAACTAATCGACTTTGTTGGGTGCTTAGCTCAGCTGGTAGAGCGTCGCCCTTACAAGGCGAATGTCGGCGGTTCGATCCCGTCAGCACCCACCACAAATAGTTTTTTGGAGTGGTAGTTCAGTTGGTTAGAATACCGGCCTGTCACGCCGGGGGTCGCGGGTTCGAGTCCCGTCCACTCCGCCAAATCAAGGCGAACGCAAGTTCGCCTTTTTCACATCTGTTTCTTTTAAATCAATAGCTTGGTGCTGTCACTATGTTTGATTTTGTCCATGAGAAAAAGCGGCTGGTGCAGATAGTCCTGGCGCTCATCATCTTGCCGTTTGCATTCTGGGGAGTGGATTCGTACAGGCAATCCGGAAATATGGCGGAAGTAGTCGCTACGGTGAACGACGCAAAGATTACCCAGCAGGAGTTTGAAAATTCTCTGCGCCAGCAGCAGGATCGTTTGCGCCAGATGCTGGGTGCAAATTTTGATGCCGCGATGCTGGACAATCCCGAAATGAGGCATGCAGTGATAGACAACCTGGTTGCACAGCGCCTGCTGGTTGAGCGTGCCAAGTCTGTCGGTCTGGCGGTTAGCGACGAGCAGATGGCTCAGGTTATTCAAAGCATCGAAGCGTTTCAGGATAACGGGAAGTTTGACAAGAAACGTTATGAGGCCGCGCTGGCCAATCAGAGCATGTCGCCATTGATGTTCGAGGCGCGCCTGCGTGGCGAGCTGCTCGGGCAGCAGATGCGCGATGCCTACCTGCAGAACGGCTTTGTTTCGAACGGTGTGGCGGATAACGTTATCCGTCTGATGGAACAGCAACGCGTGGTGAGTACCTCGCCCGTATCATTCCAGCCCTACCTTGCGCAGGTGAAAGTGGACGATGCTGCGCTGAAAAAATATTACGAGCAAAACCAGAAAGAGTTCCAGGTTCAGGAGCAGGCCAGAGTCGAGTATGTAAAGTTTTCGGTGGCGAATTTGCTGTCGAAGGCCGAAGTGAAAACAGAGGATGCGCGCAAATATTATGACGAGCACCAGAGCGATTTTGGCACGCCGGAGGAGCGCCAAGCGGCGCATATCCTGATTGCGGTAGCCGCAGCCGCGCCGCAAGCCGAGCAGGATGCAGCCAAGGCAAAGGCCGAACAGTTGCTGCAGCAGGCCAGGAAAACCCCCGCCGGATTTGCCGAACTGGCGAAACAGAATTCGCAAGACCCCGGTTCTGTCGCAAATGGCGGAAGCCTCGGTTTCTTCGGCCGCGGCATGATGGTCAAGCCGTTCGAGGACGCTGCCTTTGCGCTCAAGCAGGGGGAAATCAGCGGGGTGGTGAAATCGGATTTCGGCTATCACATCATCAAACTGCTGGCAGTCAAACCCGCCAAGCTTTTGCCATTTGACGAGGTGCGCGAAGGCGTCATCAATAAACTACGCCAGCAAAAAGCTGCCGATCTGTTCGCCGAACTCGCGGAAAAATTCAGCAATACCGTCTATGAACAGAGCGATACCCTGAAGCCGGCTGCCGAATTGGTCGGCGCGAAGATAGAGCAGAGCGGGTGGCTGGTTAAGGGAGCTGCTGCGGGTGAGCCTTGGACGGCAAAAATGCTGCAGGCAATCTTCACCGACGAGACCGTGAAAAACAAGCGTAATTCCGCGGCGATCGAGGTGGCCCCCAATACGCTGGTTGCCGCGCGGGTTCTGGAATACAAGCCGGCCGCTGCGCGTGCGCTGGAAGAGGTGCAGGAAATAATTCGCCAGAAATTGTTGCGCCAGCAGGCAATGGAGCTGGCTGCCAAGCAGGGCAAAGCTCTGCTGGAGCAATTGCAGCGTGGCGATAAGCCCGCGCTGAACTGGACTGCTGCCCAGGCTGTCAGCCGTGCGCAACATGGCTCGCTGGACAAGGAACTGGTGCGCAAAATATTCCAGGCGGATGCAGCCAAACTGCCGCGGTATGTCGGGGCGGAAACACCGCAAAACGGCTACCTGCTGGTGCGCATAGAGGCCGTCAAGGAAGGCGGCAAGCCTGACGATGCAAAACTGGCCGGCTATGCGCAAAGGTTGCGCCAACTGGCCGGCGAGGAAATGTTCAAGGCTTATCTGGCCGATGCAAAACAGCAGGCGACCATCAAGGTGACTTTGCCGGAAAAGGCACCGGTGAATTAAACAGCCAAGTGCCGCAGCAACAAAACGCCACCCTCGGGTGGCGTTTCCATTTGGTGATAATGCAGGTCAGGCTTTAGTTGTGCCCAGCAATGCCTTTACTTGCAGTGCCTTTCAATGAGCTGCTTTGCGATGATGTCGTGATTCAACCAGATGACCGGGGCAGCGGGGGCTGATGTTTCGTAAAACATCAACGGTCCAGTTCCTTCCAGCACCAGAGCACTCAAAAAGTCGGTCACCAGCGCTTTGCGGTCCTTGTGCATCTGGGTGATCTCGTCCGACGTACCTATCATCAGGTCGGCCAGTTCCCGGCTGTTGTCCATCGGCCAGGCCTCGAAATTACGGAAGCCTTTCATTACCTCGCTTGCGTTGTAAGCGTTGATCTTCTGCAATAGCCCTTCCAGGGTAGAGCCTTCCTGTAATAGCGCACTGCAAACCTGCCATTGCGATTCGGCCCAAGCACCGCCATTTTCCCGCTTCAATGCCTTCAGCAGGGGGAACAGGGAGAGCTCGACGCCGACGAAGATATCGGAAGAATTGGTGCGTATCTCGGGGCAGTTGTACACCGTCGCCTTGACCCCGGAAGTCCAGGCGGATTCGGCGATGCGTTCGAGGCGCATCTTGGCGTAACCTTGGGTGTAGTTGGTGTAGGTCTGCCATTGGTAACCGCCATTGATAAGGACCTCGGTGCCATGATAACCATAGGCCGTATAGCGCGCCTGCCCCCCGGTCTTTTCCACCCTTGCCCGTATCGCGGCGCTGCCCTCGATCAGGTGCTGGAATGTGTTGGCGGTGACCTCGTCGAAATTCATCAGGATCAGTTTGCCGAGATCGCTGTCGAGCAATGCCCGCGAAG
>CAYNYH010000140.1:0-4550 GCA_964401425.1 uncultured Gallionella sp. | reverse complement strand
TGATGGATGCGCTCACCCTCGGGTTCGCCTATGAAAAGACCAGCGACAACCTGTGTACCGCCGTGGTGGCCGGGGGCTGCGCCGCGGTCGGCAATGACCGCTTCGGACACAATGCCTATTACCTGTCGGGCAATTACAAGATGGGCATGAATGCCGTGAAGTTTGCCTACGGCAGGGCAGGCCAACTGGCCTCGACCGCCAATACCGGCGCAAACCAGTTCAGCCTGGGCTACGACCACGGCCTGAGCAAGCGCACCAACCTGTATGCGATCTACTCGCGCATCAGCAACAAGGCCGCCAGCGACTATGGCTTCGGCCAAACCACTTCGGCGGCAAGTACCGTCAACGGTATTGGCGCTTCCCCGTCCGTGGTTTCCCTTGGCGTGAAGCATTCCTTCTGATCCGGCACTATCGCCCCGGAAGAACTGGCGGGCATCTTCGGGTGCCCGTTTTTATGCTTGACGCGGGGTTCTTCGCGCCAATAGAATTCCCGACCATTTAATTCAGGTAAAGACACCATGAGCACAGACGTCCGGCAACGCATCCACGAGCAAGTCACCACGCATCCGGTGGTGCTGTACATGAAGGGCACCCCGCAATTTCCGCAATGCGGTTTTTCCGGCAACGCAATACGCATCCTGAAGGCACTGGACGTGAAAGACCTGTTTACCGTGGATGTGCTGCGGGACGAGGAAATCCGCCAGGGGATCAAGGACTACGCCAATTGGCCGACCATCCCGCAGCTTTACATCAGGGGCGAATTCATCGGCGGCTCGGACATCATGACCGAGATGTACCAGAGCGGTGAGCTCAAGCAGTTGCTGGAAAACACCTGATTCGGATAATCCCCCAGCCTTGAATAACGAAGCGGCGCCCTCGGGCGCCGCTTCAATTTGCAGGGTTGCAAGCTGCTTTGGTTAAAACATGCCCGGAAAAGGGGTAAAGCAAGTATTTCAAAAGAACTAGGTCGAGGAGCTATCCGAAATAACTAGGCCGAAATATATAGGTATTTCTACATATATGAATTGGGGGGGGGAGTGGATATAGTCTGCTCCGAGTGTCTGGGTTAGATGTTGGCAACAACTCTACTTTTCATACTCTCCTCCTATTTGGGCGATCCATGATCGCCCATTTTTTTGCCTAGGATTTAGCGAGATTTGCGCGTGCCCGCGCAATGGCGGCTTCAACCTGTTTCGGTGCGGTGCCACCGGTGTGGTCGCGGCTGGCGAGCGAGCCTTCCAGTGACAGCACCTGGTACACGTCTTCGCCGATCAATGCGGAGAATTGCTGCAAGTCGGCGAGGCCGATGTCGGTAAGGTCGCAGCCTTTCTGTTCGGCGTAGCGCACCGCGAGCGCCACCGCTTCATGCGCATCGCGGAACGGCACGCCCTTCTTCACCAGGTAATCTGCTAGGTCGGTCGCCGTGGCATAGCCCAGCAAGGCCGCATTGCGCATGGCTTCCGGCTTGACCTTGATGCCGCCGATCATGTCGGCGTAGATGCGCAGCGTCTGCGTCAGCGTTTCCACGGTGTCGAACAGCGGTTCCTTGTCTTCCTGGTTGTCCTTGTTGTAGGCCAGCGGCTGGCCCTTCATCAGCGTGAGCAGCGCGACCAGGTGGCCGTTGACGCGCCCGGTCTTGCCGCGCACCAGCTCCGGCACGTCGGGGTTTTTCTTCTGCGGCATGATGCTCGAGCCGGTGCAGAAACGGTCAGCGATGTCGATGAAGCCGAAGCGCGGGCTCATCCATAAAATGAGCTCCTCGGAAAAGCGTGACAGGTGCGTCATGATCAGCGCGGCGCAGGCGGTGAATTCGATCGCGAAGTCGCGATCCGATACCGCGTCCAGCGAGTTTTCGCAGACGCCTTCGAAGCCCAGCAATTCCGCAACCATCTCGCGCTTGATCGGGTAGCTGGTTCCGGCCAGCGCCGCCGCGCCGAGCGGCAGGCGGTTTACGCGGCTGCGAGCATCCTGCAGGCGTTCCGCATCGCGCTTGAGCATTTCGAAATAGGCCATCAGGTGATGCGCGAAGCTGACCGGTTGCGCGACCTGCAAATGGGTGAAGCCGGGCATGATCGTATGCGTGTGGTGCTGCGCGAGGTCGAGCAGCGCAGTCTGCAGCGCCTTGATCAGGTACCGCAGGTCGTCGATCGCGCTGCGCAGGTAGAGGCGCACGTCGGTTGCCACCTGGTCGTTGCGCGAGCGCCCGGTGTGCAGGCGCTTGCCGGCATCGCCGACCAGCATGGTGAGGCGCTTCTCGATGTTGAGGTGCACGTCCTCCAGGTCGAGCGACCAGGCGAAATCGCCAGCGATGATCTCGTTTTCGATCTGTGCGAGGCCGCGCCGGATGTCGTCGAGGTCTTGCGCGCTGATGATGCCACAGGCCGAAAGCATCTGTGCATGCGCCCGCGAACCCTGGATGTCGAACATGGCCAGCTTGTGGTCGAAGTCCACCGACGCGGTGTAGCGCTTCACCAGTTCCGCCACCGGCTCCGAGAATCGCCCCGACCAGGTATCTTTATCTTGCATTGCCGCCCCCACTTGTCCCCGAAAAACGGTAAGATTTCCCGCCATGAATAAGGCGCGCAGTATAAAACAAAACACCCTGCCCGACGCGTTGCCCAACTTCCGCAACCTCGGCGTGACCCTGCGCATCCTGCTGATCAGCAACGGCCTGGCGCTGCTGCAGGCGCTGCTGCAGGCGTATGGATGGGCGGACGTGATGCCGCGCATGATGCAGATCGCCACGCTGCTCACGCCGGTGCTGCTCTCCTGCCTGCTGCTGTTGTGGGTGGCGCAGCCGTGGCTGAGCCGGCTTGCCTACTGGCGCGGCGCGCTCGCGGTGAGCGCGCTCGCGGCGGCGGTGACATTGGCTACTTATCATTTCGGCGGCGATCTGTATCGCCCGCTGGGCCGCGATGGCGGCTGGTTTGATATGGTGCGCTACCTGCTGTTCAGCGTGCTGGTAAGCGGCATCCTGCTGATATATTTCCGCTGGCGCAGCCAAGTGCTGTCGCGCGCCCTGCACGAGGCGCGCCTGCAGGTGCTGCGCGCGCGCATCCGGCCGCACTTCCTGTTCAACACCATCAACGCCGTGCTCAGCATCGTGCGCGCCCAGCCTAAACAGGCCGAGGCCGCGCTGGAGGATATGTCCGACCTGTTCCGCATGGCGATGGCGGAGGCGCAGGACTTCGTGCCATTGCGCGAGGAAATCGAGCTGGGCCGGCGCTACATTGCCCTGGAACAGTTGCGCATGGGCGAACGGCTGCGCGTGGACTGGCAAATCCGGGACGTGCCCGACGATGCGCTGATCCCGCCGCTGCTGCTGCAACCCCTGCTGGAAAACGCCGTGTACCACGGCATCGAGCCGCTGCCGCAGGGCGGCAGCATCACCGTCGCGCTGAGCCGCAACGGCGACGAGTTGCGGATCAGGGTGGAGAATCCCTGCGCGGCGCGCGAGGCCGCGCCGCATCCCGGCAACAAGATGGCGCTGCAGAACATTCGCGAGCGCCTCGCCTTGCTGTTCGACGTCGAGGCGCGCTACAAGGTCGAGAACGGCGCGGACTTCTACCGCGTCGAAATCACATTGCCGTACATGAAGGAGCCAACCATATGAGCACCGTCGAATTGCCTTTGCGCATCCTCATCGTGGACGACGAGCCGCCCGCGCGCAGCCGCCTGCGCGACCTGCTGAACGACTGCAGCGACCAACTGGCGCTGGAAGTGGTCGGCGAGGCGGGCAACGGCCAGGAGGCGCTGGATATCCTCATGGAAACGCCCGTCGACGTGGTGCTTCTGGACATCCGCATGCCGCAGATGGACGGCATCGAACTCACGCAGCATATCCAGAAAATTCCCAAGCCGGTCCTGGGTTTGGCCGAAGGTACCGGCTTGGCGAAGTGGCCGCCGGTCGTCATCTTCACCACCGCCTACGACACCTACGCGATCAAGGCCTTCGAGGTGCACGCGATCGACTACCTGCTCAAGCCGATCCGCCTGAAGCGGCTGTTCGAATCGCTCACCCGCGCGCGCGAGGCTGTACCGGTGCAGACCGAGGTGCTGCGCGACCTGCTGCCTGAGCCGCGCAAGTTCCTTTCCATCCACGAACGCGGCAAGATCCACCTCGTGCCCATCGAGCAGGTGCTGTTCATGCGCGCCGAACTGAAGTACGTCACCGTGCGCACCGCCGAACACGAATACCTGCTCGAAGAATCACTCTCTGCCTTGGAGAAGGAATTCGCCACACGCTTCGTGCGCGTTCACCGCAACTGCCTGGTGGCGAAGGAGGCGATAGCGGGCTTCGAGAAGGGCGGCGAAGAGGGGGAGAGCAGCGGGTGGATGGTGAAGTTGAAGGGGCTGGATGAGTTGCTGGCGATCAGCAGGAGGCAGCAGCATATCGTGAAGGAGTTTAGTTGAGGGATTGGTGGGAGCGTACCAAAGGCCGTTCGGGCTGAGCTTGTCGAAGCATGAACGACAAAACCAATACCAAAACCAAAAAATCAAAACCGCCGGGGGTAGCCCGGCAGCTAGTCACTTTTTCTTGCGTCGCCAAG
>CAYNYH010000139.1:0-4564 GCA_964401425.1 uncultured Gallionella sp. | reverse complement strand
GAGTCGGCGGGTGAAGGCCAGGGCAGCAAGTTCTGTGTCGTGCTGCCTGTGCTGCGGGATTAAATCGATGTGCACATCTCTCCATTTATTTATTCTTAATCCGTTCGCACTGAGCTTGTCGAAGTGCGGGCGGGCTGAAAAATATCCAGGAATAAAACCCTTCCTGCTTCGGCAAGCCCGGCACGGACGGTCTGTGCAAGGATGGCGCAATTCATGAATAACCGGCGTTTAATGGCTCACTTGCTGCTCACCGTTGCCTATGTGGTCAGCGGAAAACTGGGCTTGATGCTGGCGCTCGCGCCCGGCTATGCGTCGCCGATCTTTCCGCCTGCCGGCATCGCCGTCGCGGCGGCCTTCATCGGCGGCAGGAGGACGCTGCCATGGATTTTCCTCGGTTCGCTGTTGCTCAACGTCTGGGTAGACTACTCGGCCCACCATCAAATCAACGCAGCAGGATTTGCTGCGGCTTCAGCCATTGCCGCAGCTTCGATGCTGCAAGCGGCCCTTGGGGGGTGGGGATTACGGCAGGTGATCGGCTATCCAGCCTCTCTCGACCGTGGCCGTGACATCCTGTATTTCCTTCTGTCTGCGCCAGCCATCTGTTTGACCAGTGCAACTTTTTCGGTAAGCGCCCTCACGGCTCTCGGCATCGTCGGTACGGCCAGCTTTGCGGTGAATTGGGCTGCGTGGTGGGCCGGCGACACGCTCGGCGTCGTGGTGATGCTTCCCCTGGTGATGATTGCCGCCGGTGAACCGCGTGCGCTATGGCAAAGTCGAGTCCGCACCGTCGCGGTTCCGATGCTGCTGATCTCTGCACTTTTTGTCGCGATTTTCCTCAAGGCCAACCGATGGGAACAGAACGATGCGCTCGCGGAATTCCGGCAGCTTTCCCAGCAAACCGTTAACCAGGTTCAAGCACAGCTAGAAGGACAGGAATCCTTGCTTGAGCAAACTGCGGGGCTGTTCACTCACGATGCGAGCAGCCATGTCACCCGGGAAGAATTTAGCCGTTTCACCAGGAATTCGCTGATTCGTTTTCCGGCGATTCAGGCGCTGGAATGGGCACCGCATGTGGATGCTTCACACCGTACCAGCTTCGAGGCGGCACAACGCAAGGATGTTCCGGGCTTCGAGATTCGTGAGCAAAATGCCGCAGGGCAATTGCAGCATGCCGGCGTGCGGACTCAATTCTATCCGGTAACTTATGTCGAACCCGTTATCGGCAACGAGCCCGCCTTGGGATTCGATCTCGCCTCGGCACCTGACCGCCGGGCGGCCCTGACCGAGGCAGTCAAGCGTGGGGTTTTGGTCGCAACGCCACCGGTGCGTCTGGTACAGGAACGCCAGCAGCAGGCGGGGATGCTGCTGTTATTGGCTGTGAATAACAGCAGCGGTGGATCAGGAGTCGTCCTGACTGTACTGCGGATGGATGATTTTATGGACAAGCTGTTGCTGGACACGCGATCCATGCTTTATACCAGGCTCATTGATCTGGATGGGCAGAAGACCCTGTACGACAGCTTTGCACCGGGAAGCCAGCAGGCCTTGTATGAGCGCACTTTCAATTTCGGTGCGCGCCAGTATCGGCTGGAAACCGTGCCCACCCCCGCCTATTTCAGGCAACACGGTGGCTGGCAAAGCTGGAGCGTGCTCGCTGCCGGCCTCTTGGGCACCGGCATGTTTGGCGCGTTGCTTTTGCTCGGCACCGGCTATACCGCCCGCGTCGAAACAGAGGTGAAAAACCGCACCAGGGAATTGAAGGAAAGCGAATCCCGTTTCCGCAATACTTTGGAGAATGCTCCGATTGGCATGGCGGTCGCTTCACTGGATGGGCGGTTCATACAGGTCAATCATGCCCTCTGCGCCATCCTGGGCTACGAGAAGGCGGAGCTCGAAAAACTGACCATCCGGGAAATTACCCATCCGGAAGACGTGGCTTCCACCCTTGACAACATGAAACGGCTGCTGGATGGTGAAATCAGTTCTTACCGGCTGGAGAAACGCTATATCCGCAAGGATGGCCAAGTCGTGTGGGCACAGCTTGCCGCATCCATCGAGAGGGATGAGTCAGGAGTGCCGCTATATTTTATTGGACAGGTCGAAGATATCACCGATCGTGTGCAGGCCGAAGAGTTGCTGCACAAATCATCTGAAGAAATCGCAGACCTTTACAACCGCGCCCCCTGCGGTTACCACTCCCTGGACAAGGACGGCGTCATCTGCCTGATCAACGACACCGAACTCGCGTGGCTGGGCTATGCGCGGGGCGAGGTAATCGGAAAAATGAAATGGTCCGATTTGCTTACGCCCGCGAGCGTCCAGACCTTCCGGGAAAATTTCCCACGGCTCAAAAAAAATGGATTTGTCCACGACCTCGAGATCGAAATAATCCGCAAGGACGGCACGGTGCTTCCCACACTTATAAACGCAACGGCCATTTATGATTCCGGCGGTAATTTCGTAAGGAGCCGGTCAACGGTATTCGACATCACCGAGCGCAAACGGCTGGAACAGCAATTCTTGCGCCGCCTCCGCCACCGGGATGCCATAGAGCGCATTACAAGGATAAGCCTGAACAGTGCCAGCATTGAAGAACTGCTGGAGAAAGTGCTCGACGAAATATTGGTCATATTCAATGCCGATCGCGCCTGGTTCTTGTATCCCTGCGATCCCGATGCGCCTTCCTGGTCGGTGCCCATGGAACGCACGCGCCCGGAGTGGCGGGGAGCTTTTGCGCACGGCATGGTAATACCGATGACTCCTGAAGTGGCCGAGGTGTTCCGCGAGGTGCTCGCATCCACAAAGCCTCTCTCATACGGCCCCGCAACATCCCGCTGTGTCCCCGCTGCGGTAGCCGGACAATTCTCGATACGGTCCCAGATTCAGATGGCGTTGCGCATCAGGGTGGGCAGCCCTTGGACATTCGGCCTGCATCATTGCGCACAGGCACGCGCTTATGACGAGGATGACCTGCTGATTTTCAATGATATCGGACAGCGTGTCGCGGATGCCCTGAGCAGCATGATCATCCTGAAGAACCTGCGCGAGAGCGAAGGAAATCTTAATCGCGCGCAAGCCGTCGGGCAGATTGGCAGTTGGCTTCTCAATATCCCCGCCAACCGGCTGGAATGGTCGGCGGAGACTTATCGCATGTTCGGTGTCCCGCCGCAGGAGGCCATTGATCTGGAAACTTTTATCGCGGTCGTCCACCCAGACGACCGCGACTTCGTACTCAAGGCCTGGGGCGAGGCGATGGCGGGCGCTCCCTACGACATCGAGCATCGCATCGTGGTTGACGGACAGGTGCGCTGGGTAAGGGAACGTGCCCTGATTGAGCGCGATGCGGAAGGACGGCCACTTACCGGCATTGGCACGGTGCAGGACGTTACCGAGCGCAAGCAAGCGGAAGAAAAACAGCGTGTGAGCGAGCAGAAATTCATGCGGCTTTTTATGGAGATTCCCATCCCCTTGGGTGTTGCCGACAAGGAAGGCGTCATAACCCACTTTAACAATAAATTCACCGAGGTCTTCGGCTATACCGTTGACGATGTGCCGACGCTGGATGAATGGTGGCTGAAGGCCTACCCGGATGAAACTTACCGCCGGCGGGTTCTGGATAACTGGAACGATGCCGTGGCTAACGCGGTAAAAGAAGGAAAGAATGTTGAGTCCGCCGAATATAACGTGACCTGCAAAAATGGCGCGGAGCGTATTGTCATCATTGGCGGGAGCACCGTCGGGGGCGGTGTTCTTGCGATATTTAATGACATCACCGAGCGCAAGAAGGCGAGTGATGCCTTGCGCGAGAGCGAGAGCCGTTACCGGCTTCTTGTCGAGTCCTCCCCATTCTGCGTTCATGAAATCGACCTGGGAGGGCGTTTGCAATCCATGAACAAGGCAGGGCTTGACATGCTCGGCCTGGATGATGCCGACAAGATCCGTGGCATGCCGTACCTTGGTGCGGTAAGCCAGCAAGATGCCGGGCGCGTTGGAGCGCTGTTGCGGGATGCCATCACCAACGGAACCCCGAGCCATTTTGAATTTGCCGCCAGCGGGAAAGGGCTGCGGTATTACAAGTCATGTTTCATCCCGATCAAGGACGACAGCGGCAAGGTGCTGAAGCTGATGGGCATAACCGAAGACATTACCGAGCACAAGCTTGCCGAACAAACCCTGCAGAGAGAAAGCGAGAAGAACCTTGCTTTCTTGCGCAATGCCAGCGACGGCATTCACATCCTCGACATGGAGGGTAATATCATCGAGGCTAGCGACTCGTTCTGCACCATGCTGGGCTACCGGCGTGATGAGTTGACCGGTATGAACGTTTCACAATGGGATGCCATGTTTGCCGGCTCCGAACTGCCCAATATAATCAAGCAACAATACGAACGGCAGGCACGCTCCCAGTTTGAGACCCGGCATCGGCGTGCAGATGGAACCATTTTCGATGTCGAGATCAGCGGTTTTCCACTAAAGCTCGGCGATAAGCCGGTGATGCTTTATTCATCACGCGACATCACTGAGCGAAAAGAGCACGAAGCAGAACTCAAGCGCTCCAACGCCG
>CAYNYH010000138.1:0-4597 GCA_964401425.1 uncultured Gallionella sp. | reverse complement strand
AGGCTGCCGGTCAACATCGGCATCGGCCTGAACACCGACAGCGTGGTGTCCGGCAACATCGGCTCGAAGAAGCGCATGGACTTCACCATCATTGGCGACGGCGTCAACCTGGCTTCCCGACTGGAGTCCGCGTGCAAGCAATACGGCACCAGGATCCTGATCAGCGAATTCACGGTGCGCAAGCTGCAGGGCACCTACCGGAAGAGGGAGATCGACCTCGTGGTGGTCAAGGGCAAGACCGAGCCGGTGTCGATCTACGAAATCCTCTCCTACCATACCGAGGAGACCTTCCCCAACATTGCCGAGGTGCTGGAACTGTTCAAGGATGGGCTGGCCGCCTACCGCGCGCGCCGCTGGGACCAGGCCATCAAGCTGTTCAGGGAGGCTATAGCGCTCAACCCCAACGACAAGCCGAGCAAGCTCTATATCGAGCGTGCCGAGCACCTCAAGGCCAATCCGCCGCCCGGCGACTGGGCCGGGGTGTGGGTGATGGAGTCGAAATAGCCCCCCATTTCCGGCCGCTGCTTTGCAGCATGCCGTATAATTTCTCCAGTAATTTTCTCTCTGCAATCAAGGTAAATCATGAACAAGGCAATCAAGAAAAATTCGCTCGGGCTCGCCCTGGCTATCGTCTTTCTGGCAGGCAGTACCGCCGCACAGGCCGGTCTCAAGGAAGGGGTCGCCGCCTACAAGAGGGGCAGCTTCGCTTTCGCGTTCAAGGAGCTGGCGCCCCTTGCGGAGCAGGGCGAGGTGAAGGCGCAGCTATACCTCGGCGACATGTACAGCGGAGTACGTGGCGTGCCGCAGGATCACGTTAAGGCGGCATTCTGGTACCGCAAGGCGGCCGATCAGGGCAGCGCGGCGGCGCAGACTGCGCTCGGCGTGATGTACGAGAAGGGAATCGGCGTCAAGCAGGACGACAAGGAGGCCGTGTCGCTGTTCCTCAAGGCGGCGGAACAGGGCTTCGCGGAGGCGCAGTATGTCCTCGGCGGGATTTACGAAAGAGGGCTGGGCAAGACGGTGCAGCCCGATCCGGTGCAGGCGCACATGTGGTTCGACCTGGCCGCAACGGCAGGTTTTGAAGTGGCGCAGGAAAACAGGGATCGGATCGAAGCCGCGATGAATGCCGAGCAGATCGAAAAGGCGAAATCCCTGGCGAAGGAATGGCTGGCGAAGCACAAACCAGTCACCGACAGCGGCGCCCACAAATAATCAAGGCTTCGGACGGTCGCGCGACGGGATGCGGTAGAGCCAGGTCACCATCGTCAGGCCGAAGAAGGCCAGCGCGAGCTGCAGCCAGCCGTCCTTGATGAAGAAAACGATCGAGCTGCCGAAGGTCAGGGTCATCGTGGTCACCGCCACCAGTTTTACCCGCCACGGGATACTCCGGTAGGTGCGCCACTCGACGATCAGCGGGCCGAGCGCCGGATGGTTCATCAGCCAGTTGTAAAAGCGGTGCGACGAGCGCGCGTAGCATGCGGTGGCCAGCAGCAGGAAGGGCGTAGTCGGCAGGATGGGCATGAAGATGCCGACGATGCCGACTACCAGAAACAGCGTGCCCAGCGCGGCGAAGGCGAGCCGCACCCACAGGAAGCGGTGCTTGCGCACCTCGTGGCTGTAGTCGCGGCGTTCGATGGTTCTGGCCTTGCTCAATCTTTCCCCCTCAGCATATCAATGAAGCGATTGACCTCTTCGCGCGACATCTGCCGCGAGGCCTCGAATGGCGCATGGGTTTCGGGCTGCCGCATGTCCAGGCGGATGCCCCACAGCGGGCGCGTGCTGGTGGGCAGCATCGCGTAGCGCACATCGCCGAGCAGGCCCGGGTCTTCGGGGTGCAGGGCGAGATAGCCGTCGGAGAAGAAATCGAAGCGCCCGATGTCGCGGTACAGCACCGAACCCTGAGCAAGCCCCGGCAGGTCGCGCGGCAGGTAGAAGGCGCGCGCCGTATTGCCTGGATAAATCCTCGCAGTCCCGCCCACCCGCACCGCATCGACGTAATAGACGCCGTTGGCGCGGTAGATCGAGCGCCATAGCAGCAGGTTGCCCATGGTCGGCTTGACGGTCAGCTTCGCGGCCTCATGCCCGCGCTGCGCGATGGTCGCGCGCATCGACTCCTCGGCGCGCTGGTGCTGGAACCAGCCGACGGAGAGGTAGGCCGCCGCCAGCAGCAGGCCGATGCGCGCCGCCAGCGTCTTGCGCGAGCGCAGGCCGAACAGCAGCATCGCACCGAGGAGCAGCGAAAACAGCGGGTCGAAGATCGGCACGATGCTCCACGCGATGCGCTCGCCGGTGAACGGCCACAGCAGGTGCGTGCCGTAGCTGGTGCAGGCGTCGAGCAGGCCGCTCGTGGCGCAGCCCAGCAGAGCGTAAAGGTAGATGCGGCGGAAGGCGATTGGGTATCGGAGCGCCTTGAATGCGGGCCAGAGCAGCAGCGTAACCAGCAGGGCGCCTGCGGGAATGAAGATCAGCGAGTGGGTGAACTGGCGGTGGTATTCCAGCACCAGCAGCGGGTCGGTGCCGGAGCGGATCAGCGCATCGGCATCCGCCAGCAGCGCGGCGAGGAAGCCCGTCACCGTCGCGGTGCGCGTCTCTTCTTTTTTGCTGCACGACTGGGCGAGGGTTCCGCCCAGCAGGCCGTGGGTCAGGATGTCCATTAGTTACGTTCCGTCATACGGGGAAAGCAAGCCGTTCGGCGGTACGGGAAGCGAAGCTGCATTTCCAAGGGGTCTTGTTCCGGTCGGTGTATCGATGCCCGGCAGGATGCCGGAGCCGCGAGTTTATCAATCGCCCCAATCCATGTCCATTGAGGCAGGCCGGGCGTTCCTGTGCGGCCGCAATTCCCTGTGCTAGACTTAGACGTAAACGGCGCAGGGGATGAGACCTGCTGAAATGACTCCTGAACCACGAGGGCGATGCGATGAAAAAAATCCTGCTGACTCTGCTGGTGCTGGCCAGTGCAAACGCTTTTGCCGGGCTCAGCAAATGGGTGGACGCAAACGGCAAGGTGCATTATTCCGACGAACCTCCGCCTCCCAACGTGAAGGTGGAGAAATTGCGCTTGCCTTCGGCGGCTGAGGCTCCCGTCAGCGCCAGCGGCGCGGCTGCCGCGAGCGCGCCTGCCGGGCCGAAGACCATCGCGGAACGCGAAGCGGAACTGAAAAAGGCCCAGCAGGCGAAGAAGGAAGCCGCTGACAAGGCCGCCAAGGATCAAGCCAAAATAGACGCAGAGAAAGCCAATTGTGCCGCCGCACAACAGAATCTGCGCGCCCTGCAGGAGGGGATGCGCTTGGTCGAGATCGACGCCAAAGGCGAGCGCTCCTACCTGGACGACAACCAGCGCCGCCAGCGCATCGAAAAAGCCCAGCAGGACATCAATACCTACTGCAAATGACCGGGGCCGGGTAGCCGCTTCTTCGCGGCAAGATACCCGGTTCTGTCGCAACATAGCCCGCCGCCACGATCAATAGGCCGAAATATATAGGCATTTCGGCATATAGGTATCTTCAGCTTCCGGTGATAGATTTCCCCCACGCAAATTTACGGGGAGTCATCGATGAATACCGCAACTATCGTAAGGCCAGAAGAGATCAGGTCACCCAGCATCCAGGTCGAAATCATCAGGCAGATCCAAATCAACAACGGCCAGGCTCCCTGTTACGCCACCTCCGCCACCGATTACTGCGACAAGAAGGAATGCGGCTGGCGCAGCGACTGCTTCGATGATGCCCGCGAAGCCGGGTGACGGGGATATCTGACTTGCCGGGATAGCCTGGCCGCTGCGGAGATAAAACATCAGGAAGAGGCTGCAATTTTCCGGAGTGGCGGAACAGGAAAATACTCCGAAGCCGTTTGTTTCAGTTGCGGAAACGACCGCGCTGCATTCATTTGCATGATGCCAGGCGCATGCTTGGCCGATGGATTTCTTGAAAGGGCAGGAGATGCAGTACAAAGGGCAGGACATGCTATGGCTGATCGGCAGCCTGTCACGCGTATTCCGTCTTCCGTTCGATCCGCAACTCATCCGTCAGCAATTCCCGCCACCGTATTCACGCACCGCGCTGCTCAATGCGCTGCAGGCGCTGGAGTTCAAGGTCGGCGAGATGGAGCTGGACGAAGAGGGCATCGCCACGCTGGAGCGCATCCCGTTCCCCGTAGTCGCCTTCGTGCGCGAAGACGAACCGGCAGAGCAGGGCAGCGACAGCCCATCAGGCGAAGCTTCGGTTGTGCTCCCATCATCGGACAAGCCAGCCGCTGAACACGCCACCTCGCATCCGGGCGAAGGGCATGACACCCCGCCGCACAAACTCGCCTGCCCTGCGCTGCTGATCAAGGCCGATGCTGAGCGCGTGCTGTTCTTCCGCGCCGGGGCCGATCAGCCGGAAACCGTGTCGCTCGCCGAATTTAAAAAACACTTCCGTAGCGACATCCTGCTGGTCGCACGCGACACCGCGCAGACGGCGGCCGACCTCGAAGAGGAGCAGGCTGGTTCCTCCCCTCAGCCTCCCGCACCCGGCCACACCCCGTTCGGCTTCCGCTGGTTTTTGCCGGAGCTGATGAAGCACAAGCGCATCTGGCGCGACATCCTCATCGCCTCGCT
>CAYNYH010000137.1:2334-4644 GCA_964401425.1 uncultured Gallionella sp. | reverse complement strand
TGCCGGACACCACGCTGTCGGTGTTCAGGCCGATGCCGATGTTGACCGGCAGCCTCCCCTCGCTGATGCGCTGATGATTCCATTTTTCCAGTGTCTTGATCATGGCGACCGCGGCGCGCACCGCGCGGTCGGCATCGTCCTCGTGGTTTTCCGGGATGCCGAACGCGGCCATGATCGCATCGCCGATGAACTTGTCCAGCATGCCTTCCTCGTGCTGGATGCAATCCACCATCAGCGTGAAATATTCGTTGAGCAGCGCCACCGTTCCCTGCGCGCCGAGCTGTTCGGTCAGCGTGGTGAAGCCGCGGATATCGGAGAACAGCACCGTGCATTCGACGTTCTTGCCGCCCAGCACCTCGGCGCCCGCGGCGACCAGCCGGTCGGCGATTCCGGGGTCCATGTAGCGCGACATGGTGGACTTGATGCGTTTCTCGCTGCTGATGTCCTCAATCACGAACATCGAGCCGATATGCTTCTGGACGGCGTCGAGCAGCGGCTGCACGGTGAGGTTGACCGACAGCGTCTCGCCCGCCGCCTGCAGCGGCGCGTCCATGGTGGTCTGCTGCTGCCCGCCTTCGGCCACCTGCTTGAGCTTCTCCAGCACCCAGGCGTTGTCGCCCGCGAAGAACTCCGCCACCGGCTTGTGCAGCACTTCTTCGGGGCGCGCCTTGAGGATGCGCAGGCCGGCCGCGTTGCAGGTGGCGATGCGCTCACTCTCGTCCAGCGTGATCAGCCCGTTCGACATCGATTCCAGCATGGATTCGTTGTAGTTCTTCATCGACTGCACGTCGGCGAACAGCTTGGCGTTTTCCAGCGCGATGGAAATCTGCGCGGTAAAGGCGCGCAGCCGCGACTCGTCGTCGCCGGTGAAAGGGCCACCGCGCCGGTTCAGCACTTGGGTCACGCCGATGGTCTTGCCGTCCTTGTTGACGATGGGCACGCACAGGATGGAGCGCGTGAAGAAGCCTGTCTTCTTGTCGAAGGCCGGATTGAAGCGCAGGTCGGCGTAAGCGTAGGGAATGTTGATGGACTTGCCCGAGGTGAACACCGCGCCCGCGATGCCGAGATGATTGGGCAGGCGGATCTGCATCGACTCCAGCCCCTGGCCGACTTCCGACCAGAGCTCGCTGGTCTTCTCGTCGTTAAGGAACAGCGTCGAGCGCTCGGCATTGAGCATGCGCGTCGCCTCGCCCATCACCCGCTGCAGCAGCGAGCTGAGCTTGATGTCGGCGGTGACCTCGGAGACGATGTCGATGAACTCCATCTCCTGCTTGTGGCGCGCCTTCATGCGCTCGATGAACTGGGCGCTCTGCAGCGCGAGCGTCCCCTGGCTGGTCATCGCCTGGAGCAGGTGCAGGTCGTGCGTGGTGAAATTGCCCTTGCGCTTGTTGAGGGTCTGCGCGACACCGATGACCTCGCCTTTCAGCGTCTTGATCGGCACGCACAGGATGTTTTGCGTGACGAAGCCGGTCTGCTCGTCGATGGAACGGTTGAAGCGCGAATCCGAATAGGCGTCGTGGATGATGAGCGGCTCACCGCTGGTGAACACGAAGCCGGCGATCCCGCTGGTGTTGAGGATGCGGATCTCGCGCTGGATGTTGCCTTGCGCGGCGCGCGAATAAAGCTCGTTGGTGGCCGGATCGTTGAGGAACAGTGAGCCGCGCGAGGCGTTGAGTTGGGTGGTGGTCATCTCCACCAGCGCGTTGAGCACCTCGTCGAGCGTGTCGAACTCCGCCATGCGGTGCGAGACTGTGAGCAGCAATTCGGCCGTGTGCAGGCGGCGGCGCTGCTGCGCGTCGCTGTCGGCGGCAGATTTCTTTTTTCTGGTTTTGGCGGTCGGTTGGTCCATTTTTGCGGGTTCGGGTTCAGGCTGCGGCTTTGGCGGACAGCGCCTCGATCTGCTCACGCAAGGTGCGGATTGTGCCATGCAACTGGGCGATTTCGGCATTCGCCGTGCTGGCCGCCTTTTCGATGCCGCTTTCCTTGTCGATGCGCGCCATTTCGAGCGCATCGCGCAACGCGGCGACAGTCGCCCTCAGTTGCTGGATGTCGTTATGGCTCGCGGCGATGGCCTGCTGCACCGCCCTTTCACGTTCCGCCCGCGCCTCCTCCAGTTCCTCGCGCAATGTGACCACGGTAGCTTCAAGCTGCGTGGCCTCGGCCTTGGCGTCCGTAACGGATTTGCGCAGCCGCGCAGCCGCCTCCGCCTGGGCATTCTCCAGTTCCTGGCGCAGGGCCAGTACCGTGCGCTTGAAATCGCGCAATTCCGCCTGTGCCTGGATCAATTCGTCGTTCTGTTGCGCCATTCCG
>CAYNYH010000137.1:0-2234 GCA_964401425.1 uncultured Gallionella sp. | reverse complement strand
TTAAGCGCGCTTCTTGAACTCGTTGGTGCGGGTGTCGATTTCGATCTTGTCGCCGATCTCGATGAAGGCCGCGACGGGCAGTTCGTAACCGGTGTTGATCTTGGCGGGCTTCATCACCTTGCCGGAAGTGTCGCCGCGCACGGCGGGCTCGGTGTAGATGACTTCGCGCACGATGGTGTTGGGCAGCTCGACCGAGATCGCCTTCTCATTGTAGAACACCACTTCGCAGGGCATGCCGTCCTCAACGTAGTTGATCGCGTCGCCCATGCATTCCGCTTCGATCTCGTACTGGTTGTATTCGCCGTCCATGAACACATACATCGGGTCGGCGAAGTAGGAATAGGTGCACTCCTTGCGGTCCAGGATGATCTGGTCGAACTTGTCGTCGGCGCTGTACACGGTTTCTTTTGGCGCCTCGGTCAGCAGATTCTTCATCTTCATCTTGACCACCGAGCCGTTGCGGCCCGAACGGCTGTATTCAGCCTTCAGCACGACCATCGGGTCGTTGCCGATCATCACGACATTACCTGCGCGGAGTTCCTGTGCTGTCTTCATGTTTACTGCCCCTCAATTTCGAAGGCGCGCATTCTACCGGTTTCCCGGAAAAAATCCAGTAGATTCAACGCCAGATTGTTTTCTGCCAATTCCTGCGCCCAGCCCTGGGCGCGCTGCCGCAGCATAGACCGGTGCTCCCGAAAATCGTTCCACGCCTGGCCGATCGGAACAGCCGCCTCGCCGTTCCAGGTATCCCAAAGGCCTTGCAGCGCCCGGGCCGCTTCCGGCGCCAGCCCAGCACAGTAGCGCGCCATGAAGGCGCGCAGCTTCTGCATGTGCACGCCGTCGTGCTGCGGGTAAATATGCCAGATGAAGGGCAGCGCCGCCCACTGCGCCCGCACGCAGGAATCCTCGCCGCGCACGAAGTTGATGTCACAGGCCCAGAGCAGCTCGTCGTAGCGCTCCTGCTCGACGAACGGCAGCACGCGCACCTCCAGCTTGCCGCATGAATAGCTCGGTAGGTCGGGATTCATCCCGACGCTTGCATGTCGGGATGAATCCCGACCTACCTCTTCGAAATATTGCTTAACCTGCGGCAGGATGCGCCCTTCCGGCACGAGGCACAGCACCGGCTGGCTGCCGCCCGCCCAAGCGTCGAACAGGCCGGTAAGTGCGTCGTTTTCGTAGCCAAACAGCGAGACCTTCAGCGTCTCCGCCGAAGGCATCTCCATGCCGAGCGCATTCCAGAACGCCCGCTGCCGCGCGGCGTCGCTCTGGAACGCATCGCGCCGCGCAAACAGGTCGCGCTCCAGCAACAGCCCGCCGGTCTGCCGGGTAAAGCCGGGGAAGAAGAAATACCGGGTCAGCGGCAGGCTGGGCTGCGGCGAAGGCAGCTTGTGGCAGCCCGCCACCCAGTCTTCGGCCGAAAGGTATTCGAGGTTGATCCAGACCGGCTTGGGCTCCCGCGCCGCCATCGCTTCGATATAACCCTGCGGCAGCTTGCAAGCGAAGGCCTCGACCACGAGTTCGGCGGGCAGTATCGCCTCCTCTTCCCCGTTCGCCCTGAGGTATCGAAGGGTGAACGGCCTGTCTACCCCCTGCCAGCGCCGCACCTCCACCCCCCGGCAATGCTGGACATCCCGCGCCGCATCCGCCTCCGGGCACAACCTGGCCAGAGTCCCCAGATCGTCCACCCACAGCCTCACGGCCAGCCCATGCTCCTGCGCCAGCTGCCGCGCCAGCCGCCAGCACACGCCGATGTCGCCGTAGTTGTCGACGACGTTGCAGAAGATGTCGCAACTATGCGGCATGTCAGGCTCACTCCGCACGCAGCGCCTCCACCGGGTCGAGCCGCGCCGCGCGCCTTGCGGGCATCACGCCGGCCGCGAGGCCGATGGTTGCCGCGCTGAGTTCGGCGATCACCGCGAACTGCCACGGCGTATGCACCGGCAGCGCGGGAAACAGCTGGTGCAGCGCCTGCGCGATACCGACCCCGAGCGCCAGCCCCGCCAGGCCGCCCAGCGCGGACAATAGCATTGCCTCGCCGAGGAACAGCGCGAGCACCTGCCGTTCGCGCGCGCCCAGGGCGCGCAGCAGGCCGATCTCGGAGGTGCGCTCGGTGACGGCCATGGTCATGATGGTCAGGATGCCGACGCCGCCCACCAGCAGGGAGATGCCGCCCAGCGCGCCGACCGCGAAGGTGATCACGTCCAGCACCGAGCCGAGCACTTCGAGCGCCT
>CAYNYH010000136.1:0-4677 GCA_964401425.1 uncultured Gallionella sp. | reverse complement strand
GAGAAGCTGATGGCTTACGCCGAAAAGGCCGGTATCCCCATCGACATGAAGCACAAACAGGGCGGCTCGCCCTACTCGATGGACGCGAACCTGCTGCACATCTCCTTCGAAGGCCGCCATCTGGAAGACCCCGCCGCCGAAGCCGAGGAGTCCATGTGGCGCTGGACGGTGTCGCCCGAGAAGGCGCCGGATGCCGCCGAATACCTGGACATCGAATTCGCCAACGGCGACATCGTGGCACTGAACGGAGCCAAGCTGTCGCCCGCGCAGGTGCTGACCAAACTCAATGAACTCGGTGGCAAGCACGGCATCGGCCGCCTCGACCTGGTGGAGAACCGCTACGTCGGCATGAAGTCGCGCGGCTGCTACGAGACCCCCGGCGGCACGATCATGCTCAAGGCGCACCGCGCCATCGAGTCGATCACGCTGGATCGCGAAGTCGCGCACCTCAAGGACGACCTGATGCCGCGCTATGCGAGCATGATCTACAACGGCTACTGGTGGAGTCCGGAGCGCAAGGCGCTGCAGACCCTGATCGACCACACCCAGCAGAGCGTGAACGGCTGGGTGCGCGTCAAGCTGTACAAGGGCAACGTGATCGTCGTCGGGCGCGATTCCAAGACCGATTCGCTGTTCGATTCGAGCATCGCCACCTTCGAGGACGACAAGGGCGCCTACGACCAGAAGGATGCGGCGGGCTTCATCAAGCTCAACGCGCTGCGCATGCGCATCGCGGCGAATCTGCACAAGAAAAAATAAACAGGAGGAGTTTCATGTCTGACAGAATCGACAACGTCTCGGTTGGCAAGAAGGCCAACGTGTTCTTCGACGGCAAGTGCGTGTCGCACTCGGTGTATTTCCCCGACGGCTCGCGCAAGACCGTCGGCGTGATCATGCCGGGCGCGCAGCTCACCTTCAACGTCGGCGCGCCGGAACTGATGGAGATCACCGCCGGCGAATGCTCGGTGAAGATCGCTGGAGAACCCGCATTCAAGACCTATGCCGCAGGCAGTTCCTTCCGCGTCGTGGAGAACGGCAGCTTCGAGATTCACGCGGGCAAGGAAGCGGTAAACTACGTTTGCAGTTTTGGTTGATAAGAACATCCGTCCGCAGATTACACAGATTCACGCAGATTAAGGCATAAGTTTTTTAATCTGTGAAATCTGCGTAATCTGCGGACAGGTTCTGTTTGGGAGATAAGCCATGCCGTCATTCGACATCGTTTCCGAAGTAGAAAAGACCGAGGTCAAGAACGCGGTCGAGCAGACCAACAAGGAGGTCAGCACGCGCTTCGACTTCAAGGGCTCGGACGCGCGCGTCGAGCAGGCCGAACTGGTGCTCACGGTATTCGCCGACAACGAGTTCCAGCTCAACCAGGTGCAGGACATCCTCAACGGCAAGCTGGCCAAGCGCGGCGTGGACATCCGCAGCCTCGACATCAGCGAGAAGATCGAGAAGGTCAGCGGCAACAAGGTGAAGCGCTCCTGCACCGTAAAGGTCGGCGTGGAGATCGAGCTGGCAAAAAAGATCGTCAAGCAGCTCAAGGACAGCAAGCTCAAGGTGCAGGCCAGCATCCAGGGCGATGCCGTGCGCGTCACCGGCAAGAGCCGCGACGACCTGCAGGACGCCATCGCCTTCGTCAAGAAATCGATCACCGATTTCCCGCTGCAGTACCAGAACTTCCGCGACTGATATTTTCGTTTGCCCTGTCGAAGGCAGACAGGACTGGATGATTGGGTGATTTTCCAAAGGAGACCACCATGCCAAAAGTTCTCGTCATGCTCGCGCAAGGCTGCGAGGAAATCGAAGCCGTCACGACCATCGACATCCTGCGCCGCGCCTGCATCGAGGTGATTAGCGCAGGGCTGGACGACCTGCCGGTGCTCGCCAGCCGCGGCGTGGTGCTGCTCGCGGACACCACGCTGGACCTCGCGCAGCATCAGAGCTTCGACATGATCGTGCTGCCCGGCGGCCAGCCCGGCACCGACAACCTCAAAGCCGACAAGCGCCTCACCGCGCTGCTGCAACAGATGGCGCAGCAGGACAAATACCTCGCCGCAATCTGCGCAGCCCCCTCGGTGCTCGCCGCCGCCGGCCTGCTGGACGGGCGCAAGGCCGCCTGCTACCCAACCTGCCTGGATGGCTACCCCAAGGTGAATCTGCAAAGCGCCGCCGTCGTGGAAGACGGCAAGATCATCACCTCGCGCGGCCCCGGCACGGCCATGGACTTCGCGCTGACGCTGGTGGAGCGCTTGGCCGGCAAAGCCAAACGGCAGGAAGTCGAAATAGCGCTGGAGCGTTAAATGCGGATTAAACCAGTGTTCCTCTGACTTGCACGCCTTGTTCAAGAAACTCCCTCCCGCCGTCACCGCCCTGCTGCTGCAACTCGCGGCCGTCATGCTCGCCGTCCTGGGCTTGCGCGTGATGAGCCTGCAACTCCCGCCGCTCACCTTCGCCCTGCTGTGCGGCCTGCTCGCCATGACCCTCAGCCGCCTCGCCGGGCTGGCGGGCTGGTGGCTGCCGATCCAGTTCGCGTTCGCCCCCGCGCTGGTGCTCGTGCTCACACTCGACATCCCACCCGATTATTTCCTCGCCGCCTTCCTCGTCCTGCTGGCGGTGTACTGGAGCACCTTCCGTACCCAAGTGCCGCTGTATCTCTCCAGCGACAAGGTATGGCGCGCGCTGGAAACCCTGCTCCCCTCGCCCGCGAGCGGAGCAGGGGGGGAGGGTAAACCAAACTTCCGCTTCATCGATCTCGGCTCCGGCCTCGGCGGCGTGCTGACGCACCTCGCCCGCATCCGCCCGGACGGGCAATACACCGGCGTGGAATCCGCCCCCCTGCCCTGCCTCGCAAGCTGGCTGCGCATCCGGCTCGGCGGCCATCGCAACTGCGAGGTACGGTGGGGCAGCCTGTGGGATTGCGACCTTTCCCAGTACGACGTGGTGTACGCCTACCTCTCGCCCGTGCCGATGGAACGCCTGTGGCGCAAGGCCCGCGCCGAGATGCGCCCCGGCAGCGTGTTCGTAAGCAGCACCTTCGCCGTGCCGGAACAGACGCCGCATGAAACGGTGCAGGTAGACGACCTGCACCGTTCCACGCTGCTTGTGTGGCGCATGTAGGCCGGATTATCTAGGCAATTCGGCATATTGTTTGGTGCGAATGAATCGCGTAAGGTGCCAAACGACATAGTTTCAGAAATGCCTTTCTCGGCATTTTTTAGGATGTCTACTTTACGTTGGGCATCTATATCTAGCTCGTGCTACCGATTCTTAGAACGTAATGGAGGAAAAATATGACTTTGGACGAAATGAAAGAGGAAGCAAAACGTCGCGTTGAAGAAGCGTTCCCAGAGGGAACGAATTTCCGCGTCAAGAAAGTCTATGAACACCTCATGGACGGTACGCTCGTCTCGATCAATTTCCAGGGGCAATCGGGCAAGGAGGAGACGGCTCATATTCACTTCGGCAGTGACGAGACTCGCTTCTATCGGTGGCACAGCGATGTACTACTTGCAGTCACAAACCATAAGGAGCGTAACCCCTTCTTCCGACTTCTTACTTTCGCTGGTGTTGGAGGTGTTATCGCACTCACCTTGGTTGCCGTCTTCTCAGTGCTTCTAAGCGTACTGGCATTTACTGGAACACCCGCCAACCCTACGGTGGTAGAAATCATCAAGTTCTCATTCACCATAATTCTTGGCTTCTTCTTTGGTAGTCAAACCAGCCATAGGAAGCAATAGTGAGCGCGCCGATGCCCAACCCGGCAATCAAGTGGGGCTGCGCAAAAGCACGCAGCCCCTTTCTTTTACGTTGGGCCTCATGGCGTCCCTAATTACTGTTCGCTATCTGCATGATGATGTGCTCCGTTGGCGGATCCATACCGAGCATCAGGAAACACTCTTTCTCAATTTCTTGTTGCCCTCGATTACACAACACCAACCAAAGGCCGATGGTGATCTATCCTTCCTTGGTGAGTCGTTTGGTGCTTGGGCAGAAGATGAGCTGCTCTTGTTGGGGTATGTGAGCTGCTACCACTTGTGGGAAAAACAATCGCTATCACTCATTTCAACCCAAGCACAGAATCTTGGCCTGAGTTTGCCGCCAAGAACCAAACAATCGTTCACCTCTTACGTACGCACGGTGCTATCCAAGTGGCTAGCCGCAGAACTATCCGATACCTCTATCTGGCAATCGCTTGAAAAAACAAGGCGTATCGTGAACGCATACAAACACGGCCCTGGACACAGTTTCGAAGCCGCAAAGAAACAACATCCTGAGTTCTTTCACCCTAGCTCCATTAACGGCGACCCCGCCCTTATTCGCGTCACCCGTGCGCAATTCGAGGAGTTGGTGGCAACGTTGAAGGCATTCTGGGATTCACTCCCGTATACGATCAAATATGTCTGAAGTGGCCCAACCCGTCAGTTAAAGGGGCCAGCTTCGAATAATTCTTTAAGCTAATAACGTAGCGTGCGCTGCGCGCACGCTACATTGACTAATCATCGGTAATTTCCCCCATAGCCAGCGCCCGCTCACGGGACTACAATCCTTCCACCCTCCCGACTGGAGCAGGCCATGCCCCGCTACCTTGCCTCCGATGTCCCCCTCCGTGAAGCCTGGGCCTGGGCGATGTACGACTTCGCCAACTCCGGCTACACCACCATCGTCATCACCGCG
>CAYNYH010000135.1:0-4683 GCA_964401425.1 uncultured Gallionella sp. | reverse complement strand
CGATCAGCAAACATATCTTCTAAAGCCCGAATAAAAACGTAATCAATTTATACATCAAGTTCACCAGCGGCGAGAGTATCAGACTCAGCACCGGCGTGATTGCCAGAAAAATCAGGATGAACATGCCGTAGGGTTCAATTTTAGCCAATTGGAACGCCTGACGGTGCGGCAGCAGGCTGACCGCGACGCGCCCACCGTCCAGCGGCGGCAGCGGCAGCAGGTTCAGCACCATCAGCACGACGTTGATCTTGATTCCCCACTCGGCCATGCCCAGCAGCGGCTCGGCAAAATAACTGTCCGGAAACAGCCACGCCATTTTATAGAGAAATGCCCAACCGAGCGCCATGAATAAATTCGTGGCCGGTCCGGCAAGCGCCACCCAGAGCATGTCCTGCTTGGGGCGGCGCAGGGCGGCGAAGTTGACCGGCACCGGCTTGGCCCAGCCGAACAGGATGCCGCCCAGCCACAGGGTCAGCAGCGGGAACAGCACCGTGCCGACCGGGTCGATGTGGCGCAGCGGGTTCAAGGAGATGCGCCCCTGCTGGTACGCGGTCATGTCGCCGAAATGGCGCGCCACGTAGCCGTGCGCCGCCTCGTGCAGCGTGATGGCGAACAGCACCGGGATCGCGGCGAGAGAAATGGTTTGAATCAGTTGATCGGTTTGCATTATCTTAAAAACAGTAATTGAACCACGAAGGGCACGAAGAACACGAAGTAAAACTGAAGGCCACTTCGAGTGCGCCAAGCATCCCGCAGATGAGCATCAAATGGTAAATCGCCATGATGAATTCTTCGTGATCTTCGTGTCCTTCGTGGTGAATGTTTTTCCAGGGTTATTCCTCAATTCCGAAAGGCGCAGTGTCGCCCTTGCCGCGGCGCAGCAGCACCGGCGCGTCGCCGGTCAGGTCGATCACGGTGGTGAAGTCCGAGCCCACCGCGCCGCCGTCGATGACCAGCTCGACTTTTTTCTCCAGCAGATCGCGGATGCGCTCCGCGTCGTTCAGCGGCCATTCCTCGTCCGGCAGGATCAGCGTGGAGCTGCACATCGGCTCGCCGAGTTCCTCCAGCAGCGCCAGCGCCACCGGATGATCGGGGATGCGGATGCCGACGGTGCTGCGCTTCGGGTGCTGCAGGCGTTTCGGCACTTCCTTGGTCGCCTCCAGGATGAAGGTGTAGCTGCCCGGCGTGTTGCTCTTCAGCAGGCGGAACTTGCTGTTGTCCACGCGCGCATAGCGCGAGATTTCCGACAGGTCGCGGCACATCAGCGTCAGGTGGTGCTGCTCGTCCAGCCCGCGGATCTGGCGAATGCGCGTCACGGCGTCCCTGTCGCCCAGATGGCAGCCCAGCGCGTAGCAGGAGTCGGTGGGATAGACCACGATGCCGCCGTCGCGCAGCATCGCCGCCGCCTGGCGGATCAGGCGCTGATTGGGGTTGTCGGGATGGATGGTAAAAAATTGCGCCATAAAATGTTTCTTAAAATCATTGCCTCGTAGGTTGGGTTAGCGGTTTCATCGCGTAACCCAACATCATTTTGAAAACCGTTGGGTTACGGCCTTTCGGCCTAACCCAACCTACATGTTATTTTTTGTTTCCCAGAGCTGCCACACCGGCTTGCAGCCCAGCGGAAAATCCGGCAGCCGCCCCATGTCGCGCCAGCTCTCGTCCGGCCCGTGGAAATCAGAGCCGCAGGAACACAGCAGGTTGAACTCCCCGGCATAGCGCGCGAACTCGGCATGCTGCTCCGGCGTGTGGCTGCCGCTCACCACCTCGATCGCCTGCCCGCCGCACGCGACAAACTCGGACAGCAATTCGTGCATGGTCTTCCTGCCCATCTTGTGGCGCCCGGCCATGTAGCGGCCGGGATGCGCGAGCACCGCCACGCCGCCGCTGCCGCGTATCCAGCTTACCGCATCGGCCAACTCCGCCCAGCGGTGCGGCACATAGCCGGTCTTGCCGTTCGCGAGATAACGGTTGAACACGCTCTTCACGTCCTTGAAATGCCCGGCCTCGACGAGGTAGCGCGCGAAATGGGTGCGCCCGATCATGTTGGGGTTGCCCGCGTAGCGGTACGCGCCTTGCAGCGTACCGCCGATGCCGGCCTTCGCCAGCGCCTCGGCCATGCGCGCGGCGCGCTCACCGCGCCCGCTGCGCACGATGCGCAACCCTGATACCAGCGGCGGGTACGCCGGGTCGATGCCCAGCCCGACGACATGCACGGTGTGGGTACGCCAGGTCACGGAAATCTCCACGCCGTTGATGAAGGTCATGCCGTGCTGCGCGGCGGCGGCGCGCGCCTCGTCCAGCCCGTCCATGTCGTCGTGGTCGGTCAGCGCGAGCACCTTCACGCCGCGCTCGGCCGCGCGCGCCACGACCTCGGCCGGGGTGAGCGTGCCGTCGGAAATGCTGGAGTGGCAATGCAGGTCGTGATCTAGCATTGTGTCAGCCGTACCGGAGAGAACAATCGAATCCGCAGATTACGCAGATTCACGCAGATTCTGAGGCGGGTGCAGACGATAGTCTCCCTCACCCGAAAAATTACCAAGCCCAACTCCGATGTGTAGTTTTTTAATCTGGTTAATCTGTGTAATCTGCGGACAAACGCTTTTTCGAGATTCATGCTTCGCCGCCGCCCTTCTTCATGACCTTCCCCTCCTCAGCGCGCTTGCGGCGCACCTCCTTGGGGTCGGCGATCAGGGGGCGGTAGATTTCGATGCGATCCCTGTCGCGCAGGACGGTATCCGGCTTGGCCAGCTTGCCGAAGATGCCCAGCTTGTTGGCCGCGAGGTCGATCTCGGGATACTTCTCGAGAATGCCGCAAAGCCTGACGGCCTCCGCGACCGTCGCCCCTTCCGGCAGTTGCTGTTTGAACAGTATCTGCTCGCCGGGCAAGGCATACACCACTTCGATGTTGATCTTGCCGCTCATGGGTTCGTATAGACCTGTTCCGCGCGATGGATGAAGGCGTCCACGAAAGTGTTGGCGATGTAATGGAACACCGGCCCGACCAGCTTCTCCAGCAGCCTGCTGGAAAACTCGTAGTGCAGGCGGAATTCTATCTTGCAGGCCGCATCGCTCAGCGGAATGAAGCGCCAGCGGCCGTCCAGATGCCGGAACGGCCCGTCCTGCAGCGTCATGTCGATCTGGTGCGGCGGCGTGCGCGTGTTCTCGGTGGTGAAATGCTGCTTGATGTGGTGGTAATCGATATGCACCGTGGCATGCACCGTCGTCCCCTCCAGTTCGGTAACGCTCGACCCGCCGCACCACGGCAGGAAATCCGGGTACTCCTCCACCCGGTCCACGAGGTTGAACATCTGCTCCGCGCTGTGCGGAACCAACACGATTTTTTCTACGAATGCCATCGCTTCACAAAGTCGAAAAACCAAAGGCTGGTAGAATAGCCGAACACACCGCAAATGGCATCTGTTAATGAGCATCGTCCAGAACAAAAAGGCCTTCCACGATTTCTTCATCGAGGAAAAATACGAGGCCGGCATCATGCTGGAAGGCTGGGAAGTCAAGGCCATCCGCGCCGGGCGCGCGCAGCTCAAAGAGGCCTATATCACGGTCAAGGACGGCGCACTCTACCTGTTCGGCTCGCACATCAGCCCGCTGGCCAACGCCTCTACCCACATCCACCCCGACCCGGTGCGTACCCGCAAGCTGCTGCTGCACGCCCACGAGATCGACAAGCTCATCGGCAAGGTGCAGCGCGCCGGCTACACCCTCATGCCGCTCGACATGCACTACAAGGGCAGCCGCGTCAAACTCGAAATCGGCCTCGCCAAGGGCAAGAAACAGCATGACAAGCGCGCCACCGAGAAAGAAAAGGACGCGAAGCGTGAAGCCTCGCAGGCCATGAAGAAAGAGCGCCGCTAGTCAAGTAGCGCGCTTGCGGCGCAGGCTATTGGCTCCGACATAACCTGAAGGTTAGTCTACGCCGCAACAAGCCGCTTCGCGTCGTGTTGTTTTCGCTCGCGAATGTTAAGCTCGCAACGCGAGCGGCCGTAGCCACAAGCGGGCAACCTACCGCGAGACAGCCTTTTAGAATTGCGAATGCCATGTTATGTTTTGCCACACCGAACCAATCAGTAGGATGCGTACTATGAGGCAACTTATACGGCACAACGTTCCAGAATATGCGGCGTTTTTGCAGTTGACTTTACGTCATCCATGAGTCCGAGCCATTCGTTCAAACGATACAGCAAGGCTATGGATTTGATCGTTGCTAAATGCATCGATTCTGCCGCCGACTCGCTCATCAATGGCACTGCCTCAGACCCTGCCATGAGCGCCGCCGCCTCGGTCCTCCTTGATGGATTTCGAGAGATTGAAAGCACGCTCAAGACCTTAAGCCTAATTGAGGCGATGGTCAGGGTGGCCGCACCTCGATCAAAATCAATCTCAAAGTTCGAGTACCTAAAGTTCTTAATCGGAGCACACCTACAGGAGTTGTATATCCTCGAGTTGCGTTTGACGACATATGCGAAAAAGGTCTCTCGTGCATACAAGACCAGGATTGATGAAGCTCCTCTTGTGCAGTCTGTTCTAGACACTTTCGATAACCTCATCAAAACCCGTGGCGAGCACGTGCATGTGCGGCGATTCGAGGACAAGCGCGTTGACTTCCTTCGCGGAGCTGCTTTCGTTGAGCATCTGGTCGAGGACATCCGAATTGACGCGGCC
>CAYNYH010000134.1:4296-4699 GCA_964401425.1 uncultured Gallionella sp. | reverse complement strand
GCTTCCAACGGTGGTATGACGGGAATTCGTCCTGCTTCAAGTTCTTTGACGACTTGTTCCATCAATAGATGTTGATCGCGCTGTTTTCGCCAAGAGTCAATCCCTTGCCGAATATCTTTGCGCCAAAGGTTGCGAACTTGACTCAGGTAGCCGCGCGCGTCTTTGCAGTTTGGCATATCCTCTGAATGTCGCTCGATGATGCTGCGAAACTCTTTGTTTACCGTGTCACGAGGACGCGCATAGTCGCGATGCAACCTTGGCCGCCAATGATTCGTGAGCTGGATTCTTGCGCCAATTTGAAACCGATGAGGATCATCAAGCTCGATGTCGGTGGCAGGAAATGAGTTGGAGTTATCCTTGTCGGTAAGCATCCTGCGCCACTGGGCAACAACGACCTCGTCCC
>CAYNYH010000134.1:0-4286 GCA_964401425.1 uncultured Gallionella sp. | reverse complement strand
GTCCCAATCGCACGAGATGCTACTGTCAGCCAAATCATTCTGAAACTGCCAGAGTTTTTTTCTATCCTCAACATGTTTATCTGGGACAGCCGATGTTTCGCGGCTATGTATATCCGAAACAACCACAAATACTTTTTGCCGTACTTTCAGCTCTGTGAGCTTGGAAAGAATACGCACTTCAAGTTGGGAACTGTCAGCCCAAAGACATGCGGCTGACAGGAATGACTGGTCCAGATATATCAGCTTCTTGCGGATCGATGGAAGCAAAATCGGAATCCATTTTTGACATTTCTTACAGAGACCGCGAGCTTTGCCAGGCTCCCGATCCTGCAAGATGTTTTGGACAGGCAAGGTATTGCCGCAGTGAGGACACGTAATTGGAAACATGCGAATTTTGAATCTGCCTCCTAATATTGGTGCATAGAGCGCATACCACGCTTGCCCTTTTTGACGGCTTTCATGGGTTCGCTACGGGCAGGCGCGGCATGACTTAACGGTGCGCCTGCGCGTCCAGCTGAGGATGGCGGCCTTGATGTCGCCCTCGGGATGATCGAGCGGCAGCTTGACTTGGGTGAGGCGGAGCATCGCTACTCCAGGCCGCTATCGAGTCCCGCCAGCACCATCTCCGCGGCGCGCAGCACGGCGCGCGCCTTGTTCTGCGTCTCGGTCCATTCGCTGTCCGGCACCGAGTCGGCGACGATGCCCGCCCCCGCCTGCACGTAGAGCATGCCGTCCTTCACCACGGCGGTGCGCAGCGCGATGGCCAGGTCCATGTCGCCGTTGAAGCCGAGATAGCCGACCGCTCCGGCGTAGATGCCGCGCTTGGAGGGCTCCAGTTCGTCGATGATCTCCATCGCGCGCACCTTGGCTGCACCGCTGACCGTGCCTGCGGGAAAGGTGGCCTTGAGTACGTCCATCGCGGAGAGCCCCGGCTTGAGTGCGGCCTCGACGTTGGAGACGATGTGCATCACGTGCGAATAGCGTTCGATGATCATCTTCTCGGTGAGCTTTACCGTGCCGTTCTGCGCGACGCGTCCGATGTCGTTGCGCCCGAGGTCGATCAGCATCAGGTGCTCGGCCAGTTCCTTCGGATCGGCCAGCAGCTCGGAGGCAAGGTCGGCATCCTGCTGCGGTGTCTTGCCGCGCGGACGCGTCCCGGCGATCGGGCGCACGGTGACTGTATCGTCTTCCAACCGAACCAATATCTCGGGCGATGCGCCGACCACGTGATGGTCGCCCATGTCGTAATAGAACATGTACGGCGAGGGATTGACGCTGCGCAGCGCGCGATACAGCGACAGCGGTGCGGCCGGGAAGGGCTGCGCCATGCGCTGCGCGAGCACCACCTGCATGATGTCGCCGTCGAAGATGTACTGCTTGGCCTTGACCACCGCCTGCTTGAACGCGGTTTCGCCGAATTCGGACCTGGCCTCGCCGCCATGCATGGCCGGCGCGTGCGGGATGTCCACCGGCTGGCGCAACCGTGTCGTCAGCTCGTGCAGTCGTTGCCTGGCCAGCGCGTAGGCATCGGCCTGTTCCGGGTTGGCGTAGACGATGAAGGTGAGCTTGCCGGAAAGGTTGTCCACCACCGCCAGCTGCTCGGTGAGCATCAGCAGGATGTCGGGTGTGGCTAGCGTATCCGGCTTCTGGTTTTTTGCGAGACGCGGCTCGATGTAGCGGATCGTGTCGTAGCCGAAATAGCCCGCGAGTCCGCCGCAGAAGCGCGGCAGGCCGGGTAGTGCGGCGACCCTGAAGCGCGTCTGGTATTCGCGGATGAAATCGAGCGGATTGTCGGCTTCGTGGCGGGTCTCGGTCTTGCCATGCGTGAGCGTGACCTGCCTGCCGCGCACCGTGAGGCGCGTGTCGGCGGGCAGGCCGATGAAGGAATAGCGCCCGAAGCGCTCGCCGCCCTGTACCGATTCCAGCAGGTAGGAATAGGGCTTGTTGGCGAGCTTGAGGTACAGCGACAGTGGCGTGTCGAGGTCGGCAAAGGTCTCGCTGACCAGCGGGATGCGGTTGTAGCCTTGCTCGGCAAGCGCGTTGAATTCTTGTTCGGTGATGGGGTGCAGCATGAAAACCTCCTATATTGTTTCGAAGACGATGCGTGGACGCGGTGCATCCGGTGAAGCAGCGCTCACCATCGCCAGCAGGCAGTCTTCGAAAAATGGAGGTGTTGATGTGTCATGTTCAAATGCGTTTTATGAGCGGCAGGGCTGCGGACAGGTTGGGAATCACCGCGTCCGTGTCCAGGGTTTCTACCGGCTCGCCGTGATTATACCCGTAAGGCACGCAGAACACCGGACAACCGGCGGCGCGCGCCGCGAGGGTGTCGTTCAGCGAGTCGCCGATCAGCAGCAGTTGCTCGACCGGCACGCCGAAAAATCCGGCGGCATGCTGCAGCGGCAGCGGATGCGGTTTCTTTTCCGGCAGCGTGTCGCCGGACACGACGATGCTGAAATATTTTGCGAGCCCGGCGCCTTCCAGCAGCGGCCCGGTGAAGCGCGCCGCCTTGTTGGTGATGCAGCCCAGCGGCAAGTTCGCCGCGCGCATGGCTTCCAGCCCTTCGATCACGCCGCCGTAGGGCTTGCTGCCCAGCAGCAGGTCGGCGTAGTGCTTTTCGAAGATCGGCATGGCATGGTCGAACAGCGCGGCATCGGGCGTGGCGTGCATCTCGCCGGTCAGCGCGCGCTTCACCAGCCAGGCCATGCCGTTGCCGATGTAGCTGGCGAGCAGTTCCTGCGGTACGGGCGCATAGCCGATTTCACGCAGCATGCAGTTGGCCGCCTCCGCCAGTTGCGGCGCGGAATCCAGCAGCGTGCCGTCGAGATCGACAACGATGGCGCGCACGCTGACGGGGGTGGAGAATCTTCGGATGGGCGCAGCTTGCTGCATGGCCGTACCGTTAGCGGCCAGCCGGTTTTTCGGCAGTGCCCTGAGCGGGCTTGCCTGTCGCAGCCGGTTTTTCGTTCTTGACGGTAGCAGGTTTTTCGCTCGCCGCTGCGGCAGGTTTTTCGCCTGCAGTAGTGGCTGGTTTTTCGCTTTTGGCGGTCGCGGCACCCTCAGCGGCCTTCTCGGCAACGGGCTTGTTCACGGCCGCGGCGGCAGGCGGCGCGCTTTGTGGGGCTTGGGGGGCGGGCCTGCCCATGGTGGGGTCGATGGCCTTTTCCTTGATGTCCCGTTCGGCTTCCTTCCAGCCGTACAGCACGGAAGTCGGGCTGTGCGTGTCGTTTTCCTTCATGCAGTCTTCGGGCGCTTTCAGCGAAACGCGGCAGGCATAACCGATCGCTTCGGCGTCGAGAGTCTTCTGCTGATTGGCGCCCGTAAACCGGTCGCAGCCAACCAGCGCAAGGGCGGCTATCGGCAACAGGTATAGTCGGGCGCGCATGATGCTTACACCTTGGCGCGCTCGGCGCGCATCGCCGCGATCACGCTGTCGTAGCGGTGCGGGTCGCTGTCCTTGCGTGCGCCGAAGATGGCGGAGCCGGCCACGAAGGTGTCCACGCCGGCCGACGCCACTTCGCGGATGTTCGCGGCACTCACCCCGCCGTCGATCTCCAGGCGGCAGTCATGACCGGAGGCATCGATCATCTTGCGCACCTTGCGCGCCTTGTCCAGCACGTAGGGAATGAACTTCTGGCCGCCGAAGCCGGGGTTCACCGACATCAGCAGCACCATGTCCACCTTCTGGATCACATGCTCCAGCACGTCCAGCGGTGTGGCCGGATTGAACACCAGCCCGGCCTTGCAGCCATTTTCGCGGATCAGGCTGAGGGTGCGGTCGATGTGCTCGGAGGCTTCGGGGTGGAAGGTGATGTAGGTCGCGCCGGCCTTGGCGAAATCGGGGATGATGCGATCCACCGGCTTGATCATCAGGTGGACGTCGATCGGCGCGGTCACGCCATGCTTGCGCAGTGCCTCGCACACCAGCGGGCCGATGGTCAGGTTGGGGACATAATGGTTGTCCATCACGTCGAAGTGCACGATGTCCGCGCCGGAGGCGAGAACGTTATCGACTTCCTCTCCCAGCTTGGCGAAATTGGCGGAAAGAATGCTTGGTGCGATTTGGTACATACGGGTCCTTCAATTAAATACGAAATGCAAAGCGCGCATTCTATCCGATACTCTGTGCGGTCGATACTTTGGCTGATGGTGGAGGTGATCAGGATCGAACTGACGACCTTCTGATTGCGAACCAGACGCTCTCCCAACTGAGCTACACCCCCAAGGCCGACGAATCCTGAACAGAAATCCGTGGTTTGGGAAGCGGTAATCCGGTCGCCCGGTAG
>CAYNYH010000133.1:0-4732 GCA_964401425.1 uncultured Gallionella sp. | reverse complement strand
CTTGTGCCATAAGCGGAAGATCATGCCGATTGTGGCGACGGTCTCCTCCTCGGCCGTAGCGGACGGCGGCAATTTTATGAAAAGATTGTCTGCGTAGCTTTCTGGGATGTCCGCTTTCAACTTTTTCGAACCGTTACTTTCGATCCAAAGTAGTCGCTCGGCTTGTTGAATAAATACGGCAATCTCGAGCCTGTATCTGCAGTTTGACCATGTACTGAACGATAAGGTAGTCTGTTCCGCTCCAGTTATGCTGCGGCGAGTCCGCGCAACCGCGCCCAATGGCAAATAAGAATCGTGATGAGTTCACAGAGAAAACCAAGCGCCAGATTGCGAAGCGCGCTGGCTGGCTTTGCTCTGATCCGTCGTGCCGCCGGCCGACGATCGGATCCAACTCAGACGGCGATAACGAAATCAATCTCGGCACGGCGGCCCACATTTGCGCCGCTGCGCCTGATGGCCCGCGCTACGACCGAAACCAGACGCGCGAGCAGCGCCGCTCACCGGACAATGGCATCTGGATGTGCAAGCTTCACGGCACCGCCGTAGACGCCAAGGACTCGACGTTCACCGTTGAACTGCTGCGCCAATGGAAGGCGCAGGCGCAGAAGGATTCATTGCGGCGCGTTCTCTACAACGATTTGCCGCATGGTTCAGCGGTTCAAGCTCCCAATGAAGCCGAGCTGAGCGCCCGCCTTCGTGCCGCCACCGCCACAGATCTCGATATTTTCCGGCGTTTGGGCAAGTGGCCGTCCCCTGCCATCGCTCTGACACTTGAAGTTGACGGCTTGAGCGATCCCGTGAGCACGTCGGCACTGGCGACCGCGCTCACCACGCTCGATGATCTGATCCTCGTCGCACCGCCCGGAACGGGAAAGAGCACGACGCTGTTCCAGATCGCGGAAGCGGTCTTGGCCAACGGCAACGGGTCGCCAATCGTCGTCCCGCTCGCCGATTGGTCCACGGACGGCGGGGCGCTCCTCGAATCTGTCTTGAAGCGCCCCGCGTTTCGCGGAATTTCGGAAGATGATCTGCGCGCCGTGGCGGCGAAGCCCGGCGTCATTCTGCTGCTCGACGGCTGGAACGAGATCGATGCAGCCGCGCGCAAGCGTTTAGCGGTTCAAGTCAAGCTTCTCCAAGCGGGGTTGCCGGAACTTAGCTTGCTGATCTCGACGCGCAAGCAGGTGCTGGGTGTTCCGGTCAATGGCACGCGCGTCAACCTCCTGCCGCTCAACGAAACACAACAGCTCGATATCGCCAAGACACTACGCGGCGACGCGGGCATGCGCATGGTCGACCAAGCATGGCGCACGACTGGCGTGCGCGAGCTTGTCACAATCCCACTCTACCTGACGGCGCTGCTGGCTCTTCCCGAGGGCGCGCCGTTTCCGACTACGAAGGAAGAAGTGCTGCGCCGCTTCGTTGCCGCGCATGAGGAGGACGCACAGCGCGCTGAAGCGCTCGTGGAGGTGACGCACGGCTTACACCAGCGATTCCTGGAAGACCTCGCGGTGACTGCCACTCGTGCCGCGAACACGACGATCCCGGAGGCCATCGCCCGCAAATCCTGCTCAGAAACGGACGACGCACTCGTAGCGGAAGGGCAGATCACGGAAAAGCCTCAGCCCAACAAAGTGCTGGAGGCACTTGTCAGCCACCACGCGCTTGTGCGCGCAGACGATCCGGCTGGTTATTCGTTTCAGCACCATCAATTTCAGGAATGGTATGCGTCTCATTTCGTCGAGCGATTGATGCTGCAAAGCATTGTCGATGCCGCATCCATCGACAAGCTGAAGGCAGACGTACTTAATCGGCCCGTATGGGAAGAACCCATTCTCTTCACCTGCGAGCGTCTGGCGGGCGGAGACCAAAAACAGCAAGAAACTTGCGGTGCGGCCATTCTGGCTGCATTCGAGGTCGATCCTATGCTCGCCGCCGAGATGATTTTCCGATCGTCCGAAGCCGTTTGGGCGCGAATCGACCCGACCATTCAGGAGCTTGTCAGGCGATGGCACACGTCCGGGAAAGTCGATCGCGCCCTGAGTTTCATGATTAGCTCAGGCCGACCAGAATTTCTCGACCAAGTCTGGCCGCTCGTTACGCACGAGAACGAGCAAGTTCATTTACCGGCTCTCCGAGCTGGCAAGCGGTTCCGGCCATCAATTCTCGGAAGCGATGCGGCCAAACGGATTGCAGCAATATCGCCGGACGTTCGGAAGAACGTCTTGCACGAGATCGCTTCCAACAGCGGGATGGATGGCCTCGACCTCGCTGCCGCCATCGCAAAGGATGACCCCGATCCTGAGGTGAAGGCGATGGTAGTTGATGCGCTCGCGTTTCGCCGTGCGGACCGCCATGTCGCTGAGGTGCTGCGCTGCGCTGACGAAAATACTTTCGACTTGGTGGCCCGCAGTGGCATCGTCGACGAAGTGACCGACGAGCATGTTCAGAAAGGAATTGAGGCAGCACGCGAACGCCAGCGTAAGCAGGGCATTTCGGCTTACGATCGGCTGCACACGATTATCCATGCACAAGGTGACGAAGACCTGAGCAGCGAGCTGACCGCGATAATTGCCGAAATGGAGATCGACAAGGAACGGGGTGCAGAAGTCCATCTCCTCTATGAGGCGTGCAACCGTTATCCACACGCCATCGCCGATGGTCTCCTGCAGCGCGTGCACGCCGGCCGCACGCTGTTCTACGGCGCAGATGACCTTCTAGCGTCTGCATGTTTGAGCCTGGAGGACGATGCGCTCCTTGAGATCGCACTCTCCGAGACTCGCCTCCACGATGACCGTGCCGAAGCTGCCGCGTCGGTACTAGGGCCGCGGGCTGTGGGTCACATGATTGAAACTGTGCTCGAAGCGAAGAAGCATCTTCGCGACGCGAGCTGCAAATACAACCAAACCGCAGGTGACCGCTATCATGATTTGATAGCCCGCATCGCGCATACGCAGGGCGCAAGCCTCATTGCCGCCGTCCGTGCGCGCTCCGCACGGGCGGGGAATGAGGAGATGGCGGATTTGGCGGAGCTGATCTTTCGCCACCCGGATCGCGCGGATGATCGCGGCAGGTCATTCGGCGCCGACGCGCTCGCCGCCATCGGCGCGCTCGTAGAAGACTGGGGCAATCGGATGCTTGCCTCGGGCGATGCGACGCGTGCACAGATGGCCTCTATTGCAACGCTTGCCAGCCGCGCCCCATCGGAAAGTTTGCTGCAATTGCTAAAACGCCTACTGGATGAAAACCTGCGCCGCTACCGCGCCTTTAGGGAAGAAGCGAAGGCGACTGGTTGGTCTCAAGGAAAGGCGACGGACGAAGCCAGAACCCCATATACAAACGAATATCAGCGCGCGTTTCGGGCAATCAACTCGCGGAAGACCGCTGCACTGATGAGCGAATATCTTCACGATGAGCATTTTGGCGAACTTGCTGCTCAAGTATTGGTGGCGCAATGGAGTGCTATGAATGAGCCGAGCGACGGAGAGCGGATTTGGAGCCGAGTGGATTTTTTTTTTTTTTTCAAGAAGCGCGCCGCGCGCGCCAATGATCCTGCCGCAACATCGGCAGAGGCGGACGCCATATTCAGCGCGATCGACCAGTTGCTCGCTGATGGAGCGACCGAGGATCAGAAGAAACTCGCCGTTGCTCTCGGCGTTGTCGCCGCTCGTCTGCCGCATGGACAACGCGACGCCACTATTAAAAAGCTTATTTCACTGGCCCCCCGTCGATCCCGCGCTGCGCTCCTACTGAACCTCATCCTTTCGGGCGAAAGTATCGACATCGATTTGGTCAAGAACGGCATCGTGGAGGTATTCGACGCGGCAAAGACACAGAGGTGGATATTGTGGGAAGGCTATGACTTAAGCGAGTGGTTGCGACTACTCCCCTTCACAAACCGTCCTGGCGAAGCATTCGATGTTGTCCGTGGTTTGCCAGAGCATCAAAGTAAGATGGACACGCGGGAAGGATTGATGGCGGCTTTGGGGGCAGCCCCCGGCGATGACGTCGAGAAGGTTCTGTTTCAGTTCGCTGAGGCAGATCCGAAACTGTACGCTAGTTATGAGTGGCGCGAGACAGTCCTTCGCAGAGGCACGCTGTCAGCAGCGCGGCGATTTGTGGACTTGGCTGCGAACGGTACATTCGAGTGCAAAGGAACGGACCGGTTGCATTTGGTGCGCCAACTCGCCGGCCTGATAGGCGAGCATCTCGAGCTGCGTAAATACGTCTATCAGCACCTGAAAGACGGCGCTATGACGCCTAGCCTCGCGCTGCTTTCACAAGCCGTTGCAGAATCCCCCGACGCAGACGGCTTGCTGCTGCTCATCAAAATCGAAATGGAGCACAGTTGCTCTTTTATCTCGTGGTGCACGATCGAGGACATCGTGACCGAACAAGTCCCTTCCGAGAACTGGAAAGGCGCATTCGAGGTCGTTCCCGTACCTGCCGTCGAACTCCGGCGGAACCTGCTCGCTATGACGCGGGACGGCGGCCCTACAGACGTTGCCGCGCGTTGCCTGAACGAGATCGACAAGATTAGGGACCGCTATGGTGCTCCGGATGCCGAACCGCGCCATCCTGATCTGTCGTCGGGCAAGCCATGGCCGATAATTCGGCCTGCCCCATGAAACGGATTTTTCTACAGCTTCGTTAGGCCTAACCCATGATCCATTATTCGAAAATGTTGAAAGCGGTCATTCCGGCAGGCTGAAACGACAGCCTTTTCAGAAAGTCG
>CAYNYH010000132.1:0-4751 GCA_964401425.1 uncultured Gallionella sp. | reverse complement strand
CTCCAGGTCGGTGATGGTCTTGACCACGGCCATGACCAGACGCAAGTCGCCCGCCGTCGGCTGGCGGCGCGCAATCACCTGGCTGCATGCCTCGTCGATCTTCACTTCCATCGCGTTGACGCGGTGATCGTCGTCGATCACGCGCGCCATCAACGTCACGTTGCTCTCCAGCAGCGATTCCACCGCGCTCTTGATCTGGCTTTCCACCAGGCCGCCCATTTGCAGCACGTTGGCGCGGATAGCCTCGAGCTCGGCATCGAACTGGCGGGAAATATGGTAACTGTGGCCCATGCTGTCATCCCTCGAAATAACTGACTGTGTAGTGTAAGCGGCAAATGTGAAGGATAGATGACAGTCGCATCGCTCCCCGCCTCAATACTTATGCCGTCATCGTCTTCACGCCTTCCGCGGTGCCGAGCAGCAATACATCGGCGGCGCGGCGCGCGAACAGGCCGTTGGTGACCACGCCCGCGATGTGGTCCAGCGTCGATTCCAGTTCCACCGGGTTCATGATCTGCAGCCCGTGCACGTCGAGAATGACGTTGCCGTTGTCGGTGGTGAAACCCTCGCGCAGCTTCGGCTGCCCGCCGAGCTTCACCAGCTGGCGCGCCACGGAACTGCGCGCCATCGGGATCACCTCGACGGGCAGCGGAAACTTGCCCAGCACATCCACCAGCTTGCTGGCGTCGCACACGCAGATGAATTTCCTGCTGGCCGCCGCGACGATCTTCTCGCGCGTCAGCGCGCCGCCGCCGCCCTTGATCATGTGCAGGTGCCGGGTGATTTCGTCCGCGCCGTCCACGTACACCGGCAGGTCACCCGCGTCGTTCAGCGACAGCACCTCGATGCCGTGTCCCTTCAGGCGCTTCGCCGACGCCTCCGAACTGGAGACTGCACCGCGGATCCTGTGCCTGATCTTCGCCAACTCATCGATGAAAAAATTGGCGGTGGAACCGGTGCCTACGCCGACGATGCTGTCGACCGGCACATACTCGATGGCGGCCTGCGCGACCGCGCGTTTCAAATCATCCTGGGTCATCATACCGAATACTCTCTATTACTATCGTTGTGTTTGTGATTATTGCAGGAATCGGGGGCTTTGGGGAAACCGGCGGGGCAGGTTGCGCCGTTCCGGTGTTAAGATGGCAAAAAATAAGTCGAGGCAAACGGGAGGAATGACAATGCAGCTCCGCACGGTTTCCACCACACCCTACACCGACCAGAAACCCGGCACCTCAGGCCTGCGCAAACGCGTGCAGGCCTTCCGCCAGCCGCACTACCTGGAGAACTTCGTCCAGTCCATCTTCGACACCATAGCCGCACCGCCGGGCGCCACGCTCGTGCTCGGCGGCGACGGCCGTTACTACAACCGCGAAGCGATCCAGGTCATCCTGAAGATAGCCGCAGCCAACGGCTTCGGCCGCGTGCTGCTCGGCCGAAGCGGCATCCTTTCCACGCCCGCCGCCTCCTGCGTGATCCGCAAATACCGGACCCATGGCGGCATCATCCTGTCCGCGAGCCATAACCCCGGCGGGCCGGACGGCGACTTCGGCATCAAGTACAACACCGCCAACGGCGGCCCCGCACCGGAGAAAATCACCGAGGCGATCTTCTCCGCGAGCAGGAAAATCGCGCAGTACCGCATAGCCGATGCGCCCGATGTTGCGCTGGACACCCTGGGCGACAGCCGGCTCGGCAACATGACGGTGTCGGTGATCGATCCGGTTGCCGACTACGCCGGACTGATGGAGTCGCTGTTCGACTTCGCCGCGATCCGTGCCTTGTTGAGCGGCGGCTTCCGCATCCGCTTCGACGCGATGCACGCCGTCACCGGGCCTTATGCGCGCGAGATTTTCGTCAATCGCCTCGGCGCGCCGGCCGACAGCGTGATGAACGCCGAGCCGCTGCCGGACTTCGGCGGCGGCCATCCCGACCCCAACCTCACCTACGCGCACGAACTGGTGGAAACGCTGTACGGCGGCAACGCGCCGGATTTCGGCGCGGCCTCGGACGGCGACGGCGACCGCAACATGATCCTCGGCAAGCATTTCTTCGTCACGCCTTCCGACAGCCTCGCCATCCTCGCCGCCAACGCGCATCTCGTGCCGGGCTACAGGCAGGGCCTGGCGGGCATCGCACGCTCGATGCCGACCAGCGCGGCGGCGGATCGCGTGGCCGAGGCGCTAGGCATCCCCTGCTACGAAACGCCGACCGGCTGGAAGTTTTTCGGCAACCTGATGGATGCGGGCAAGGTGACGCTGTGCGGCGAGGAGAGCTTCGGCACCGGCTCCAGCCATATCCGCGAGAAGGACGGGCTGTGGGCGGTGCTGTTCTGGCTGAACATCCTCGCGGCACGCAAACAATCCGTGGAAGCCGTCGTGCGCGAACACTGGGCGCGCTTCGGGCGCAACGTCTATTCGCGCCACGACTACGAGGGCATCCCCGTCGATGCAGCCAACGGCGTGATGCAGCTGCTGCACAGCCGCCTCGGGGAATGGCAGGGAGCGCAGCTCGGCCGCTACAAGGTGCTGTTCTGCGACGACTTCAGCTACACCGACCCGGTGGACGGCAGCGTCAGCCTCGGACAGGGGGTGCGCATCGTCTTCACCGACGGTTCGCGCATCGTGTTCCGCCTGTCCGGCACCGGCACCGAGGGCGCGACGCTGCGCCTCTACCTGGAAGCCTACGAACCGGACGCGAGCAGGCATCATCTCGATGCGCAACAGGCACTCGCGGAACTCATCGGCATCGCGCTGCAGATTTCCGGGCTGCACGAACGCACCGGACGCAAACACCCTACCGTTATTACCTGAACGGATATAATCTCATCCTGATCATCGAAGGAGGAAACCATGGCCAGCAAAAAAATCATCCAGACCCCCGATGCACCCGCCGCGATCGGCACTTATTCGCAAGCCGTGCGCGTCGACCACACCGTCTACCTGGCCGGCCAGATCGGCCTCGATCCGGCCACCATGCAGATGGTCGAGGGCATCGACGCACAGATCCACCGCGTGTTCCAGAACATGCGCGCGGTTGCAACCGCGGCAGGCGGCAGCATGGACGACGTGGTGAAGATCAACATCTTCCTCACAGACCTCGGCAACTTCGCCAGGGTGAACGAGATCATGGCGACCTATTTCCACCAGCCCTATCCGGCGCGCGCCGCCGTGGGTGTCTCCTCGCTGCCGCGCGGCGCATCGATCGAGGCGGACGGGGTGATGTACCTGCAAGATTAGCGTGACTCGCCGGGCAAGCCTCTCACCGGCCCCTCCCCCGCAAGCGGGGAAGGGAGGAGCATAGCGGAGGAAGAGGACGCATTGGGTTCGCCGACAAAAATCTCACCTGCCACGCTGGCCAAACTCGCCAGGCTCGGCATCCATCACCGCACCGACCTGCTGCTGCACCTGCCGTTGCGCTATGAGGACGAGACCCATCTCGCGCCGATTGCCGCGGTGCAGCCCGGCATGAATGCGCAGGTGCAGGGTGTCGTCGCGCACAGCGAGGTGGTTTTCCGCCCGCGCCGCACCCTGGTTTGCCGCCTGCAGGACGACGGCGGCGAACTGTACCTGCGTTTCCTCAACTTCTACCCCAGCCAGCAGAAACAATTGGCCGTCGGCAAGCAGATTCGCGCCGTCGGCGAGGCGCGCATGGGTTACTACGGGCTGGAGATGGTGCACCCCAAGTGCCGCGCGGTGGATGACGAGACGCCGCTGCAGCAGAGCCTCACGCCGGTCTACCCGACCACCGCCGGGTTATCGCAGGCCATATTGCGCAAGCTGATCGGCAACGCGCTGGACACGCTGCCGCTGGACGACACCCTGCCGGACGCGTTGCTGCAAAGAATGAAGCTGGCCGGTTTCGCCGACAGCGTCAGACTGCTGCACAACCCGCCGCCGGATATTTCCGCTGCCAGCCTCGAAAGCCGCAGCCATGCGGCGTGGCGGCGCATCAAATTCGACGAGCTGCTCGCGCAGCAACTGTCGATGCGCGTGCATCACCGCGAGCGCGGCAAGCGCATCGCACCGGCACTCGCATCGAAACAGCACCTCACCGCGCAGTTGCTGAATAACCTGCCGTTTGCGCTGACCGCTGCACAACAGAAGGTGCACGCCGAGATCGGCCGCGACCTCGCGCAGCCGCACCCGATGCAGCGCTTGTTGCTCGGCGATGTCGGCAGCGGCAAGACCATCGTCGCGGCGCTCGCCGCCTTGCAGGCCATCGAGAACGGCTGGCAGGCGGCCTTCATGGCGCCGACCGAGATCCTCGCCGAGCAGCATTACCTCAAGCTGCGCGACTGGCTGGAACCGCTTGGCATCGAGCCGGTATGGCTGTCCGGCAGCCTGAAGAAAAAGGACAAGGCTGCGGCGGCCGAGCGCATCGCCGGCGGCGAAACGCCGCTCGCCATCGGTACGCATGTGCTGTTCCAGGAGCAGGTCGAGTTCCATAAACTCGGCCTGGCGATCGTCGACGAGCAGCACAAGTTCGGCGTGCAGCAGCGCCTCGCTTTGCGCAACAAAGGCAGCGAGCCCCATCAGCTCATGATGAGCGCCACCCCCATCCCGCGCACCCTGGCGATGAGCTATTACGCCGATCTCGACGTATCGGTGATCGACGAACTGCCGCCGGGGCGCACCCCGGTGGTCACCAAGCTCGTCAGTGACGAACGCCGCGACGAGGTGTTCGAGCGCGTGCGCGCCGCCTGTATCGAAGGCCGTCAGGCCTACTGGGTGTGCCCGCTGATCGACGAA
>CAYNYH010000131.1:0-4796 GCA_964401425.1 uncultured Gallionella sp. | reverse complement strand
CGGTGGTGTTGTCGATGTTGATCTGCTGCTCGATCTGCCAGATCACCGACAGGCCATCGCTCAATCCCTCCGCCCCCTTGAGACCGATACGCGAGACGTTGCTGGATACGTTGGTCTTCCTGGTTCCCGCATTACCGTTCGCGGCAGTGCCGGTATCGATGGCATCGTAAGACAAACTGACCTGACCGTAGAAAGTCACGCCGGAAGAGGTATTCAGGCTGGCCGGAGCGCTGGCCGCCGCGCTCTTGCCGGCAGGCGCTCCCGCACTGGCAGTTGCCTGGACCGGCGCCGCGTTCTTGCGTTCGATCTCGCGCTCCAGCGCGCGGATCTTCTGGTCCAGTTCCTGTACCATGACGCGCAATTTTTCCAGCTCGGCCTTGTCGGTCTCGGCAAACGCCACGGGGGCGGCGAACGCCAGAGCGATCGCCAGCACAATACTTTTCTTCTGCATGTAACACTCCTCAGGTCTGTTTATATCGGCTGCCTAGTCCGCCGGCCGCTGGAAAAACCGCCGGCAAAAATTCAGGGGCGGATTATCCGCGCCGCAGAAGACGCCGCAAGGCAAATAATGCAGATTTAACAAAAAATTCACACAACGCACCCGGGGCGGCGATTTTCCGCCGCCGCGCCGCGCCGCCGCCTGCGGCCGATATGCTATGCTCCGCGCGACTTTTCTTCCGACGATACGCGATGAGGCGCTCCTTTTATTTTTGCCTGCTGATAGCCTCGCCCGCGCTGGCCGACCAGACCGCGGATTTCCTCGCCGCGCGTGATGCATTCCGCGCCGGCGACGCGGCCAGGCTGGAACGTTCCGCGCAACGGCTGAAAAAAACGCCGCTGGAGGTGTACGCCAGCTATTACCGGCTGCGCCTCAGCCTGGAAAAAGCCGACGCAGGCGCGGTGAAGGATTTCCTTTCCCGTCCGGAAGACACGCCGATGATCGACCGGCTGCGCGGCGAATGGCTCAAGGTACTCGGCAAAAAACAGCAATGGGAACTGTTCGATGCGGAATATCCGCGCCTACTCAACGAGGATGCCGAGCTGACCTGCTATGCCCTGCAATCGCGCCGCCGCAGCCAGGAGCAGGAAGCGCTGGGCGAAGCGCGCCAGCTGTGGTTCAACGGCAAGGGACAACCGGACAGTTGCGGCCCGCTGTTCGAAGCGGCTCTGGAAGCCGGCATCATCAGCGAGCCGGATGTCTGGCAAAGGCTGCGCCTCGCGCTGGAAGCGGGCAACGTGTCGCTCGCCAAGCAGCTCGCCGCACGCCTGACCGGCGCCCATGCGGTGTCGCCCGCCGCGTTGGAAGTCGCGGCAACCGATGCGGAGCGTTACCTGGAAAAGCCGGCGCTGGGCGGAAAAAACGGCGACGGCCAGCGCGCCGTCGCGCTGTTCGCCCTGCATCGCCTGGCCAAGCAATCCCCCGATCTGGCCATTGCGCGCTGGGAAAAAATCGCGGCACACTTCCCCGACGCGGAACGGCATTATTTCTACGGCTGGCTGGCCTACGAGGCGGCGCGCAAGCTGGATAAGCGCGCACCGCAATGGTTCAGGGCGGCGGCCGGCACACCGCTCAACGAGCAGCAGTCGGCCTGGCGCGTGCGCGCCGCCTTGCGCGCGCAGGACTGGCCAGAAGTGCTGTCGTGCATCATCGCGATGAGCGAGACGCAGCAGCGCGAGCCCGCCTGGCGCTACTGGAAGGCGCGTGCGCTGCAGGCCATGGGCAAGTCCGCCGAAGCCGAGCGGCTGTTCATGGCGCTGGGCAGCGAATACCATTTCTACGGGCAACTGGCAGGGGAGGAGCTGATCGGTGCGCCGGTAGCGGCCAGGGCGACGGCCTACAAGCCCCGCAGACAGGACATCGCGGCAATGCAATCCCTGCCCGGCATCCAGCGCACGCTGGCGCTGTACCGCATGGACATGCGCAGCGAGGCATTGAAGGAGTGGAACTGGGCGATACGCAACTTCAACGACCAGGAACTGCTCACCGCTGCGGAAATTGCGCGGCGCAACGAAATGTACGATCGCGCCATCGGTGCGGCGGACCGTACCGTCAATGTGCACGATTTCAGCCTGCGCTACCTCGCGCCCTATCGCGAAGTATTGCACGCGCATATCCAGGAGCATGGGCTGGAAGAATCGTGGGTATACGGCCTGATGCGCCAGGAAAGCCGCTTTGCGACAACGGCCAAATCCGAAGTCGGCGCGGCCGGCCTGATGCAAATCATGCCGGCGACGGCGCGCTGGATAGCGAAACGGCTCGGCCTGAAAAGCTACCGCCAATCTCTGATCCACCAGATCGACACCAACCTGCGCCTCGGCACCTACTACATGAAGACCGTGCTGTCATGGTTCGACGACAGCCCAGTGCTTGCCTCGGCGGCTTACAATGCCGGACCGAGCCGGGCGCGCCTGTGGCGCGGCGACCAGACGCTGGAAGGCGCAATCTACGCCGAGAGCATCCCGTTCGACGAGACGCGCGACTATGTAAAGAAAGTGATGAGCAACACCATGTATTACGCCAGACAATTCGATGCGCCGCAGCGCCCGCTCAAGCAGCGCCTCGGTATCGTTGCTGGCAAGACAGCGGAAAACCAGCAGACCATTCCCGATGAAAAGTAAGGCTCCGATGAACAGCAACGCCAGAATCTATTGCGTCGGTGGCGCGGTGCGCGACCGCTTGCTCGGCCTGCCGGTGCAGGACCACGACTGGGTGGTGGTAGGCAGCACACCGGAAGAAATGGCCGGGCTGGGCTTCCAGCCGGTCGGCAAGGATTTCCCGGTGTTCCTGCATCCCGAGACCCACGAGGAATATGCGCTGGCGCGCACCGAGCGCAAGACTGCGCGCGGCTACAAGGGCTTTGCCGTGTACGCTGCACCCGATGTCACGCTGGAGCAGGACTTGCTGCGCCGCGACTTCACGATCAACGCCATCGCCGAGGATGCCGACGGCAAACTGATCGATCCGCACAACGGCGTCGCCGACCTGCGCGCCGGCATCCTGCGCCATGTCGGCGATGCGTTCAATGAGGATCCGGTGCGCATCCTGCGCGCGGCGCGCTTTGCGGCGCGCTTCGGCTTCGGCATCGCGCCGGAGACCCTGGCGCTGATGCGCCAGATGGTGGAGAACGGCGAGGTGGATGCGCTGGTGGCGGAACGCGTCTGGCAGGAACTGGCGCGCGGCCTGATGGAGAAAACGCCGTCGCGCTTTTTCGAGACGCTGCGCAGTTGCGGCGCATTGGCGAAAATCCTGCCAGAGGTGGACGCGCTGTTCGGCGTACCGCAGCCGGAAAACTATCATCCCGAAATCGACTGCGGCATCCACACAATGCTGGTGGTGGACGATGCCGCGCGACACGGTTACCCGCTGGAAGTGCGCTTCGCCGCGCTGGCGCACGACCTCGGCAAGGCAACGACGCCGAAGGATATCCTGCCGCGCCACATCGGGCATGAGTTGCGCGGTGTAGAGCTAATAAAGAAACTTGCGCAGCGGCTGCGCGTGCCAAGCGAATGCCGCGACTTGGCGATGCTCGCGGCACGCTATCACAGCGACATCCATCGCGCCCGCGAGCTGCGTGCCGAGACCGTCATCAGGCTGTTCCAGTCGGCAGATGCGTGGCGCAGGCCGGAACGCTTCGCGCAACTGCTGCAAGTCTGCGCCACGGACGCGCATGGCCGCACCGGCCACGAGCAGGACAACTACCCGCAGGCGGATTACCTGCTGAGACTGCTGGCCGCCGCGCGCGCAGTGGACGCGGGCGCCATCGCCAGACTATGCACGGACGAGGCCGCGATCCCGGAGCGCGTGCGCCTGGCGCGCGTAGCGGCGATCGAACCAATGGTTCAGCCGCAATCCGGCGCAGGCTGAATATCGCGTCATCAGGCTGCGGCCACCCCGGAAAGCTGTTCTGCAGCCTCGTTCAGGTTTCCTACCCCCTCTTCCTGCGGGAATAGGGCAATCTACTTATTGCCTTGCCCCACCCGGTCGTTTAGGATGGGCCCATGATGCAATCCGGCGCGCCATGCGACGGCCAGAGCAACCTTCACGGGAGGGACAGCATGAAAAAGATCGCCGCCATCGCCCTGTTGTATGCCATCACCGCCATGCCCGCCTTTGCCGCCGAAGATTACCTTGCCTTGGAAGAGGATGGGCCGGACGCGCTCGAAAATGCCATGTTTGGCAAAGCCAGGGCAAAGACCGACCGGCTGAGCACGTTCAGCCTGCTGGAATTGAACGATAATTTTTCACTGTACGGCAAGCTGTCCATTCCCCGACTTACCAACACCGTCGAAACCGGAATGCAGCGCAACGCCGTCACCTACGGGCTGCACGGCCGGCTTGGGAGCATGTCTGGAATAGGGATCCCGAAAATGGGCATCCGTTTCGACTGGAACCGGTATTTGGCCGGGCCAAACGCCGGCGACAACCTCTACTCGCTGACGGCGGAAGTCAAGTTCTAGCAAGCAACCGCCATCGCCGCGTACGGTATTCCTTGTCCCGGAATCAGCAGCTCACCCTATTGCTCCAGCCACAGGGGCTGTCTAGGATGCGCCCACTGCAAAAACCGCAACACACCGATCGAATAGAGTTTTTCGCTAACAGGAATACCACGGGCAATCAATATGCCGAAATGCATAGGTATTTCTGCATATTGTTCCCGACAGCCCAGGCAACTAGACTGCGCCCAGCTACATTGTTGAATTCCTACATTGTTGAATTCTCAGTCGGCTGTTCCGATGTTGAGCAATTTGTTTTAATTAACCAAAAAAAAAAAAAAACATGAAGAAGATACTAGCTG
>CAYNYH010000130.1:0-4914 GCA_964401425.1 uncultured Gallionella sp. | reverse complement strand
GATGGCCGCGCCATCGACCAGATCGCCGAGGTGGTGGAGCAGATCAAAAAGAACCCGGACTCGCGCCGCCTCATCGTCTCGGCGTGGAACGTCGGCGAACTCGACCGGATGGCGCTCGCGCCCTGCCATGCGTTCTTCCAGTTCTACGTTGCCGACGGCAAGCTCTCCTGCCAGCTCTACCAGCGCAGCGCCGACATCTTCCTCGGCGTGCCGTTCAACATCGCGAGCTATGCGCTGCTGACCATGATGATGGCGCAGGTGTGCGGCCTCAAGTCCGGCGACTTCGTGCATACCTTCGGCGATGCACACCTCTACTCCAACCACATGGAGCAGGTGCACGAGCAACTGTCGCGCGAGCCGCGTCCGCTGCCAGTGATGAAAATCAATCCCGGGGTAAAGGATATCTTCGGCTTCAGGTTCGAAGACTTCACGCTCGAAGGCTACGATCCGCATCCAGCCATCAAGGCGCAGGTCGCGGTCTAGGATTTGGGAACTGGGATTTCGGATTTAGCGGAGGCAGCGGATGAAATACAGTGATCTGGTTGTCTGGCAAAAGGCGATGGATTTGGTAACTTCCATCTACAAAGTCACTGCTGCTTTTCCCAATGATGAGCGATTCGGACTGACATCCCAAATCAGGCGTGCCGCGGTTTCTGTTCCGTCAAACATTGCCGAGAGGCATGGTCGCAAGGCAACTGGAGCATATCTCAACCATATTTCTATTGCCCTTGGCTCTGTGATGGAGCTTGAAACGCAGTTGCAGATTGCCTTGCGCCTGAATTTTGTTGATGCTGACACCTGCACTCTGCTGCTATCTCAATCGGAAGAAATAGGAAGAATGCTTGGGGGATTGAAGAAATCCATCTCAAACCAGGCGGAATAACAATGACCACCAGCACTCACCCCAAATCCCAAATCCCAAATCCCAAATCCTTGTCTTTGATTGTAGCGATGGCGAGCAATCGCACCATCGGCATCGACAACACCCTGCCGTGGCGCATCCCGGAAGACATGAGGCATTTCAAGGCGCTCACCATGGGGCATCACCTGATCATGGGGCGCAAGACCTACGACTCCATCGGCAAGCCGCTGTCGGGCCGCACCACCGTGGTAGTGACGCGCAACCGGGACAAAGATATTCCCGGCTGCATCGTCGCACACTCGCTGGCGGAGGCGATTGCCGCCTGCGCAAACGATGAAATCTTCGTCGTGGGCGGCGCGGAGATTTACACGCAGGCGCTGCCGCTCGCCGACACGCTCTATGTCACCGAGATTCAGCAGGATGTCGACGGTGATGCGCACTTTCCGGAGTTCGACCGGAACGTCTGGCGGGAACTCGCGAGAGAGAAACACAGTCAGACCGAGCCGCAACCGCTGGAATACCACTTCGTCACCTACCGCCGCAAATAGGCGCACGCCGCATGTCAGATCAATTCCAAACCCTGGAGCTGCTCGCTCCCGCAAAGACCGCCGCCATCGGCCGCGAGGCCGTGACGCACGGCGCGGATGCGGTGTACATCGGCGGCCCGGCCTTCGGTGCGCGCGACAAGGCTGGCAACACAATCAGCGACATCGCCGCGCTGGTGGAATACGCGCACCGCTTCCACGCGCGCATCTACGTCACGCTCAACACCATCCTGCACGACGCCGAGCTGGAAGCCGCACAAAAGCTCGCGCACGAATGCTACGAAGCGGGGGTGGACGCGCTGATCGTGCAGGACATGGGCCTGCTGGAGCTCGACCTGCCGCCCATCGCGCTGCACGCCTCGACGCAGTGTGACATCCGCACGCCGGAGAAGGCGCGCTTCCTTGCCGACGTCGGCTTCTCGCAGATCGTACTGGCGCGCGAACTCACCCTGGACGAGATCGCAAAAGTGCGCGCCGCGGTGCCCGCCGACACCGTGATCGAACACTTCGTCCACGGCGCGCTGTGCGTGGCCTACTCCGGCCAGTGCTACATCAGCCACGCGCACACCGGGCGCTCTGCTAACCGCGGCGACTGTTCGCAGGCTTGCCGCCTGCCCTACACGCTGAACGATGCGCAGGGCCGCGTGGTCTCGTTCGAGAAACACCTGCTGTCGATGAAGGACAATAACCAGAGCGACAACCTGCGCGCGCTGATCGCCGCCGGAGTGCGCAGCTTCAAGATCGAGGGGCGCTACAAGGATGCGCCCTACGTGAAGAACATCACCGGGCACTACCGTAAGCTGCTCGACGAGATTCTCGATGGGCGCAGCGACCTTGCGCGCGCATCGAGCGGCAGGACCAGGCTGCTGTTCACGCCGAACCCCGACAAGAGCTTCCATCGCGGCGCGACGGATTATTTCACGCAGGGCCGCAAGGCCGACATCGGCGCGTTCGACACGCCCACCTTCGTCGGTCTGGAGCTGGGCACGGTGACACAGATCGGCGACAAGTGGTTCGAGATCGAATCGGACGAGGCCTTGGCAAACAGCGACGGGCTGAATTACCTGCACCAGCGCGAAGTCATCGGCCTGCAGGCGAACGTGGTCGAGCGCAAGGGCAAGGCGTGGAGAATCTTCCCGAACGAGCCCATGCACACCCTGAAGGGCCTGCGCCCCGGCATCATTATCAGCCGCAACCGCGACCACGCCTGGGAACAGGCGCTCGCCAAAAAATCCGCCGAGCGCAAGATCGGTGTGAGCGCAACCTTTGCCGAAACTGCCCAAGGATTCTCGCTCACGCTGCAGGATGAAGACGGCATCACCGCAACCGCGAACATCACCCTCGACAAACAGCCCGCGCAGCAGCCGGAGCAGGCCGAGAAGAGCCTGCGCGAACAGCTCGACCGCTTCGGCAGCAGCGATTTCGAACTGGCCACACCCACGATCGATTGGACTCAGCCCTGGTTCGTTCCGAGCTCCGCGCTCAACAAGCTGCGCCGCGACGCCGTGGAGCAACTCGAAGCCGCGCGCCTCAAGGCCTGCGCCCGCCCGCCGCGCAAGGCCGCCGTAGAGCCGCCCGCGAAGTATCCAGAAGCATCGCTCTCCTACCTCGCCAACGTGTACAACACGGCGGCGCGTGCCTTCTATGCGAAGCACGGCGTGAAGCTGATCGAGGCCGCCTACGAGGCGCACGAAGAAGCGGGCGAAGTCTCGCTGATGATCACGCGCCACTGCATCCGCTACTCCATGAGCCTCTGCCCGAAACAGGCCAGGGGCGTGATCGGCGTGCAGGGCCAGGTGCGCGCCGAGCCGATGATGCTGGTCAACGGCAGCGAAAAACTGAGGCTGGAATTCGACTGCAGGAAGTGCGAGATGCACGTGATAGGCAGGGCGAAGAAGCATGTCCTGAAGAGCCCGCCGACCTCGGACGTCCCGGTTACATTCCACCCCCGCGGATAGCCAAAACTATCCAACTCCGGTACATTGGGGCCTCATCCTTCCAGGGAGCGATGCATGAAAACCACAATTGTGAATCTGATTGTTGTGTCGGCATTGTCATTCAGCGGGGCGGCGCTTGCCGCCGCGGAGACGGGAGGCAAAGTGCAACCCCCCGCAGCCCAGCCTGCGGCACCCGCTTCGGCCGTGCCGCCAGCAAAGACTACTGAGTCAACACCCCCTGCTCAGGCACCTCAGCCTGCCGCCAAGCCTTCGGCTCCCGCCAAGGCGCAACCATCCCGCTCAAAATCTCTCGACCTGCGGCATTGCCTGAATCTGGAGACCGACGCCGAAATTGCAAAATGCGCGGGTGAGTAGCATCCCATTAGCAGCACGCGGCTTCATTCCCCAAGCTTGAAGCGTTCGATCTCGCGCCGGTCGCGCTTGGTCGGCCTGCCCTTGAATGCCGGTTGCGGCATCGCCTTGAGCTGTGCGGCGAGGGCTGCGCGCTGCGCGCGGCTGACGTCTGATTCGCAGTAAAGTTTCTGCGCCTCCGGCGCGGGGCCGCGCTTGCCGGACAGCGCGAGCACTTCGATATCGAAGCGGTATTGCCCGATGCGGATGTCCAGCCGGTCGCCGATGGCAACCGCCTTGGCAGGTTTGATGCGCGCTTCGTTGACCAGAACCCGGCCGCTTTCCACCGCATCGGCGGCGAGGCTGCGCGTCTTGTAGAAGCGCGCCGCCCACAGCCATTTGTCGATGCGCAGCTTGCCGGTTTCCTCGGTCATGGCTTCATTCGCTCCTTCGGCAGGCCTGTCCTGAGCCCCGCTCGTTCCCTCGACAAGCTCAGGACGAACGGGATGTAGCCATCAGTCCTGTTTCACGCAGTCCACGTAGTAGCGGGTCTCGCCGTTCTGTTCCGCGACCAGACCGTGGATGTCGGTCTCGAAGCCGGGGAACTGCCGGTTGAAGTCGCGCGCGAATTTCAGGTAGTCCACGATGGTCTTGTTGAAGCGCTCGCCCGGAATCAGCAGCGGGATGCCCGGCGGGTAGGGGGTCAGCAACACGGCGGTGATGCGCCCTTCGAGGTTGTCGATCTCGACGCGCTCGATCTCGTCGTGCGCCATCTTCGCGAACGCATCGGACGGCTTCATCGCCGGCTGCATGTCCGAGAGGTACATCTCGGTGGTCATTTTGGCGACGTTGCGCGTCCGGTAAGTGTCGTGGATCTGCTGGCACAGGTCGCGCAAGCCGACGCGCTCGTACTGCGGAAAGCGCGCGGCGAATTCCGGCAGGATGCGCCAGATCGGCTGGTTCTTGTCGTAGTCGTCCTTGAACTGCTGCAGCGCGGTGAGCAGCGTGTTCCAGCGGCCCTTGGTGATGCCGATGGTGAACATGATGAAGAAGGAGTATAGGCCGCATTTCTCGACGATGACGCCATGCTCGGCGAGGTATCGGGTCACCATCCCGGCGGGGATGCCGGTGTCGTCGAAGTTGCCGTTGAGGTTGAGCCCCGGCGTGATGATGGTGGCCTTGATCGGGTCGAGCATGTTGAAGCCGGAGGCCAGCTTGC
>CAYNYH010000129.1:0-5047 GCA_964401425.1 uncultured Gallionella sp. | reverse complement strand
TCGACCTGCGGCTCATCATGGCGATCAGCAAGATCGTCACCGACCTCGAGCGCATCGGCGACGAGGCCGAGAAGATCGCGCGCATGGCCAAGCTGCTGTCGCAGAAAAACACGCCCAACCTGCCGCGCTACCACGAGATCAAGCATGCCGCCGAGCTGGCGCTGGACATGCTGCGCAAGTCCCTCGATGCCTTCGCGCGCCTCGACGTGGCGATGGCCGCGCAGGTGGTGCGCCTCGACGAACAGGTGGACGAGGAATTCCGCGCCATCATGCGCTATCTCATCACCTTCATGATGGAAGATCCGCGCACCATCTCTACCTCGCTGGAAATCCTGTTCGTCGCCAAGGCGATCGAGCGCATCGGCGACCACGCCAAGAACATGTCCGAATACGTCATCTACATGGTCAAGGGGCGCGATGTGCGCCACGTGACCGTGGACGAGATCGACCGCGAAATCCAGCAGTGAAGGGCACAGAGAAGGGTGAAGAGGGAAGGGGAAAGGGGAAAGGGTAAACCCCCCCACCTTACTTGGTGAAGTAGTTTTTACCCTTCCCTCTTCTACCTTATCTCTTCTCTTCTTTCCCCTTTAACGAACTCTTATGCAGCACCAACCCATCCTCGCCGCAGTAGACCTCGGATCGAACAGCTTCCGGCTGCAAGTCGCGCGCGTCGAGGGCGACCAGCTCTACATGCTCGACGAACTGCGCGAACCGGTGCGTCTCGCCGCCGGGCTTACCGCCGACAAATACCTTGATGCCGAAGCGCAGCAGCGCGCGCTTACTACCCTGGGGCGATTCGCCGAACGCCTGCGTGACCTGCCGCGCGAGGCGGTGCGCGCGGTGGGCACCAACTCGCTGCGCGTGGCAAGGAATGCCGCCGATTTCATCCCGCAGGCCGAGCATGTCCTGGGCTTCCCGATCGAGGTCATTGCCGGGCACGAGGAAGCGCGCCTGATCTATCTTGGCGTGGCGCACGAGTTGCCGCAGTCGGAAGGCAACCGGCTGGTGATCGACATCGGCGGCGGCTCCACCGAATTCATCGTCGGCAACGGCCTCACCCCGCTCAAGCTGGAAAGCCTGTACATGGGCTGCGTCAGCTACAGCCTGCGCTTCTTTCCCGACGGAAAAATCACCAAGCAGAACCTCAAGAAGGCCGAGCTTGCCGCGCGCAACGAATTGCAGACCATCGCGGCGGATTTCAGGGGGCAGTGGCAAGAGGCGCTCGGCTCGTCGGGTACGGCCAAGGCCATCAGCGAAATCCTGGAACTGAACGGCTACAGCAAGAGCGGCATTACCCGCGACGGACTGGAAAAACTGCGCAGCCAACTGCTCAAGGCCGGCGACGTGCAGAAGCTCGACCTAGAGGGCCTGCGCCCGGATCGCATACCCGTCCTCGGGGGCGGCTTCGCCATCATGTATGCCGCCTTCTGCGAGCTGGAAATCGAACAGATGCAGCCTGCGCTCGGCGCCTTGCGCGAAGGCGTGCTGTATGACCTGCTGGGACGCTTTCACGACAACGACATGCGCGAGGTCACGGTGCGGCAATTTATGCAGCGCTACCGTATCGACGCGAGGCAGGCCGAGCGCGTGGCGCAACTGGCGCAGCTTTTTGCGCAGCAATTCCTCGGCGACGAAACCGGCGAGGCCGCGCTGCACATGCTTGGCTGGACGGCCAGGCTGCACGAGATCGGCATCAGCGTCGCGCACAGCGGCTACCACAAGCACACCGCCTACATTCTCGCCAACGCCGACATGCCCGGTTTCTCGAAGAAGGAGCAGGCGCGCCTGAGCCTGCTGGCGCTGGCGCAGCGCGGCAACCTGGACAAGCTGCAGGGGCAGCTGAAAAACACCGAGGACTGCGTGCTGGCGATGAGCATGCGTCTTGCCGTGCTGTTCTACCGCAACCGCAGCGACATCGGGTTACCGGCCCTGCGCGGGCGCTTCAGCGGCACCAAGTTCCACCTCTCGCTGGACGCCGATTGGCTGGCGCAGAACCCCCTGACCGAAACCGCGCTGCATGAGGAAGTGAGGCAGTGGAAGACCCTGCATGTGAGCCTGCAGATCGTGGAGGCATAGCGCGCGGGGAACAAAGGTTGTTTGCCGCTGGGTTATGCGGCGATAGTGAAATATAATCCGCGAATATTTTATTGAAAGGCCATACGCCGTGAACATATCGAGTTACGAAGATTTGCTGAATGCTGCGAATGCGCAGTCCACGCCGCAGCGCATGCTGTTCGTATTTGCCAAGGCCGAGTTGCCGGGCGAACCCACCCAGGACCAGCAGGAGCAATTCAAGGCGCGCAAAGGCGGTGCCCTGATGCCGGTAATGGTCGTAGATAAGCTGGCAAGCAACCGGGTAAGTTTTGCGACCCTGGTCGAGGAATCGCGCCATACCGAAAAAGACTGGGACATCGCGTTCGTGGCCTGCATGTCCGCAAAATCCGCGGATGTGACGGAAAGCGTCGAAGCGGAAGAGCCGCTGAAAGAGATGGTCAAGTCCATCCAGGTCGGCAGCATCGGCAACTACCTCGCCTTCAACCGCGACGGGGAAATGGTGCGGCTGCGGGCTTCCTGAACGGCTACCCCTCGTAGCCGATGCGGCAGATAATCCCTGCCTTGTCGTCCAATACCAGCAGAGCGAGTGCAAGTGCGGAGCGCGCACTCCCGTTCGCTATGGCTTGTTGAACGGCAGCTTGATCGTCTCGCCGTCGATGGCGAACAGGCCGCGGCCGCGATGATGCAGGGTGCGCGGGTCTTTCTGCGCCGGGTCGATCCACGCCTTGACCACCTCGAGCACGAAGAAGTTGTATTTGTTCACCAGCCGGCTATCGTATATCCGGCATTCGAGATTGGCGTAGCACTCGGCGATCAGCGGCGCCTGCACCTTTGCGGCGGGCAGCGGCGTCAGGCCGAATTTCGCGAACTTGTCTATCTTCGCTCCGCTCACGCTGCCGACCTTCACCACCGTCTGCACCAGGTCCGCCGTCGGGATGCCGATCACGCATTCCTTCGTCTTCACCAGCGCGTCGAAGCTGTAGTTGTTGCCGCTGATCACGGCGCCGATGAGCGGCGGCGTGAACTCCATCATCGTCAGCCACGACATGCTCATGACGTTGGCCCGCCCCTTGTGCGCCGTGGTGACCATCACCACCGGGCCCGGCTCGAGCAATTTGTAGACATTGGCTAAGGGAAACGTTTTTTTCGCCATTCCGCCCTCCGTTCTGCGAACACCAAGCGCAACGGTAGCACGCCCGCATGGCGCAGGCGATACCCAGTATTGCTTAGGGACTGGAAGCTCGACTGAGCTCAGGACAGGCTTATTGCCCGACTGCTACAGAATAAAAATCACCACGCCGCAATATCGTTTGATCTACTACGTCAATGATGCAAAACGGCTGCTGGCTATTTTGTCCGTGGCGACGTGGAATGATGTGTATGAGGAGTTGCGGACGAGGTTGGGGGCGTAAAAATGTAGGGCATCAATAAGCGCAGCGCATTGCGCCGGATGCGAGCGATTCATGTATGGTGGGCTATACCCGACTGACATCATTAGTTATGGTTATGCAATTAGCTGCTCCTTGAATTCCAAAATGAGATTTACTGGTACGAGCACTGAGACATTGGCACCATTCACCGTTCTTGTTTTATCGGAGAAATTAATGCCTGCCTTCCCTATCTCCACCTTGATTATCCCCTTTAACTCATTTGCTTCCAATGCTTGGAGCGCTTGAATAATATACGTATCAATGAAACCACATTGCATTGTGGTCATGCTGCCGGTTGGTTGCTGCTCACAATGTTGAATGAGTAAACGGATATCGCTGATCTGACCTCCAAGAAGATCCAGCAATTTCTTGAGAGATGATCCAAGCGTGTACTGCCGTTCAAACTCAGCCACTTGCGTAGCAAGCGCATTGAAATCAGTTTTGAGTGCCCCTTTACCACCTACCACTGTTTGGAGAGAACGGAATGCAAACTCAAGCTGTGATGCTTGGTTACCCAAGATGGCGTTGAGATTGTTGAGTGGGGAAGGTAGTGTTCCCAGGCTGATGCCAGAATGGCAAACCGGAATGGCTGGAATTTCTACATTCGTTGCGCGCATGCTCACAACATTCCGTATCCACACAGCCCCTAGCTCGAAATTAACCCAATTGCGTTTTACCGAAATTGGGCTAATCAGGTGTATGGCACCAATACAATTAACGAGGCCATCCTCAATTTTTTTGAGAAAATTAGTACCTGCAGGAATGCTAGCACCGTCCGACGATACAAATACATCCACAAAACCACTGAATTCCGCCTCCAGTGCCTGTTTCACCAATAAAGCCAGCACCTTCTCTTCGTGAATATGTGATAGGAAAATTAATTTGTCAGCCATATTGGATTTTCAAGCATAACGTAATTTGGACAACATAAAATATATCGGGCACATGTAGAGTGCAAGAAACATAGCGCATTGCACTGGATGCAGGCGATACATACTCAAAGGTGCCTCCCAAAATAAAAATTTCTAAGCCAGACTAGGCGCGCGCGAAAAATCGCCGCGCCGCATATTGAGCATATGTAAGCAAGATTTTTCGCGCGCAACGACATATGGCGACGAAATTTTGGTTTTGAGAGGTGCCCTAATGCGCCTCATCCCAATTCTTCCCCTCGCCCAGTTCCACCAGCAGCGGCACTTTGAGTTCGGCGACATGGCACATGAGGTCGCGCAGCTTCTCCTTCACGTGTGGCAACTCATTCTCCGGCACTTCGAGCACCAGTTCGTCGTGCACCTGCATGATGAGGCGCGTGAGCAGTTTTTCCTGTTCCAGCCAGTGCTGCACGGCGATCATCGCGAGCTTGATTAAATCCGCCGCAGTGCCCTGCATCGGCGCGTTGATCGCGGCGCGTTCGGCGCCCTGGCGCTTCATGCCGTTGCTCGCGTTGATCTCGGGCAGCCAGAGGCGGCGGCCGAACACGGTCTCGACGTAGCCTTGGCTCTTGGCCTGTTCGCGGGTGCGCTGCATGTAATCGGCGACGCCGGGATAGCGCGCGAAGTAGCGGT
>CAYNYH010000128.1:0-5214 GCA_964401425.1 uncultured Gallionella sp. | reverse complement strand
GCGCAGGATGTCGTGCGGGTCGGCAGGGCCGTCCACGATCATTTCGCCGCGATTCACCACCTGGCCGTCATGCGCCAGCACATGCTTTTCCTTGGAGATCAGGAACTCATTGGCAACGCCATCCACATCGGTGATCACCAGGCGCTGTTTGCCCTTGGTGTCCTTGCCGAACGAGACCGTGCCGGTCACCTCGGCCAGCATGCCGGCATCCTTGGGCACGCGCGCCTCGAACAACTCAGCCACGCGCGGCAGACCGCCGGTAATATCGCGCGTCTTGCTGCTTTCCTGCGGGATGCGCGCCAGCACATCGCCGACGCCCACGTGCTGGCCATCCTCGACGGTAATAATGGAGCCCGTCTGGAAGGTCACGCTGACCGACGTATCGGTACCGGCCAGCTTGACTTCCTGGCCGTTGTCGTCGATCAGGCGCACCATCGGGCGCACGCCCTTGCTTTGCGCGGTAGATCGTTTCGGGTCAATCACCACCAGCGTGGACAGGCCGGTCACCTCATCGATCTGCTTGGCGACAGTGACACCCTCCTCGACATTCTGGAAACTTACCCTGCCGGCATATTCGGTGACGATCGGGCGGGTATGCGGATCCCAGGTCGCCAGGACCACGCCTGCACGCACCGCATCGCCCTGCTTGACCGCCAGAGTCGCACCATAAGGAACCTTGTGGCGTTCGCGTTCGCGGCCGTGGTCATCGGCAATGATCACCTCGGCGCTGCGCGCCACCACGATCGCTTCGCCGCGCACGGTGGTCACCACGCGCATGTTCGGGCTGTACTTCAGCACACCGTTGGACTTGCTTTCCACCTGGCTGGCCACGACGGTACGCGAAGCCGCGCCGCCGATGTGGAAGGTACGCATGGTCAGCTGGGTACCGGGTTCACCGATGGATTGCGCGGCAATCACGCCGACCGCCTCGCCCACGTTCACCAGGCCGCCGCGTCCCAGGTCGCGGCCATAACACTTGGCGCACAGGCCGAAGCGCGTTTCGCAATTCAGTGGGGTGCGCACGCGCACCTCGTCGATCCCCAGAGCCTCGATGCGCTCCACCGCCGCCTCGTCGAGCAGGGTGCCCGCTTCGTAAAGCGTTTCGGCGTTATCGGGATTGATCACGTCTGCACTGACCACGCGGCCGAGGATACGCTCGCGCAAGGCTTCGATAACTTCACCGCCTTCAACGATCGCCCTCATCGCGGTGCCATTCTCGGTACCGCAATCGTCTTCGATCACCACCAAATCCTGCGTGACATCCACCAGGCGGCGGGTCAGGTAACCGGAGTTCGCGGTCTTCAACGCGGTATCCGCCAAGCCCTTGCGCGCACCGTGCGTAGAGATGAAGTACTGCAGCATGTTCAGCCCCTCGCGGAAGTTCGCGGTAATCGGGGTCTCGATGATCGAACCGTCCGGCTTGGCCATCAGGCCGCGCATGCCGGCCAGCTGGCGAATCTGCGCCGCCGAACCACGCGCACCGGAGTCGGCCATCATATAGATGGAGTTGAACGACTCCTGCATCACCGGCTTGCCCTTTTCCATGCGCGGCTGGCCGGTAACACGGTCGATCACCGGCTCGCTGCCAAGTTGTTCCATCATCGCCTTGGCGACCTGGTCTCCGGTACGGCCCCAGATGTCCACCACCTTGTTGTAGCGCTCGCCGTCGGTCACCAGACCGGAGGTGTACTGGGTATGGATTTCATGCACTTCCTTTTCCGCCGCGCCGATCAGGTCGTTCTTCTTCGGCGGCATCAGCATGTCGTCCACACAGATCGAAATGCCCGCACGGGTCGCATAGCTGAAACCGGTATACATCAGCCGGTCCGCCATGATCACCGTGTCGCGCAGGCCGCATTGGCGGAAGCTGGCGTTAATCAGGCGCGAAATTTCCTTCTTCTTGAGCGCCTTGTTGATCAGGGCGAAGGGCAAACCGGCCGGCAGCACTTCGGACAGCAAGGCACGGCCCACCGTCGTTTCGTAACGAACCCGCTTTTCCACCGGCTGGCCGGTTTCATCCTTGTGAATCTCCTTGAGGCGCACCACCACCTTGGCCTGCAATTCGACCTCGCGCGACTCGTAGGCGCGCGACACTTCGGCGATATTGGCAAACATCGAGCCCTCTCCCAATGCGCCGATCTTCTCGCGGGTCATGTAATACAGGCCCAGCACGATGTCCTGCGACGGGACGATGATCGGTTCGCCGTTTGCGGGAGACAGCACGTTGTTGGAGGCCAGCATCAGGGTGCGCGCTTCCATCTGCGCTTCCAGCGACAGCGGCACGTGTACCGCCATCTGGTCGCCGTCAAAGTCGGCGTTGAACGCGGAGCAGACCAGCGGATGCAGCTGGATCGCCTTGCCTTCGATCAGCAGCGGCTCGAACGCCTGGATGCCGAGACGGTGCAGGGTCGGCGCACGGTTCAGCAGCACCGGATGCTCGCGGATCACCTCTTCGAGGATATCCCACACGATCGGCTCTTCGGCTTCCACCATGCGCTTGCTGGCCTTGATGGTCGTCGCCAGGCCCATCGCCTCGAGGCGGCTGAAAATGAACGGCTTGAACAGCTCCAGCGCCATCTTCTTCGGCAGACCGCACTGGTGCAGCTTCAGTTGCGGCCCCACCACGATCACCGAACGGCCGGAGTAGTCCACGCGCTTGCCCAGCAGGTTCTGGCGGAAGCGACCGCTCTTTCCCTTGATCATGTCGGCCAGCGACTTCAGCTGGCGCTTGTTCGCGCCGGTCATCGCCTTGCCGCGGCGGCCGTTGTCCAACAGCGAGTCCACCGCTTCCTGCAGCATGCGCTTCTCGTTGCGTACGATGATGTCCGGCGCCTTCAGTTCCAGCAGGCGGCGCAGGCGGTTGTTACGGTTGATCACGCGGCGGTACAGATCGTTCAAGTCGGAAGTCGCGAAGCGGCCGCCATCCAGCGGCACCAGCGGGCGCAGTTCCGGCGGCAGCACCGGCAACACTTCCAGCACCATCCATTGCGGCTTGATGCCGGACGCATTGAAAGCTTCCAGCACCTTGAGGCGCTTGGCGTATTTCTTGATCTTGGTTTCCGAACCGGTGGCCGCCAGATCGGCGCGGATCGTTTCGATTTCACTGGTCACATCCAGGCCGCTCAACAGCGCGCGGATACCTTCCGCACCCATCATCGCGGTGAACTCGTCGCCGTACTCTTCGGTCTTGGCGAGATAGTCGTCTTCCGACAGCAACTGACCGCGATTCAGCGGGGTCATGCCGGGTTCCGTGACCACATAGGCCTCGAAATACAGCACGCGCTCGATGTCGCGCAGAGTCATGTCCAGCACCATGCCGAGACGGCTGGGCAGCGACTTCAGGAACCAGATGTGCGCAACAGGAGAGGCCAGTTCGATATGCCCCATGCGCTCGCGGCGCACCTTGGACAGGGTGACTTCCACGCCGCACTTCTCGCAGATCACGCCGCGGTGCTTCAGGCGCTTGTACTTGCCGCACAGGCATTCATAGTCCTTGACCGGCCCGAAAATCTTGGCGCAGAACAGACCGTCGCGCTCCGGCTTGAAGGTGCGGTAATTGATGGTTTCCGGCTTCTTGACTTCGCCGTAGGACCAAGAACGGATCTTTTCCGGAGAGGCAAGGCCGATCCGGATCGCATCGAATTCTTCCTTTTGTGTGACCTGTTTGAACAAATCCAGCAATGATTTCATGTGAGGCTCCTAAATCTGGTTGGTAGTCCGGGCGTTAGCCTGGCGCCGACGCTTGGGCCGGACCCGAGTCCGGCCCGCTCCCTGTATTTCAGTGACGTACCAAATCCATATCAATACCCAAAGAACGGATTTCCTTGATGACCACGTTGAAGGATTCCGGCATGCCGGCATCGATCTTGTGATCGCCCTTGACGATGTTTTCGTAGACCTTGGTGCGGCCCGCCACGTCGTCGGACTTGACGGTCAGCATCTCCTGCAGGGTATAGGACGCGCCGTAGGCCTCCAGTGCCCAGACTTCCATTTCACCGAAGCGCTGGCCGCCGAACTGCGCCTTGCCGCCCAGCGGTTGCTGCGTCACGAGGCTGTACGGGCCGGTGGAACGCGCGTGCATCTTGTCGTCCACCAGGTGGTGCAGCTTCAGCACATGCTTGTAGCCGACCGTCACCGGGCGGTCGAAAGCCTCGCCAGTGCGCCCGTCGTGCAGCGTAGTCTGGCCGGACAGCGGCAGGTCGGCCAGTTCCAGCATGTACTTGATCTCTTCTTCGCTGGCACCGTCGAACACCGGCGTCGCAAACGGCACGCCCTTCGTCAGGTTGCGGCACAGCTCGATGACCTCGTCGTCGCTGAACGCCTCGATATCCACCGTTTGGCCATTGTGATGGTTGTAGATCTTGCCCAGGAACTTGCGCACCTCGGTGATCTTGGCGTTGGTCTGCAGCATCTCGTCGATCTTCTTGCCCAAGCCCTTGGCCGCCCAGCCCAGATGCGTCTCGAGGATCTGGCCGATGTTCATCCGCGACGGCACGCCGAGCGGATTCAGCACCACGTCTACCGGCGTGCCATCTGCCATGTACGGCATGTCTTCCACCGGCACGATACGCGATACCACACCCTTGTTGCCGTGACGGCCGGCCATCTTGTCGCCTGGCTGCAGGCGGCGTTTCACCGCGACATAGACCTTGACCATCTTCTGCACCCCGGCTTGCAGCTCGTCGCCCTGGGTCAGCTTCTTCTTCTTCAGCTCGAATGCGGCATCGAACTCGATGCGGTTCTGCGCCAGGCCTTCCTTGACCTGCTCCATCTGGGCGGCCACTTCGTCGTCGGCCACGCGGATGTCGAACCATTGATGGTGTTCGATGCTGTGCAGGTATTCCTTGCCGATCTTGCTGCCCTTGGCCAGCTTCTTCGGCCCGCCGTTGGCAACCTTGTTGAGCAGCAGTTTTTCCAGGCGCGCGAACACGTCGGCTTCCACGATGCGCATCTGGTCCGCCAGATCCTTCTTGTAGCGGTTCAGCTCGTCATCGATGATCTGTTGCGCGCGCTTGTCGCGTTGCAGACCTTCACGCGTGAACACCTGCACGTCGATCACCGTTCCCGAGCTGCCGGTCGGCACGCGCAGGCTGGTGTCTTTCACGTCCGAAGCCTTCTCGCCGAAGATCGCGCGTAGCAGCTTTTCTTCCGGGGTCAGTTGCGTCTCGCCCTTGGGCGTCACCTTGCCGACCAGCACGTCGCCCACGGCGACTT
>CAYNYH010000127.1:3801-5271 GCA_964401425.1 uncultured Gallionella sp. | reverse complement strand
CGTTTTGCGCGTACCAGTCGACATCGTTGAGCATGATGTCCTTGATCGTCATTTCCCCGGCGAGCACCGGCGACAGCAGGATGCGGTTGTAATTGCCGTGCGGCTCGGCGCCGAATACGGTGACGTCGTACATGTCCGGGGCGAGCTTGAGCAATTCTTCCAGCGTGCGCATCCCGGCCATGCCGTTGCCGATGACTACCAGCCTTGTTTTATTCGTGGTTGTCATACGATCCTTAAAATTGAAAGCTCCATCTAACTACAGGCTGTAGGCACGCTCGCCGTGCGTCGTAGTATCCAGCCCTTCGCGCTCCTCTTCTTCCGTCACACGCAGCCCCATCACCCTGTCGATCAGCTTGAACAATACAAAACTGACCACGCCCGACCACAGGATCGTCACGCCCACACCCCAAGCCTGACTGGTCACTTGACCGATGATCGAATACTCCGCCACTTTGTCTGCGGCGTAGTCATACACGCCGGTGCCGCCAAGGTTCGGCGATGCCAGCACACCGGTACCCAATGCGCCCAAAATGCCACCCACCCCGTGGATGCCGAACACGTCCAGCGAGTCGTCGATGCCGAGCAGTTTCTTCAGCCCGGTGACGCCCCAGAAGCACACCACCCCCGCCAGCAAGCCCAGCACGATCGCGCCCATCGGGCCGATGAAACCGCACGCCGGGGTGACGGCGACCAGTCCGGAGACCGCGCCGGAAGCCAGCCCCAGCATGCTCGGCTTGCCCTTCAGCAGCCATTCCGCGAGCATCCACGAGAACGCGGCGGCGGCTGTCGCAACCACGGTATTCACCATCGCCAGCACCGCCGTGCCTGTGGCTTCGAGATTGGAACCGGCGTTGAAACCGAACCAGCCCACCCACAGCAGCGATGCGCCGATCATGGTCATGGTCAGGCTGTGCGGCGCCATGTGCTCCTTGCCATAACCGATGCGTTTGCCCAGCACGATGGCGCCCATCAGTGCGCCCATCGCCGCGTTGATATGCACCACCGTGCCGCCCGCGAAGTCCAGCGCGCCCTTGCCGAAGATGAAACCGGCCGGATCGGCGTAGGCGGAAGGACCGCCCCAGAACCACACCATGTGCGCCATCGGCAGGTAGGAGAAGGTGAACCACAGCGCAGCGAACACCAGCAGCGCGGAGAACTTGATGCGCTCGGCGAAACCGCCCACGGTCAACGCCACGGTGATCGCCGCGAAGGTCAGCTGGAACACCATGAACAGCATCTCGGGAATCACCACGCCCTTGCTGAAGGTTTCCACCACCGCATCGGTATTCACACCGTCGAGGAACGCCTTGGAGAAGCCGCCGATAAAATCGTTGATGCCGCCACCCGCCGTAAACGCGAGGCTGTAGCCGTACATCACCCACAGGATCGCAACCAGGCAGAAGATGGCGAACACCTGCGCCAGCACCGACAGCATGTTCTTGACGCGCACCAGGCCGCCGTAGAACAGCG
>CAYNYH010000127.1:0-3701 GCA_964401425.1 uncultured Gallionella sp. | reverse complement strand
TGCGCCAGCACCGACAGCATGTTCTTGACGCGCACCAGGCCGCCGTAGAACAGCGCCAGACCGGGCAGCGACATCAGAATGACGAGGATGGTGGCAACCAGCATCCACGCGGTGTCACCCTTGTCGGGCACCGGCGCACTGGCGGCCTCTCCGGCGAAGGCTGCCGCGAACGGGCCGCACAGCGCCGCCATGAGTGCAAAAAATGCGGGCAGTCTTTTTGTTATGTTCATGGCATGGCTCCTTATAACGCCTCCGTTTTACAAAGCATCAGCGCCGGACTCGCCGGTGCGGATGCGGATCACCTGTTCGAGGCCGGACACGAAAATCTTGCCGTCGCCGATCTTGCCGGTCCGAGCGGATTTCTCGATGGCCTCCAGCACCTGATCCAGCATGTCGGCCTGCACGGCGGCCTCCACCTTGATCTTGGGCAGGAAATCCACCACGTATTCCGCACCGCGATACAGTTCGGTGTGCCCCTTCTGCCGCCCGAAACCCTTGACCTCGGTGACGGTGACGCCCTGAACGCCGATTGCGGAGAGCGCCTCGCGCACTTCGTCGAGTTTGAACGGCTTGATGATAGCGACGACCATTTTCATAGCATTCTCCTGTTCCATGTGAAGGGGCAGGAATCGCCCCGGCGGTTTATTTAAAACGAACGTGTCACCGACAATGCGGCGACGCCCTTGCCCCAGTCGCCGCCAAACGCGGGATAGGTGTAGAACGGGCTGGCATTGGTGCCGGTGTAGGCCAGTATCACCACATAGCCGCTGAAATCCCTGGATACGCTTAGCTTGTAGTCGGTGTAGGTGGGCGTGTTGGCGAACGCCGCGGCTGCGGTGCCCTTGTAAGTCTGCTTGCCCGCATGCGCGCCGAAGGTGAAACCGCTGTCGCCCAAGGGAACGCTGGCGTTGAGCTCAAGATAGTGGGTGCCCGCCGCGCCCGGTACCGTCAGGAACTGGCCCAGGCCGTAGGAATACTTGGCGGTGATCCACTTGTAGCCGAGCGCGCCGTAGATTTCGTCGGTGTCCGCTTTGGCGAAGCCGGGCGCGGCGGTGTAACTGCCCAGGTAGTTGTAGCGGATGAAGCCGATGTCGTAGCTGAAATCACCGGCGAAGCTGTTGCGGAAACCGAAGTAGGTGTCCAGTTCCATGCCGACGCTGCCGGCCGCCACCGCGCCGCTGTCGGCGATCCAGCTCACGTTCGAGCCCCATATACCAGCATACAGCCCGCCGGCATGGGCATAGTCGATGCCGCCCTGTATTGCCGGGTTGTGTGAGGTCTGCGAAATGCCGCGCCAGATATAGTCGGTGGTGAGGCCGATGTTCGCGGTGAAGGCATGCGGGGAGACCGGCGCGTCCGCCGCCATCGACATTCCTGGGGCTGCCGCCAGCAGCAAAAAAATCGGCCATTTGCGTTTCATCATGTTTCCTTTCCTCGAGTTAAAAACGGAAGGGCAATCTCCGCAACCTTCCTCAGCAGGATACGTGCCAAATAAAATTGCGTTTCAATTACAATGCATTGCGATCAAACCGCCGCTGCCGGAATGAGCCGGGCGCCTGCTCCTGGTGCGCACCGGAAACGCCATCGCACCCATCAGGTGCGGCAAGCAAGCGCTTAACTTGCTACACTTCGGGACGCATCAACTACGGGAGAACCAACCATGCCTGATACAAAAATTTTTGACGACCTGTCCGCCAAGCTCAGCGAGCTGGTGAAGAACAGCCCCGCCAGGGACATCGAGAAGAACGCCCGCGCACTGCTCATGCAGGGCTTCGCCAAGCTCGATCTGGTGACGCGCGAGGAATTCGAGGTCCAGGCACAAGTGCTGGCGCGCGCGCGCCAGCAACTCACCGCACTGGAGGCGCGCGTCGCGGAACTGGAAGCGCAGCGCAACACAGCAGCGAAGTAACCATGAGCCTGGCTGTGCTGTACAGCCGCGCTTTATCCGGCATGGAGGCCGCGCTGGTCACCGTCGAGGTGCACCTCGCCAACGGCCTGCCAAGCTTCACCATCGTCGGTTTGCCGGAAACCGAAGTCAAGGAGAGCAAGGATCGCGTACGCGCGGCGCTGCAGAACTGCCAGTTCGATTTCCCGGCGCGCCGCATCACCGTCAACCTTGCCCCTGCCGACCTGCCCAAGGAAAGCGGGCGCTTCGACCTGCCCATCGCGCTCGGCATCCTCGCCGCGACCGGGCAGATTCCCGCCGACCGCCTGAATGATTATGAATTTGCCGGAGAGCTCGCGCTGACCGGCGAGCTGCGCCCGATCCGCGGCGCGCTGGCGATGACCTATCGCGCCTGCAACAGCGGACGCGCCTTCATCCTGCCGCAGGCCAATGCCGCCGAAGCCGCGCTGGTGGAGGAAGCGACCGTCTATCCGGCGCAATCGCTGCTGCAGGTCGCCGCGCATCTCGCCGGGCGCGAAGCGCTCGCGCCCTATGCCGTCCAGCCGCAAACCATCGCGCCGCACTACCCGGACATGCGCGAAGTTAAAGGTCAGGCGCAGGCCAAGCGCGCGCTGGAGATCGCCGCCGCCGGGGGGCACAGCGTGCTGATGGTCGGCCCGCCGGGCACCGGCAAATCCATGCTCGCGGCGCGCTTCCCCGGCATCCTGCCGCAGATGTCCGAGGAAGAGGCACTGCAGAGCGCGGCGCTGCAATCGCTGGACGGCAGCTTCGACGTGGCGAAGTGGAAAACGAGGCCCTACAGATCGCCTCATCATACGGCGTCCGGCGTGGCGCTGGTCGGCGGCGGCGGCAACCCGCGCCCCGGCGAAATCTCGATGGCGCTGCACGGCGTGCTGTTTCTCGACGAGCTGCCGGAGTTCGAGCGCAGCGTGCTGGAAGTGCTGCGCGAGCCGCTGGAATCCGGGCGCATCACCATCTCGCGCGCCGCGCGCCGCGCCGATTTCCCCGCGCAGTTCCAGCTCATCGCCGCGATGAACCCCTGCCCGTGCGGCTACCTCGGCCACTACAACGGCAAGTGCCGCTGCACACCCGACCAGGTCGCGCGCTACCGCAACAAAATTTCCGGCCCGCTGCTGGACCGCATCGACATCCAGATCGAGGTGCCCGCCGTGCCACAGGAAGATTTGCTCAACAAGGCGGACGGCGAGGCCAGCGCCGACTTGCAGGCGCGCGTGGAAATCGCAAGGCAGCGCCAGCTCGCGCGCCAGGACAAGGCCAACGCACAACTCTCGGTGACCGAGATCGACGCGTTATGCATCCCCGATGCGCAGGGCGCCGCCTTGCTGCAACAGGCGATCAGCCGCCTCAACCTCTCCGCACGCGCCTACCACCGCGTGCTCAAGGTCGCGCGCAGCATTGCCGATCTGGAAGGAGTGGACGGGATTGAAACCAGACATATCGCCGAGGCGGTGCAGTACCGGCGGCTGAATCTCTAGCTAGAACGGCGGCTCACTCGCCAGAGCCAATGGCTCACCGCTCAGCGGATGGGCAAAACTCAATGCGCTGGCATGCAGCAGCAGCCTCCCCGCCCTGCCCTCCCCTCCGTACAGCGCATCGCCCAGGATGGGATGCCCGATAGCCGCGAGGTGCACGCGCAACTGGTGGGTGCGGCCGGTGACGGGTTCGAGTTCCACGCGAGTAGTGCCAGCGTTTTTATCATGCGCCAGTAGGCGGTAGCGTGTGAGCGAGGGCTTGCCGCTCGCAAAATCCACCTTCTGTTTCGGACGGTTCGGCC
>CAYNYH010000126.1:0-5300 GCA_964401425.1 uncultured Gallionella sp. | reverse complement strand
CGAGCATCTCGAAGAAGGTGTGGTGGCGAGCGGTATAGCCGACGTTCTCCAGATCGTTGTGCTTGCCGCCGGCACGCACGCACTTCTGGCTGGATGCGGCACGCGTGTAGGGCCGTTTGTCGAAGCCGAGGAACACGTCCTTGAACTGGTTCATCCCCGCGTTGGTAAACAGCAGCGTCGGGTCGTCGTGCGGCACGAGCGAGCTGGAGGGAACGACGGTGTGGCCCTTGGAGGCGAAGTAATCCAGGAATTTCTGGCGGATTTCACTGCTTTTCATCTGTGCACCGGATAATGGCGTTATTCGAATCGGAAGGCCGCTCCACGAGCGGCATCAGGCGCGAATCATACCATTTGACGGGCTTAAACGGCAGATCGGGAGACAGAGAGCAGCACCGATTCAGAAGGGGTCGTCTTCCGGATTGTCGGCTCGCAATATCTTGAAGATCACATCCAGGGAGAAACCGCGCGATTGCAGGAAGCGCACCTGCCGGGCTTTTTCCCTGGCGTCTTGCGGCAGTGCGCCGAATTTCTTCTGCCACACGCCGCGCGCCGCATCCAGTTCGCTTTCCTTCAAGCCCGGCAATGCCTCGCCGATCAACTCTTCCGCAATACCTTTCTGGCGCAACTCCTGCGCGATGCGCTGCGCGCCGAAGCGGCTGCGCCTGGCGTGCAGCAGTTGCGTCGCTGCACGGGCATCGGACAGCCAGCCGCGCGCGGTCAGGTCGTCCAGCAGCGCATCCAAATCTTCCGGCTGGCCGGGATCACTATCCGTCCCGGCATGGGGCAGCAGTTTGCCGCGCAGCTCGGCGCGGCTGTATTCGCGGCGCGCCAGGTACTGCAGGGCGCGCGCGCGCAGGCTGGGCTCAGGCTTTTTCCTCACCCGGGTGCCCGGCCGAAAGCTTTTCGGAGGCTTTGGAACCGGATTTTGCGCCGGCCTTCTCGGCCTTCGCCGCCGGTTTTTCGCCGCCCTCCAGCAGCGCAACACCGAACGCCTCGCGCACCCGGTTTTCGATCTCGAAGGCGACTTCCGGATGCTCGCGCAGGTATTCGCGCGCGTTGTCCTTGCCCTGCCCGATCTTCTCGCCCTTGTAGGCGTACCAGGCGCCGGATTTGTCGACCAGTTTCTGCAGCACGCCGAGCTCGATGATCTCGCCCTCGCGCGAGATGCCTTCGCCGTAGAGGATGTCGAACATCGCCTCGCGGAACGGCGGGGCGACCTTGTTCTTCACCACCTTGACACGCGTCTCGTTGCCGATCACCTCGTCGCCCTTCTTGATGCTGCCGATGCGGCGGATGTCGAGGCGCACCGAGGCGTAGAACTTGAGCGCGTTGCCGCCGGTGGTGGTCTCCGGGTTGCCGAACATCACGCCGATCTTCATGCGGATCTGGTTGATGAAGATCACCAGCGTGTTGGAACGCTTGATGTTGGCAGTCAGCTTGCGCAGCGCCTGCGACATGAGGCGCGCATGCAGACCCATCTGCGCGTCGCCCATCTCGCCCTCGATCTCGGCCTTCGGCGTGAGCGCGGCGACCGAGTCGATCACCACCACGTCCACCGAGGAGGAGCGCACCAGCATGTCGGCGATCTCCAGCGCCTGTTCGCCGTTGTCCGGCTGCGAGATCAGCAGGTCTTCCACCTTCACGCCGAGCTTCTGCGCATACTGCGGGTCGAGCGCGTGCTCCGCATCGATGAAGGCCGCCGTGCCGCCGAGCTTCTGCATTTCGGCGATAACCTGCAGGGTCAGCGTGGTCTTGCCGGACGATTCCGGTCCGTAGATTTCCACCACGCGGCCGCGCGGCAGGCCGCCCACGCCGAGTGCGATGTCCAGCCCCAGCGAGCCGGTGGACACGACCTGGATGTCGCGCGCTACATCGTGTTCGCCGAGGCGCATGATCGAGCCCTTGCCGAACTGCTTTTCGATCTGGCTCAGTGCCGCCGCGAGCGCCTTGCTTTTATTGTCATCCATCACGATCCCCTTTAGAAATTGGTGCCGAATTGTGGCACATCAATTTCGATTTGTACAGAACGTTCGTTCTCTAGGCGGATTCAGGCGATTTCCGTCGCCTGCCCCAATAAATTCTGTACCCCTTGCAGCGCGATATGCACTGCCATGGCGCGGATTTCCGGGCGATTCCCGGCAAGACGATGCAGCCGGGCCAGCGTCACGCCATTCTTAAGCCCCCAGGCGAACCACACCGTGCCGACCGGCTTGTCCGGCGTACCGCCGCCCGGCCCGGCGATGCCGCTTACCGCGAGCGCCACCTGTGCCGCGCTGTGGGCCAGCGCGCCCGCCACCATCTCGCGCACCACCGCTTCGGATACCGCGCCGTGGTGGGTGAGCGTCGCCTCGCTCACGCCCAGCATCTGCTGCTTGGCCAGGTTGGAATAGGTGATGAAGCCGCGCTCGAACCACGCCGAACTGCCCGCCACGTCGGTGATGGCCTGCGCCACGCCGCCGCCGGTGCAGGATTCTGCCGTCGCCAGCGTCAGCCCGTGCGCCTTGAGCAATCCACCGACTTGCGCGGCCAGAATATCCATCTGTTAAAACCTTTTAGCCACAGAGGTCACAGTTGGTGGGGTGGGCACGTTTTTGTGCCCACGCGGTCAGCGAAGGTTATTTTCGCGTGGGCACAAAAACGTGCCCACCCTACTTGTTTTTTTCGTTCCATTCAACTACCCAGGCCACGCGCCAGATCGTTCTGTATGTCAATCACCGCCTCCAGCCCGACCGCGATGCGGATCAGGCCGTCGGTGATGCCCGCCGCGGCACGCGCCTCGGGTGCGATGCGCCCGTGGGTGGTGCTGGCCGGGTGGGTGATGGTGGTCTTGGTGTCGCCAAGGTTGGCGGTGATCGAGACCATGCGCGTGTTGTCGATCACGCGCCATGCGGCCTCCCTGCCGCCCTTGACCTCGAACGACACGATGCCGCCGCCGGTCTTTTGCTGTTTCATCGCCAATTGATGTTGAGGGTGCGACGGCAATCCCGGGTAGAACACGCGCGCCACGTTGGGCTGCGCCTCCAGCCAGCGCGCCAGTTCCAGCGAATTGGCGCTGTGCGCATCCATGCGGATTTTCAGCGTCTCCATGCCCTTCAGGAAGATCCACGCGTTGAACGCGCTCATCGTCGGGCCGGCGGTGCGCAGGAAACCGTACACGCCTTCCATGTTCTTCTTGCTGCCCAGCACCGCGCCGCCCAGCACACGCCCCTGCCCGTCGATGTACTTGGTCGCGGAGTGGATCACGATGTCCGCGCCCAGTTCGAACGGGCGCTGCAGGATAGGCGTGCAGAAGCAGTTGTCCACCGCCAGCAGCGCACCGCAGCCTTTTGCAACAGACGCAATCGCGGCGATGTCGGAAATTTCGGTGAGCGGATTGGACGGCGTCTCCAGGAAGAACAACCGGGTGTTCGGGCGCACCGCCGTCTGCCATTCGGACACGTCGGTCGCGGAAACGTAGGTCGTCTCCACGCCGAATTTCTTGATGACGTTGTTGAACAGATTGATCGTCGCGCCGAAGATGCTGCGCGAGGCGACGATGTGGTCGCCGCTCTTGAGCAGTCCCATCACGCACGCGAGGATCGCCGACATGCCCGAGGCCGTCGCGACGCACTGCTCGGCGCCTTCCAAGGCGGCGAGCCGCTCCTCGAACATCGTCACGGTCGGGTTGGTGAAGCGCGAATAGATGTTGCCCGGCTCTTCGCCGATGAAGCGCGCGGCGGCCTGCGCGGCGCTCTCGAACGTGAAGCTCGAAGTCAGGAACAGCGCCTCGCTGTTCTCGCCGAACTGGCTGTGCACCGCTCCCGCGCGCACCGCCAAGGTTTCCGGTTGGTAATTTTGTTCGCTCATCTCACTCTCAATATTTCTGGTTTATGTTCTCTTAAAAAGCCATAAAAATTCGCGAGGAGGGATGGATGCAAGGCGCACGGAGCTTTGCATGGCCATTCGACTAAGCTGGCAATAATACGCCAGCTAAGTTGCTGGTCAACGCAGAAACCGGAATGTACTTAAAGTACATGAGGATTTCGAGTACCGCGCAAACGCCGCAGACGCCCTCCGCAGCAATTTTTACATCGAGCTCGCGCTCATCACCAGATCCAGTTCCATCTGGTCGTCGTCCACCGGCCTCTCGGCTTTCCCGTCGCCGCGCCGCGCTTCCACCATGTCCAGGTACTGCGGCGTGATGTCGCCGGTGATGTAGTTGCCGTCGAAGCACGATGCGTCGAAATTCGTGATGGCCGGGTTGAGCTTGCGCACCGCCGCCTTGAGGTCGTCGAGGTCCTGGTAGATCAGCCGGTCGGCACTGATCTCGCGGCAGATTTGCTCGTCGCTGCGCCCGGTGGCGATCAACTCCGCGCGGCTCGGCATGTCGATGCCGTACACGTTCGGGAAGCAGACCGGCGGCGCGGCGGAGGCGAAGTACACCTTGTGCGCGCCGGCATCGCGCGCCATCTGCACGATCTCGCGGCTGGTGGTGCCGCGCACGATGGAGTCATCCACCAGCAGCACGTTCTTGCCCTTGAATTCCAGGCCGATGGCGTTGAGCTTCTGGCGCACCGATTTCTTGCGCATCGCCTGGCCGGGCATGATGAAGGTGCGTCCGATGTAACGGTTCTTCACGAAGCCTTCGCGGAACGGGATGCCGAGGCGGTTCGCGAGTTGCAGCGCGCTGGGGCGGCTGGAATCCGGGATCGGGATCACCACGTCGATGTCCACCCCATCCCACTCGCGCTTCAGCTTGTCGGCGAGGTATTCGCCCATGACCAAGCGCGTCTCATAGACCGACACACCGTCGATCACCGAATCGGGACGCGCGAGATAGACATACTCGAAGATGCACGGGTTGAGGCTGGGGTTTGCGCTGCATTGCCGGCTGTGCAGGTTACCTTCAAAGTCGATGAATATCGCCTCGCCGGGCTCGACATCGCGCAGGAACCGGAAGCCCAGCGTATCCAGCGCGACGCTTTCCGAGGCGATCAGGTATTCCGGCCCCTGTTCGGCCTCGTGCACGCCCACCACCAGCGGGCGGATGCCGTGGCTGTCGCGGAACGCCAGCAGGCCGTAGCCCGCGATCATCGCCACCACGGCATAGGCGCCGCGGCAGCGCCGGTGCACGCCGGAAACCGCGGCAAAAATGGTCGGCACATCGAGGCGCAACCCCTTGGACTTGGCCTGCAGCTCGTGCGCCAGCACGTTCAGCAGCACTTCCGAATCGGAGTTGGTGTTGACGTGGCGCAGGTCTTCCACGAACAACTGCCGCTTCAACTCTTCGGCATTGGTCAGGTTGCCGTTGTGCCCGAGCA
>CAYNYH010000125.1:0-5458 GCA_964401425.1 uncultured Gallionella sp. | reverse complement strand
CGCCTTGCTGTTTGGCCTGCTCGGCATACTGCGAAATCTTTGCGACATTCCCCGCCAGGTCGCCCAGCACACAGTTGATTTGCGCAATTGCCAGTTTCATCTTCGCTCTTGAAAAATATTAAGAACGCGCATCTTACCATCGCGACCCGCGCTTATTGCCCGGCAACAAAAAAGCGGGCTGTTGCCAGCCCGCCTTCGGGAATTGCCGGGTGAAATTACTGGACGCGCACTTTCTTCTCTTCGCGGATGGTATAGCGCACCTCGACGCGGCGATTGGCCGCACGCCCTTCCTTGGTCTTGTTGTCAGCTACCGGCATGGCCTCGCCGTAACCCTTGGCAGTAATGCGGTCGGCGGCAACCCCTTTCTTCACCAGGTAAGCCTTCACCGCAGCAGCGCGATTTTCCGACAATTTCTGGTTGTATGCGTCTTTGCCCACATCGTCGGTATGGCCGGTCACTTCGAGGTCGGCATCAGGATACCTGCTGGCAAAATCGACCACCTGTTGCAACTTGGCATCCGCAGTCGGTTTCAGCTTTGCCGAGGCCGTATCGAAGCTGGCGCCCTCGATGCGCACCGGCTTCTCCTCCATGATCACCTTCCATGCTTCCCTGGGTGCTGGCGCCGCCTTGGGCTCAACCTTGGGTTCTTCCTTCTTTACAACCGGAGCGGGCGCCGGTGCCGGAGGTGCGACATAAGGCTTGTCGAAATAGTAATTTACGCCGACAGTAAAATTGTTGTTGTCCAGCTTGGTGGCAGCGTTCTTGCCGGAGTTGTTCGTCCATTCGCCGGCAACGCTCCATTGAGGCACAAATTTATATTCGACGCCCAAGCCAAGATGTGCCCCGTTATCACCAATGACCGAGGCGTAAGCATCGCCGCGTCCGCTGGTGTGTGCATAACCCAGTTTTGCATAAGGCATCCAGTTGCCGCTCGGCAGGCCAAGCTTCAAGTCAAGGCCATAAACATGGCTGCCGTAATTTACGGTAGCCGGTGCGGGTGCAACGCCCGCATGTGTCTTCTTGCCGTTGAAATCCAGGAAGCCGTCCACGCCCAGCGTGAAACCGTTCATATTCCAGTTGTAGCCGCCTTCGAGTCCGGTGGCGACAGGCGACTGCCTTGAAACAGCCGTCATGTCCGTGCGGTTTACGCCAATTTTCGCACCAACATAACCACCGTCGAATTCACTGGCTTGCGCGGCTGTCATACCTAGTGGTGCAACCGCCAAAACAATAACCATGGTGCTTTTTTTCATTTTTTTCTCCTTGGCAAGAATGGACGATGTAACCAAACGGGGATGCATGTTGCGCATCCATTTAAGGTCTGGCGGCAACTTGCTGGGCTGCATACTACCAAATATGCCCGTGTTGAGACGATCTTTGCAAAAAACTACAGCTTGCCATGAGGCAGGCCTGACATGCTGCTGGTTATGAGGCGTCATGGGTTGGCAGGGCGGGCGGTTCATCTATCGCCGCATCGACCAGGTTTTGCGGTAGCTGCTTGGCTGGCTTCACGCCCAGTTCCTTCAGCATCTCCGCCTGGCGGATTACGTTGCCACGGCCGCCGGCAAATTTGTTATATGCCCCATCGTAGGCCTTCTGCGCCTGTTGCAGCCTGTTGCCAAGGGTATCCAGGTCTTCCACGAAGCCGACCAGCTTGTCATAAAGCTCCGCACCACGGCTGGCGATTTCCTGCGCGTTGCGGTTCTGCTGCTCCTGCCGCCACAGATGAGCCACGGTGCGCACCACGAACAGCAAAGTGCTTGGACTGACCAGCAGGACGTTTTTCTTCCACGCGTCCTGCCACAAATCGCTGTCATGCGAAATGGCCAGCATGAAGGCTGGCTCGACCGGGATGAACATCAGCACGAAATCGAGCGACTGCAAGCCGTAGAGCTGCTGGTAATTCTTCTCCGACAGCTCCCTGACATGGGCACGCACCGAATCCAGGTGCCGCCTCAAGGCGGCCTCGCGCTGGTGGTCGGTCTCCGCGTTGGCGTGCTCCTCGTAAGCGGTCAGCGACACCTTCGCATCGACGATCAGATGCCGCTCTTCGGGCAGATGCACGACCACGTCCGGCTGCGCGCGCGAGCCGTCCGCGCGGGTGTGGCTCTCCTGCACGTCGTATTCGTGGCCCTTGCGCAGGCCGGATGCCTCCAGCACGCGCTCCAGGATCAGCTCGCCCCAGTTGCCCTGCGCCTTGGCCTGGCCCTTGAGCGCACTGGTGAGGTTGTGCGCGTCCTTCGACAACTGGTTGTTGAGCGCCATCAGCTGCTTGACCTGCTCGGCCAGGGCCGAACGGTCCTTGCCTTCCTGCACATAGACCTCGTGCACCTTGCCCTGGAACTCGGTGATCTTGACCTTGAGCGGCTCCAGCAACTGGTTGAGATTGGTCTGGTTCTGCTCGGTGAAGCGCTTGGTCTTGTCCTCCAGTATCTCGCTGGCCAGCGCCTTGAAGCGGTTGGAAAGCTGCTCCTCGGCATTCTTCAGCAGCTCGATCTTCTCCGCGCCCTGCGAGCGCTCCGCTTCGAGCTCGGCGGTCAGTTCGGCGACCTGGTTGCTCAAGCGCTGCCGCTCCGCGATGAGCTGGTCGCGCAATGTGGCGAGGCTCTCCTTCTCCCTTTCGAGACGCGCGACATCCTCCTGTGCCGCAGCCAGCCGCTCGTTGACCCGGACGATTTCGACCTGGCTTTCTCCTTTTGCTTGCATCCCGGCGGACGAAATGCGGGCACGCAGAACCAGCGCCACGGCAGCCGCACCGACCAAGAGGCCAACGAAAAGAGAAACGAAGATATAGATTGGGGATTCCACCGGCATGCCTTTTTTACTTCGCGGCAGTATAAACCAATCGGTCGTCATTCCGGGTGCCCCGATTAGCTATGCGACACGGTTGCGCGACTCGCCTGCATAAAAAGCCTCAATGTTGAGTACGATCTCCTCGGCAAGGCGCACCAGCGATTGCTGGCTGGCCCAGGCGACATGGGGCGTGATGATGCAGTTCGGGCCAGCCGCTTCCAGCAGCGGGTTGCCCGCGCGCGGCGGCTCGGTGGTGAGCACGTCCACCCCTGCCCCGCCGATGCGTTTCTCGCGCAACGCCTGCGCCAGCGCGGCCTCGTCCACCACCCCGCCGCGCGCGAGGTTGAGCAGGATGGCGCCCGGCTTCATCCGGCGCAGCTCCGCCTCGCCGATGAGGTTGCGCGTCTCCGGCGTGAGCGGGCAATGCAGCGTGACGGCATCGGCCTGCTCCAGCATGTCATTGAACGGCACGCGGCCCGCGCGGATGGATGTCACATTCTTGTGCTCTGCCACCAGCACCCTCATGCAGAAGGCCTCGGCGATGCGCGCCACGGCCTGGCCGATATGGCCGTAACCGAAGATGCCCAGCGTGCTGCCGTGCAGGTCGTACAAATGATGGCTCAGCAGCGCGAAATGCGCGGAACGCTGCCATTCACCGGCGAGGATATCCGCGTGGTAGCTGTGCACCTGCCGCCGCAGCGCGAGCAGCAAAGCGAAGGCATGCTCCGCGACCGAATCGGTGGAATAGCCGCTGACGTTGCAGACGGCGATGCCATGCGCACGGCAGTAATCCAGATCAACGTTGTTGGTGCCGGTGGCTGCCACGGCGATGAGCCTTAACTTCGGCAACTGCGCCAGCGAAGCCGCCATCAGCGGCACCTTGTTGGAGATCGCCACCTCGGCATTTGCGAGGCGCTCCACGATCTGCTCGGGAAGCGTTGATTCATGCTCCCGCCATTGCAGCGGCAGCACAGGCGCGCGCATCGCAACCGGCAGCGTGCCGCGGTCGAGGAAGACGATATGGGAAGGAGGGTTCATGCAGATCACCATCAAAAGGAAGCAGGCTTCATTATCCCAGATTAACCCGCCCGTATCCCCGCTGCCGCCCTGTTGATTGGCAGTGCACAAGGTAGTATCTTGGCTGTCATTGAGGAGAATGAAATGAGCATTCAGCGCGAAAAAATAGGCAGCATGAAGTTCGGGAACATCATCACGGGCGAGAAACTTGCGCCTGTGCATCCCGGCGAAATCCTGCTGCATGACTTCATCGAACCCATGGGACTGACGCGCTATAAGGTCGCCAAGTCCATCAGCGTGCCCCAGCGCCGCATCGACGAAATCTGCGCCGGGAACCGCGCGATTACCGCCGATACCGCCATGCGCCTCGGCCGCCTGTTCGGCATGTCCGCGCAAACATGGATGAACCTGCAAGCCCAGTATGATCTGGAAGTCGCGGAGTGCGAACTCGGCGACAGGATTGACCAAGAGGTCATGCCGTTGGCGGCATGAGGCGAACTTCCCTGCCCGCCCTATACCAGCTTTAATTTGTATTCCAACTTCGTTCAACATCTATGTCTAACAAGTTCCTTCTTCTGCCCAAAGGCTGGGGCAATGATCTCTTGTCAGAGTTTCAAACTAGGGCATTCAAAAATGAATTGGCAACCTATGTTCAGGCTCCCCAATGGCGGCAAGCACTACTCGATGTGGAAACGGTTCTACATAAATGTGCTTCGCATTCGATCAAACAAGTGCTTAGGACTGATGAGCCATCCGCTATTTTGTTGTTTTTGACGGCGCATAATCAGTACCTCGCCTCAGTTCGATCTGTTTCGGCGGGACATTGCTTAGCAACATATCCCACAGGACGCGCAGCTGTTGAGTCTGCTCTTTACAGTTGGTATCTATCGACCCACCCAGAAGCGGCACATCGTTGGAATAATAAACCTACCGATAAGGATGAACTGAAACGCTGGGGAAATGAATTTAAATTTTCATCATTAACGAAAAATCTACACGCAATAAACAAAGGGGCGGCTGATTGGGCAAAATATCTTCACCAAGTAGCCATCGATTTTGGGGCGCATCCTAATAGAGATGCTCTCTACTCAAACATGGGAATTGAAAATCGGGAAGGCGGGGCACTTTCCATAAAGATGATGTATCTTCACCAATGGGATACATTTTTCATTTCTACCGCAAAGTTTGCAGTAGAGACTGGAATGATTGTCATTCGCCTTTTTGCGCTTGGTTTTCCAGACGATGAAAAGGCCCTCAACTTGGCTCAAGACCTAGAAAGGTTAACGGCTAACTTAAAGAACCTACAGGAAACAAAACTTGAAGGCCTAAAGTAGCGAGGTTTTTTTATAGTTTTCTTTGAGCAACAAGAAGACCGCGTCAACGTCTGCAAGGGTCGATAACAGAACATCCTCTTTTCTGCAGCCGTACCCGTCGCTACATGGCTTACCTTCGCTTCGCTCAGGTTAGCCTACGCCGAATCGCGCGCGCGAGATTCTCTCTTGCGCTCTTTTTGGCTACAGCCGCCGCTAGCGCGGCTTAACATGCGCTACGCGCATGTTAGCTTACGCCGAATCTCGCGATCTTGATTCGCGTTTGCGCTCGATTTCAGTCAGGTAGCGCTTGCGCAGGCGGATGGACTGCGGGGTGA
>CAYNYH010000124.1:0-5536 GCA_964401425.1 uncultured Gallionella sp. | reverse complement strand
GCAACCCGTCTGTTTTCATAATCAACTCTGAGCAGCACCGCCGCCGCGATGCAGTTCACCACCAGGCCGCTGCCGCCGAAGCTGAGGAAGGGCAGGGTCAGGCCCTTGGTCGGCAGCACGCCCATGTTCACGCCGATGTTGATCATCGCCTGCACGCCGAGCCACACGCCGATGCCCTGCGCAACGAGCGCGGAGAAGTTGCGCTCGAGGAAGGCGGCATGGCGGCCGATCTGGAAGGCGCGCACCACGAGCAGCGCAAACAGCGCGATGACCGCCGTGATGCCGACGAGCCCCAGTTCCTCGGCAATCACCGCCATCAGGAAGTCGGTATGCGCCTCCGGCAGGTAGAACAGTTTCTCCACGCTGCCGCCCAGCCCCACGCCGAACCATTCGCCGCGCCCGAAGGCGATCAGCGCATGGCTGAGTTGATAGCCCTTGCCGTACGGGTCGGACCATGGGTCCATGAAGCCGATGACGCGTTGCATGCGGTAGGGCGAGGAGAGGATCAGCGCGGCGAACGCGAGCGGCAGGGTCACGACCAGCCCGGCGAACACCTTGAGATTGAAGCCGCCCAGCCACAGCGTGCCGAGGGCGATCGCGCAGATCACCACGAACGCCCCCATGTCCGGTTCCAGCAGCAGCAGGCTGCCGACCAGCGCCATCACGGCGAACATCGGCACAAAGGCCTTGACGAAGGTGCCCTTCACCTTCGCCTTGCGCACCGTGTAGCTCGCGGCATACAGCACGGCAAACAGCTTCATCAGTTCGGAAGGCTGCAGGTTGACGACGAACAGCGACAGCCAGCGGCGGCTGCCGTTGACTTCGCGCCCGATACCCGGGATCAGCACCAGCACTAGCAACACCGCCCCGGTCAGGAACAGCCAGGGCGCATAGTTCTGCCAGAGCTGCACCGGCACCTGGAAGGCGACCAGCCCGGCGAGCAGCCCCGCGGCGATAAACACGCCATGCCGCAACAGATAGTAAGTCGGCTGGTAGCCGGTGAATTTGCCGGCTTCCGCCGTCGCAATCGAGGCGGAATACACCATCACCAGGCCGAGAGTGAGCAGCGCGATCAGCACCCAGACCAGCAACTCGTCATACTGCGCCTGCGGCGGGCGAGTGCGCGTCTTGACCGCGTAAGGGCGGCGCGGCGCGCCAGCCTGCATCTCCCTTGCGTGCGTCAGCGAGACCATGCGGCCTCCTTGATCAGCTCATGCACCGCTTCCACGAATATCTCGGCGCGATGGGCATAGTTGCGGAACATGTCGAAGCTGGCGCAGGCCGGTGACAGCAGCACCGCGTCGCCCGACTGCGCAAGTTGTGCGGCCTGCCGCACCGCCTCGTTCATGTTTGCGGCTTGCTGCAGCGGTACGCCGCAACCCTCCAGCGCCGCAGCGATCAGCGGCGCATCCCGCCCGATCAACACCACCGCGCGCGCATGCCGCATCACGGCAGGCCGGAGCGGCGCGAAATCCTGCCCCTTGCCCTCACCGCCCGCGAGCAACACCACTTTTCTTCCCAATCCTTCCAGCGCGGCGACCGTCGCGCCGACGTTGGTGCCCTTGGAGTCGTCGTAATAGACCACGCCGTCGATCTCGGCCACGCGCTCCACGCGGTGCGGCAGCCCGCGAAAGCCGCGCAATCCCTCGAGCAAAGCAGACATCGGCAGATCGATCGCGCAGCACAGCGCGAGCGCGGCCAATGCATTGGCGACGTTGTGCATCCCGGCGATCTGCATCTCACCGACTTTGAGCAATCTCTCGCTTCCCTGCATCAGCCAGATGTCACCGCCGTCGCGCTCCACGCCGAAATCCCGTTCGTTGCGCGGCGCATCCAGCCCGAAGGTCACGACCTCTCGACCGTGCAGCGCCATGCCCATGCTGCGCGCATCGTCGCGGTTCAGCACCTGCACTCCCCTGCCCTGGAAAATGCGCGCCTTGGCCGCCGCATATTCATCGATGCCTGCATAGCGGTCGAGGTGGTCCTCGCTGATGTTGAGCACCGTCGCCGCATCGGCATCCAGCGTCGCGGTCGTCTCGAGCTGGAAGCTGGACAGCTCCAGCACCCACACCTCGGGCTGGTTCGCGCCGCGCTCCATCACCACATCCAGCACCGCCGGGGAGATGTTGCCCGCCGCGACCGCATCCTTGCCTGCGGCCTTGCACAGGTGCTCCACCATGCTGGTCACGGTGGTCTTGCCGTTCGCGCCGGTGATCGCAAGGATGCGCGGACGGTTTGTTGCAGGCAGCGATTGCGCGAACAGTTCGATGTCGCCCGCGACCGGGATGCCGCGTGCCACGGCGCGCGCCACGGCCGGCTCGCGCAGCGGCACACCGGGGCTGATGGCGATCAGGTCGACTCCGTCAAACAGGGCATCACTGAATGCGCCGCAGAAAATCTGTCCGCTCTCGACATGCCGCGCGGCTTCGGCGAGGCTGGGCGGCTCGCTGCGGCTGTCCGCGGCGCGCAGGCGCGCGCCCTGCGCGCCTAGCCAGCGCAGCATGGACAGGCCGGTCTCGCCGAGACCGAGCACCAGCACCAGTTTGTCTTTCAGTTGTGTCATCTCAGCTTCAGTGTTGCCAGCCCAATCAATACCAGCAGCATCGTGATGATCCAGAACCTGACCACGACCTGTGTCTCCTTCCAGCCCTTCAACTCATAGTGGTGGTGCAACGGCGCCATCCGGAACACACGCTTGCCGGTGAGCTTGAACGAGGCCACCTGGATCATCACCGACACCGCCTCGACCACGAATACGCCGCCCATGATGAAAAGCACCAGTTCCTGGCGCACGATCACCGCCACGACGCCGAGCGCCGCGCCGAGCGCCAGCGCGCCGACGTCGCCCATGAAGACTTCGGCGGGATAGGCGTTGAACCACAGGAAGGCCAGCCCCGCGCCCGCAATCGCGCTGCAGAACACCGCCAGTTCGCCCGCACCCGGGATGTAGGGAATGCCGAGATATTTGGAGAACACCGCATTACCCGCCACATAGGCGAAGATCGCCAGCGCGCCGCTCACCAGCACGGTGGGCATGATGGCCAGCCCGTCCAGCCCGTCGGTGAGGTTCACCGCGTTGCTGGTGCCGACGATGACGAGATAGGTCAGCACGATGAAGGCGAACGCCGAAAGCGGGAACACCAGCAGCTTCAGGAACGGCACGATGAGCTCGGTATGCGCGGGCAGGCTGGCGGCATTCCACAGATAGACGCCGACCAGCAGAGCGATGATGGATTGCCAGAACATCTTGGCCTTGGCTGATAGCCCCTTGGGGTTGCGATGCACCACCTTGCGGTAATCATCTACCCAGCCGATCACGCCGAAACCCAGCGTGGTGAGCAGCACCACCCACACGTAGTGGTTGTGCAAATCGCCCCACAGCAGGGTGGTGATCGCGATCGAGGTGAGGATCAGCGCGCCGCCCATGGTCGGCGTGCCTGCCTTGACCAGATGCGTCTGCGGCCCGTCGCTGCGCACCGACTGGCCGATCTTGTAGGCGGTCAGCTTGCGGATCATCGCCGGCCCGACCATGAACGAGATGACCAGCGCGGTCATCGCCGCCAGCACGGCGCGTAGCGTGATGTAGTTGAACACGCTGAAGAACCTGATGTCCTGGGCGAGCCATTGTGAGAGTGCGAGCAGCATTTACTGAACCCTTCCTTTCTGGGAAGGGGGAAGGGGGAAGGGGGAAGAGGAGGACAGCACGCAGTTACCCTTCTCCCTTCTCCCTTCTCCCTTCTCTTTTTCCCCTTCTTCTTTCCCGTCGCCGGTACAGAACTGCACGACGCGCTCCATTTTCATGAAGCGCGACCCCTTCACCAGCACGGTGACGTCCTCGTCCAGCTCGTCTTCCAGCGCCTTGTACAAATCCTCGATGCGCTCGAAATGCTCCGCGCCGCAGCCGAAGGCGCGCACCGCGTTGACACTCAACTCGCCCAGCGCAAGAAGTTTTTCGATCCCGGCGCTGCGCGCCTCGGTGCCGATCCCGGCGTGCAGCATGGCGGCGTCTTCGCCGAGTTCGCCCATATCGCCCATCACGAACACGCGCCTGCCGCCGGGCTTTTCCACGCCGCTTTGGGCCAGCACGCCGATCGCGGCGCGCATCGAGGCGGGGTTGGCGTTGTAGGTATCGTCGATCAGGGTGGCACCATGCCGCGCGGCCTTGCGCTGCAGGCGCCCGGCCACGCCGCCGAATTTTTCCAGCCCCGCGGCGATGACCTCCAGCGGCACGTTGAGCGCGATCGCGGCGGCGGTCGCCGCGAGCGCGTTGCGCGCGTTGTGCGCGCCGGGCACCTGAAGATTGGCGCTAAAATCCCCCGAAGGCGTGTGTGCATCGAGATGCAGCCCCGTGCCGCGCGGCTGCCATTTCCCGCTCACGTCGGCCTGCCCGCCCAGACCGAATTCGATCATGGAATGCGAGCCGGCGAGCGTGCGCCACAGCGGAGCATGCTCGTCGTCGGAATTGATCACCGCGATACCGCGCGGCTTGAGCCCGGCAAGGATTTCGCCCTTGGCGCGCGCCACCGCTTCCACCGTGCCCAGCCCCGCCAAGTGTGCACCGCTGGCATTGGTGATCAGCACGATGTCGGGCGAGGCGATATGCGTCAGGTAATCGATCTCGCCCGGATGGTTCATGCCCATCTCGATCACGGCATAGCGGTGCTGCGCGGTCAGTTGCAGCAGGGTCAGCGGCATGCCGATGTCGTTGTTGAGATTGCCCTGGGTGGCGAGCACCGCGTTATCGCTGCCCGCCGCTTCGCGCAAAACGCTTGCGAGCATTTCCTTCACCGTGGTCTTGCCATTGCTGCCGGTGACTGCCGCCAGCGGGATGTCGAACTGCGCGCGCCAGTGCGCGGCGAGTTGGCCCAGCGCGAGGCGCGTGTCTTCCACAACCAGGACTCGGGATTCAGGATTCAGGAGCGAGGATCGCGCTTCGTAGCTATCGGCATTGACCATGACAGCGGCGGCGCCGGACTGCAGGGCGGCGGCGGCGAACTCGTAGCCGTCGAAGTGCTCGCCGCGCAAGGCGATGAACAGGTCACCTGCCCTGATCTTGCGGCTGTCGGTCGAGACCGCGGCGAAGCGCGCATCCGCGCCGGCCATACGCGCGCCGATCGCCTGCGCGGCTTGCGAGAGCAGCATCATGCTCGGGTTATTCATGCCGGGGCCCTCCATTTTTCCAGCGCCTGCGCGGCAACGTCCACGTCGCTGAACGGGTGCTTCACGCCGCCGATTTCCTGGTAGTCCTCATGCCCCTTGCCCGCGACCAGCACGGTGTCGCGTTGCCGCGCCATTCCGACGGCGCGTCCGATGGCCGCGGCGCGCTCGACGACAGCTTCATGATTGCCCTCAGTCATGCCGCCGATAATTTCAGCGATGATGCGCTGCGGGTCCTCGCTGCGCGGGTTGTCGCTGGTGACGATGCAATGGTCGGAGAACTTCTCGGCGACCCGCCCCATCATCGCGCGCTTGCCGCGGTCGCGGTCGCCGCCGCAGCCGAACACGCAGATCAGCTTTCCGCCCGCTGATGCACCGC
>CAYNYH010000123.1:0-5584 GCA_964401425.1 uncultured Gallionella sp. | reverse complement strand
AAGGCCCGGTCGAGCAGGCGCTGCACGATGCGGGCATCACGCCCAAGGACGTGGACCGCGTGGTGTTCGTCGGCGGCCCGACGCGCATGCCGGTGGTACGCAGCTACTTCGAGGAAATGTTCGGGCGCAAGGCCGAGATGGGCGTCGATCCGATGGAATGCGTCGCCGCCGGTGCCGCGATCCAGGCCGGGGTGCTGGCCGGAGAGGTCGGCGGCATCGTGCTGGTGGACGTGACGCCGCTCACCCTCGGCGTCGAGACGCTCGGCGGGATTGCCACGCCGCTGATTGCGCGCAACACGCCGATCCCGGTCAGGCGCAGCGAGACCTTCACCACCGCCGCCGACATGCAGACCAGCGTCACCATCCACGTCTTCCAGGGCGAGCGGCCGATGTCATCCGACAACACCAGCCTCGGCGAATTCAATCTCGACGGCCTGCCACCCGCGCCGCGCGGCATCCCCAAGATCGAGGTGACTTTCGACATCGACTCCAACGGCATTCTCAGCGTCTCCGCGAAGGACACCGCCAGCGGCAAGTCGCAGTCGATCAATATCACCGGCTCCACGCGGCTCCCGGAGGACACCAAGAAGCGCATGGTGGAAGAGGCGGAACGCTATGCCGACGCGGACAGGAAGCGGCGCGAGGATGCGGAGAAACTCAATGCCGCGGACGCAAGCTGCTACGAGGCCGAGAAGATGCTCGCCAACTTTGCCGACAAGCTCACCGACGAGCTGAGGAGGCGCATCGAGGCCGCGCTGCGCGAGACCAAGGAGGCGCTGCTCAAGAAAGATGTCTCCCTGGCGACCGAGCGCGCGGAGGCGCTGAAAAAAGTGCTGCAGGAAGCGGGCGCAGTGCTGTATGCGCAGTCGGGCCAAGCGCCCAAGGGAGCTCCCTATGCGGAGACGCGCTGGGAAGGACCGGAGCCGCCGCCCAACGTGGGCGCGGCGACGGGCGAGCCGCGCCCGAGCGGATCGGGTCCGCGCGGCAAGGTGGTGGATGCGGAGTACAAGGAAAACAAGTAATCCTGAAAAGCGTAGTTCACCACGAAGAACACGAAGGCCACGAAGAATTAGTCGCTGCATGATGTTGAATGGCCGTTAAGTCACTATGCTTTTTTTTGGGGGAACGCACGGTTTTTCTTTGTGCGCTTCGTGTCTTCGTGGTTCGAATGAGGCATTTAGATAAACCCATCCGGGAGAAAAAATGACTGCCCCTCTGCAAACACAGCAGCTTCACCATCGATGCGATCCCGGCCAATTCGGGTTTCAGACCACGGCGGACCTGGAAGACCTGACCGAGATCATCGGCCAGATGCGCGCCATGGATGCCGTGCACTTCGGCGCGGGCATCCGCCATGAAGGCTACAACCTTTTCGTGCTCGGCCCTTCCGGCATCGGCAAGAGCAGCATGGTGCGGCAGTTCCTCGAGAAAAAGGCGAAGGACGGGCACAGGCCGGATGACTGGTGCTATCTCAACAACTTCGCCCAGCCGCACAAGCCGCAGGCGCTCAGGCTGCCGTCCGGGAGGGGGGCGGAGCTGCGCCGCCGCATGGAGCAACTGGTGGATTATCTGCGCAGCGCCATTCCCGCGCTGTTCGAGAGCGACGAATACCGCGCCAAGGCAGGCGCGATCCACGAGGAGTTCGGCAAGCGCGAGGAGCAGGCGTTCAATGAACTGGGAGAGGAGGCCGCAAAGCAGCAGATCATGCTGCTGCGCACCCCGGACGGCTTCGCCTTCGCGCCGACCCGCGACCACGAGGTGATCCCGCCGGGCGAATACGATAAGCTGCCGGACGAGGAAAAGAAGCGGGTGGAGGCGGCCATCGCCGATCTGCAGGAGCGGCTGGAAAAAACCCTGCGCCAGATCCCGCCATGGCGCAAGGAGCGGCACGAGCGGATCAAGCAGCTCGACCGCGAAACCACCCTGTCGGCGGTCGGCCACTTGGTCGACGAGCTCAGGGAAGCCTATGCCGACCTGCCCGAGGTGCTGAAATACCTCGACCTCGTTCAGCAGGACATGGTCGACAACGTGGACGAGTTCCGCAAGCAGGAGGAATCCGTCACCTTCGACGGCATGACCATGGTCACCCGCCATACCTTCCATCGCTACCGCGTGAACGTGCTGGTGACCAACGGCGAAAAGGCCGGCTCGCCCATCGTCAGCGAGGATAACCCGACCTACAGCAACCTGGTCGGGCGGCTCGAGCATATCGCCCAGCTCGGTGCGCTGGTCACGGATTTCACGCTGATCAAGCCGGGCGCGCTGCACCGCGCGAACGGCGGCTACCTGCTGCTGGATATCCGCAAGCTGCTGGTGCAGCCCTTTGCCTGGGAGGCGCTGAAACGGGCGCTGCAGACGCGCGAGATCCGCATCGAGTCGCTGGGGCAGATGTACAGCCTGGTCAGCACCGTGTCGCTGGAGCCCGAACCGATCCCGCTGGACACCAAGGTGGTGCTGTTCGGCGATCGCATCTTCTATTATCTCTTGCAGCAATACGATCCGGACTTCGGCGAACTGTTCAAGGTGGCGGCGGATTTCGAGGAGCGTATCGAGCGCAATGCCGACACGCATCGGCTCTACGCGCGCCTGATTGCCACGCTGGCGCGCAAGGAGTCGCTGCTGCCGTTCGACCGCGGCGCGGTGGCCAGGGTGATCGAGCACAGCGCGCGCATGGCCGGCGATGCGGAGCGGCTTTCCACGCACATGCGCAGCGTGGCGGACCTGTTGCGCGAGGCCGATTACTGGGCACGCGAAGCCAGCCACGGTGCGGTGGAAGCCGCCGATGTGCAGCGCGCGATCGACACCCAGGTCAGGCGGCTGGACCGGCTGAGGGACCAACTGCATGAGGCGATCCTGCGCGACACCCTGATGATCGCCACGCAGGGCGCGGTGACGGGGCAGATCAACGGCCTCTCCGTGCTCGAGCTGGGCAACTTCGCGTTCGCCCAGCCGACCCGCATCACCGCCAACACCCGGCTCGGCGAAGGGGACATGGTCAACATCGAGCGCGAGGTGAAGCTCTCCGGCGCGATCCACTCCAAGGGCATGCTGATCCTCTCCTCGTTCATGGCCGCGCGCTATGCGAAGAACCAGCCGCTGGCGCTTTCCGCCAGCCTGGTGTTCGAGCAGTCCTACGGCATGGTCGACGGCGACAGCGCGTCGCTCGCCGAACTGTGCGCGCTGCTCTCCAACCTCGCGGAAGCGCCGATCAGGCAGTCGCTGGCGGTGACCGGCTCGGTGAACCAGCTCGGCCAGGTGCAGGCGATCGGCGCGGTCAACGAAAAAATCGAGGGCTTCTTCGACATCTGCAAGGCGCGCGGGCTGAACGGGGAGCAGGGGGTGCTGATCCCTGCCGCCAACGTCAAGCACCTGATGCTGCGCCGCGACGTGGTGGAGGCCGCCGAGGCCGGGCAGTTCAGTATCTACGCCGTGGAAAGCGTCGACCAGGCCGTCGCCCTGCTGACCGGGCTGCCTGCCGGAGAGGCGGATGACAAAGGCGAGTATCAGGAGGGCAGCGTCAATCGCCGGGTTGCGGCACGGCTCGCCCAGCTGAACGAGATCAGGGCGACGTTCGCCAAGCGGCTCGGCAAAAAATCCGGCGCGAAGAAAGCGCCGGATTGATCGCAGCAAGTAAAAAAGCAAATTCAGCCACGGATTTATACGGATAGATACCGATGATCGAGAGGTTGGTTTTTCATCCGTGATGATCCGTGTTCATCCGTGGCCGGTTTCCGGTTCGGGACGATTACTGCAATTTTCGAGGTGAGCCATTAGCCCTGCCCAGCGCGACTACTACGAGGTGCTTGGCGTCGCCAAGGACGCCGACCAGAAGGCGATCAAGGACGCCTTCCGCAACCTCGCCCTGAAATACCATCCCGACCGCAGCAAGGAGCCGGGCGCCGAGGAGCGCTTCAAGGAAATCGCCGAAGCCTACGCCATCCTGTCCGACCCGAAGAAGCGCGCCGGATACGATGCACGCGGCTTCGCCGGCGTGGAGGGCTTCAGCCGCGAGGACCTGTTCGGCGGCATCAATTTCGAGGATATCTTCGGCGGGCTCAATTTCGATTTCGGCATGGGCGGCCCCTTCGAGGGGTTTTTCCGCCGCAACGCTGGGCCGCCGCGCGGCGTGAATATCGAGACGGAACTTTTCATTCCGCTGGAGCTGGTGGCCAGCGGCGGCGAGGAGCGAGTCCGCCTGAGCCGCCCGGCCGCCTGTCCAGCCTGCCGCGGCACAGGCGCCGAGGGCGGAGCGGCACCGAAGAAATGCGAGGCATGCGAAGGCACGGGGCGCGTCACCCGCAGCCATCGCAAGGAAAAGGAGCATATCCTGATCCAGCAGATCAGCACCTGTCCCGTTTGCCACGGGCGCGGCAGCATCATCGAACACCCCTGCAAGGCATGCGGCGGCAGCGGCGAGGTGGAGCGCGAGGAAAACCTGACGGTAAAAATCCCCAAGGGCATCGAGGAGGGCATGGTGCTGCGCATTCCCGGCAAGGGAATGCCCAGCCACGAGGCGGGCGGCGTGACCGGCGACCTGTTAGTGGTGGTGCGCACCAGGCGCGATTCGCGCTTCGAGCGTGCCGGGGCCGACCTGCTGCGCCAGGAAACCATCCCGCTGACCGATGCCGTGCTCGGCGCGACGCTGGAAGTGCCGACCCTGGACGGCTCGGCCAGCGTGACCATCCCGCCCGGTACCCAGCCCGGCGCAGTGCTGCGCCTCAAGGGCAAAGGCCTGCCCGAATTCGGCAACGGCCATTACGGCGAAATGTATTTGCGCGTCGATGTGCATGTGCCCGAGAAACTTTCCGGCGAAGAGCGCGAGCTGTACGAGCGGCTGCGCGCCATGGGCGGGAAACAGGCCGGGCGCTTTTCGAAGCTGTGGAAGTGACCGCGCTTCAGCACCCGGTCATGGTGCGCATATACTGAGCCTGAATCGTGAACCCGCATCGCCGCGCCATCGAGGAACTCTACGCGCACCTGCACAGCGGGGTGGATGGCCTGAGCCAGGCCGAGGCCGCGCGGCGGCTGGCAAGGTACGTCGCCAACCGGAGCGACGAGGTCGCCGCGCAGCCGCTCATCGCCGGGCTGCCCTTTGCCGGCAAACTTCTCAAGGAATTCACCCACTTCTTCGCGCTGATCCTGTGGCTGGCGGCCGGGCTGGCCTTCTTCGCCGAATGGCGCGACCCCGGGCAGGGCATGGCGGCGCTGGGCTATGCCGTGCTCGGCGTGATCCTGGTCAATGGGCTGTTCTCGTTCTGGCAGGAATACCGCGCGGAGAAGGCGCTGGCCGCGCTGCGCAACCTGCTGCCGCAGCATGCCACCGCGTTGCGCGACGGCCGTGCGGTGCAATTGCCGGTTGCGGAACTGGTGCCGGGCGACGTGGTGCTGCTTGCGGCGGGCGACGATGTGCCAGCCGACTGCCGCCTGATCGAGGCTTCCGGCGTGCGCGTCAACACCGCCAACCTCACCGGCGAATCGAAGCCGATGGCGCGCAATGCGGCCGCCGAACCCGAGGAGCAGGCCGCCTTGCGGCGCGACATCCTGCATGCCGGCACCTCGCTGATCTCGGGCGAGGCGAAGGCCA
>CAYNYH010000122.1:0-5684 GCA_964401425.1 uncultured Gallionella sp. | reverse complement strand
TGGGCGGACATCTGGTTGATCTCCGCAGTGGCATTGGCCGTACGCTCGGCGAGCTTGCGCACCTCGTCAGCCACCACCGCAAAACCGCGCCCCTGCTCGCCGGCACGCGCCGCTTCGATCGCCGCATTGAGCGCGAGCAGGTTGGTCTGGTCGGCAATATCCTTGATGACATTCACCACCTCACTGATGCGCGAAGCATCCCCTCCCAGCCGCGAGACATCGGATGACGCCGTTTCGATCTGTTGGGCGATTTCCAGCAACCCGGCTACCGTCTTATTGATCACTTGCGCCCCTTGCTCGGAGTTTGCGCGCGAATGATCGGCAATTTGCCTGGCATTGCTCCCCTGGTCGCTGATATGGGTGGAGGAGACGCTCATCTCCTCAATCGCCGCGGCCATGCCGCTCACCGCATCCGATTCATGGTTTACGTTTTCCGTAATCTGCCGCGCCGCCGCCGCCAACTGCTCCGCCATACCGCCGACCTGGTCAGCTTGCGTTTTTACTGCGGCGATCATGTCGCGCAGACATGATTGCATATCCTGGGCATTGGCCAGCAGGCTGCCGTCTGCCGCACGAACCGATTGCGCCGAAAAATCACCCGCCGCCATCACGCCGATAACCTGGGCGACCTCTACGGGGTCGCCGCCCAACTGGCGCATCAGGCTCCTCGTCAGCAACAGGGCGAATGCCGCAGCACAGATGACGGCGATGATCCCCATGATCAGTGCAATGCGCAGCGTGGAGTGCTGAAGCTCCCCAAACTGGCTGGAGGCCATCCTGAATTCGCGCTCGGTGACTTCCTTCAGCTTGGCTGCCGCCGCGGCAATGGGCTTGTCGGCACCATTGATGCCTTTATCCTGGTCTGTGATGGATGCCCCTCCATCCTTGAGTTTCTTAAGCTGATCGAAAGCGGCAAGATAAGCGCCAACCGCATTCCTGATTTCGTCCAGCTGTTTTCGCGCTTCGGGCTCAACCCATCCGGCTTTCTGATACTTGTCGACCGCCCCCAGCAGCTTGCTCATATCGTCGTGGAACTTTGCTTCATATCCCCCACCGCGCAGCACATAGTTCTTGAAATGGTGTACACCATCGCCGAGATAGCGATATATCTCCATATTGGCATCCTGCCAGACGAACACCTGCTGCTCGATTCTGCGCCACTGACTATTCATTTCGTTCAGGTAATACTGCGTGACCGCAGCCATCCCCACCATCAACCCCACGATCAGGCCAAATGACAAACGCAGCTTGGTGCTGACCTTCAGGCTATGTAATCCCTTTCCCATACTTCCCATGACTTTCCCTCTGCCTCTCCAAGTGTTGTTATTTTCCGGAAAAACTCAGCCCGCAATTAGAGCAGTAGCCTTTATAATTAAAATGTATAAATAAAGCCGTTTTTCCCACTCAATATCCATGACTGACCGTTACGCCGTCATCGGCAACCCCATCGCCCACAGCAAATCGCCGCTGATCCACCGGATGTTCGCGGCACAGACCGGGCAGGACATCAGCTACGAGGCCGTCCTCGCACCGCTGGATGGTTTTGCCACGACCGTCGAACGGCTGCGCGAGGAAGGCTACAAGGGCTGCAACGTGACCGTACCATTCAAATTCGACGCGTTCAAGCTCGCCACCGAACTGAGCGAACGCGCACAAGCGGCGCAGGCAGTTAATACGCTCAGGTTCGATGGCGACAACATTTTTGGGGACAATACCGATGGTGCCGGATTGGTACGCGACATCGAACACAATCTCGGCGTTGCATTGCATGGCAAACACGTGCTGCTGATGGGTGCTGGCGGTGCTGCTTATGGCGTTTCTCTTCCTTTGTTAGGCGCTGGAATTGCCTTAACCATTGTCAACCGTACTCTAGATAAAGCAGACATGCTTCGCCAGCACCTTGCGTTCGCCTTAAAAAACTATTCTCTCGCCCAACAGAATGACTCTGCCGAATTTAATCCTGCGACTCATCTGATGACTGGCCTACTTAGTGCTGGGACAATTCATAGCTGTGGTTACCCCTCTCTTCAAGGCAGGCACTTCGACATCATCATCAACGCCACTTCAGCTAGTTTAGCCACACCAGACGAACTATTTGGTTTCGGCAGCACCCCAGATTTACCAAAAAACATCTTCGCCCCCGGCGCGCTGGCCTACGACATGATGTACGGGCGCGAGACGCCGTTCATGAAATTCGCGCGCGAGCACGGCGCGCGGGTTGCGGACGGCCTCGGCATGCTGGTCGAACAGGCTGCCGAGGCGTTCTACATCTGGCGCGGCGTGCGCCCGGACACCGCGCCGGTCATTGCCGAGCTGCGTACCTGAACGATGAAAAAACTCTGGGGCTGGATCTGGCGCGGCATGGCGATCTGCTTCGCCCTGCTGCTGCTCTATCAGCTCTGGATCTTCGCGCACATCTGCTGGTGGATCAAATTCAACCCCTCCACCAGCGCGTTCATGGAAGACCGCCTGGCCGTCATGCAGGACAAGAACCCGGATGCCGAACTGCGGCACAAGTGGGTGCCCTATGCGAAGATATCCAACCACCTCAAACGCGCGCTGATCGCCGCCGAGGACGCGAAGTTCGTCGACCACGAGGGCTTCGACTGGGAAGGCATCCAGAAGGCTTACGAGAAAAACCTGAAAAAGGGCAAGATCGTCGCGGGCGGCTCGACCATCAGCCAGCAACTCGCCAAGAATCTGTTCCTTTCCACCAAGCGCACGCCATGGCGCAAGGCCGAGGAGGCGGTCATCACGCTGATGCTGGAGGCGGTGATGGACAAGCGGCGCATCTTCGAAATCTATCTCAACGTGATTGAATGGGGCAACGGCGTGTTCGGTGCGGAAGCCGCCGCACGCCACTATTACCGCACCAACGCGGCCAGCCTGACCGCTGAACAGGCCGCCAGGCTCGCCGCGATGGTGCCCAATCCGCGCTACTACGACACCCACCGCGAAGCGCACGGCCTGCTGCGCAAGACCGGCATCATCCTCGGGCGTATGAACGATGCCGAAATCCCCTGACATCGCGCCCCACATTTGCTCCGCAATGGATATATAATGGGATGGTTATATTCTGTTGCACGACTCGCCTCGCATGAAACAGAATGAGGAAAGCGATCAGCCGTCAGTGGCCAACAAAGACCTTGATGCTGCGCGGCAAGCAGGCCGTGTGGCGGGCGATTCCGCGCATGTGAATCACCTGGTCGGGCAGAACAACCATCAGGCGAGCAAAACCCAAACCGCCCTTGCCGAGGTCCGCTACCCGCTCCTGCGCCGCCTCTCGATCACCAGCCTGCTGGCCACCCTCATCACCGCCACCCTCCTGATATTTCTCTACCGGCAGGATCAGCTCGACGAACATAAGGGAATCGCCGCGCAGGAAAACGAAAAGACTGCCATACATCTCATCCATCTGATGAGCGGTCAGATCGAGACCTACCTTGCCGCCACCGCAGGGCTCGATACCCATGCCCTGCGTGCAAACCCGGGCATCGATGCACTCAACACCACCCTGAACACGGTTCGCGAACATCGCATTCTCAAACTGAAGCTGTACAGCCCATCGGGAATAACCGTCTTCTCGACAGTGCCAGACGATATCGGTAAAGCCATCCGGATTCCGGAGATGCTGAATAAAACTCTGGCAAAAGGAACGCAGCACAAGCTGGAATTCCGCGATACGTTCCACACCCCTGCCGGCGACATCAGCGGCCGCCATATCCTTTCAACCTATGTGCCGCTGGCTCATGCGGAAAAGCGCATCGGCGTTCTGCAAGTCTATGAGGACATCACCCCGGCCTTCGATCGGGTTCGCGCCAGAACCACCGATATCGCCCTCATCGTCTTCGGCGTCTTCGCCGCACTGTATGCCGCATTATTTTTCTCCGCTCGCAGCGCCGACCACGCCTTGGCTGGGTGGCAGGACGCTGTCACTGACAACCACCGGAAGCTGGCGGAAAGCGAGGCGCGCCTGTGGACGACGGTCAACTCGGCGCTGGATGGGGTGATCAGCATCGACGCGGAAAGCCGCCTGATCGGATTCAATCCCGCGGCGGAAGCCATGTTCGGCTGGCAGAAAAATGAGGTGATCGGCCAGTCCATGGTTGAACTGCTGATCCCGGAACGCCACCGGGAACAGCACAAGAACGGGCTTGCCCGTTATCTGAAAACCGGCGAAACCCACATCCTGAACCGCCGCATCGAAATCTCTGCATTGCGGCGCGACGGTGCGGAATTCCCGGCCGAACTGACCATCACGCCGATCCGCGAGGGCAACCATGTGATCTTTACGGCCTTTATTCGCGATATCACCAAGCCCAAGCAAATCCAGCATGAACTCGAAAACCGGGAAGCGCGCTACCGCCGCCTGATCGAGAATTCACCCAATGTAATTTATACATTCTCCAACAAAAAAGGGGGGGTTTATTACTCACCCCGCGCAGAACAGGTTCTGGGATATTCGCTGGAACACCTGTATGCGCACCCCATGCTCTGGAACGAATCCATACACCCCGACGACCTCGGCCTGGTTAACAATGCCCTTCGTGAATTGGAACAAGGGAAGGTATATGACATTGAATATCGTATCCGCGATGCGCAGGGCAATTGGCACTGGCTATGGGATCGTTCCATCGGAAGCCAGATCAACGGAGACGAAATACTGATCGAAGGGCTGGCAACGGACATCTCCGAGATCAAGCAAGCCGAAAATGAGTTGCGCATCGCTGCAACGGCGTTCGATTCCCAGGAAGGCATGTTCATTACCGGCGCTGACGGGATCATCCAGCGCGTCAATAATGCCTTCGTCGAGACAACCGGCTACAGCGCCGAGGAGGTAGTGGGGCAAACACCCGCCGTCCTCAAGTCAGGGAAGCACGATGACGCCTTCTACCAAGCCGTCCGCGAAGCGCTCGAACGCGACGGGCACTGGCAGGGCGAGATATGGAACCGGCGCAAGAACGGCGAAATCTACCCGGAATGGCAAACCATCTCGGTCGTAAGAGGAATGGATGGGCAGATCACCCATTATGTTTCCGTCTTCACCGACATCAGCCTGCGCAAGAAATCGGAAGAGCAGATTCGCACTCTGGCTTTCTACGATCCCCTCACCCAATTGCCAAACCGGCGGCTTCTGCTCGACCGCCTGCATCAGGCGCTTGCCATGAGCGTCCGCAATGACCGGCAGGGTGCGCTGCTGTTCATCGACCTCGACAACTTCAAGAGCATCAACGACACCCAGGGCCATGCCACCGGCGACCTGCTGCTGATCGAAGCGGCAAAGCGGCTGCAAGGCTGCATCCGGGAAGGCGACACCACCGCCCGCCTGGGGGGGGACGAATTTGTCGTCCTGCTTGAAGACCTGGACGCCGACGAACAGGTCGCCGCCAGCCAGGCCGAAACGGTGGGAGAGAAGATACTCGCAACCATCGGGAAACCCTACCTCATCAACGACCACGAGCACCACAGCACCGCCAGTATCGGCATCACGCTGTTCCGCGGATCGGTGAAAACGATGGATGAAATGCTCAAGCGGGCGGATGTTGCGCTGTACCAGGCCAAGGCAGACGGGCGCAATATCCTGCGCTTCTTCGATCCCGCCATGCAGGCTGCCGTCGCCGCCCGCGTCGCGCTGGAATCCGATCTGCGCCGCGCCATTCTGGAGCAGGAGCAACTGCAGCTTT
>CAYNYH010000121.1:0-5686 GCA_964401425.1 uncultured Gallionella sp. | reverse complement strand
CCGGGCGAAATCCAGAAGGCCAAGGCTTACCTGAATTCGATCGGCCACCTCGACGTCCGCCCCGACAAGATCATCGCCGAGGTGAAGGGAAGCGCGGCGCATCCCTACCAGGTGGAGATATCCTTCAGCGTCGGCAAGGTGGGCGAGTTGCATATCGAGCCGACGTGCAACTGCCCGGTGAGGTGGAAATGCAAGCACAGCGCGGCAGTGCTGCTGTCGGCGCTGGCCCTGCCGCGCCCGCCCGCGGTCAACCATGCCGTGCTGGAGTGGATCGAATCCTTCCGGCGCACGGCGAGGGCGCAGCCGAAGAAAACCGCGAAGTCTGCGCCGAGACCCGAGAAGCTTTGCTACGCGCTCACCAAATCCGCCTACACGGGCGATTATATTTTCGGTACATACAAGGGCAAGCTGGATGCCGAAGGGCGGCTGACGGGCCGACTCGAGGAATGGAGCAACGTCGAGCGCGCCCTGCTCAAGCCGCCGCAGTTCGTCACCGAAGAAGACATGCCCATCCTGCGCCTGTTGTGGCAGCAGCGCGACAGGTACGGCTATTTCCCGGTCAAGGGCGCGCACGGCAACGAGATCATGTCATGCCTGCTGGCGAGCGGGCGGTTGTTTTTCATCGGGCAGGTGGCGGGCAACCGCTACCTGAAGTCGGAGCCGGTACACCTCAGGCAGGGCAGGGTGCGCAAGGCACAACTGGAATGGGGCGTCGACGATGCCGGGCGGATGGCGCCCAGGATAGTCAGCGGCGCGGCGCTGGAGGTGTTCCCGTTCAGCGAGGCGACCTGGTATGTCGATGTCGCCAGCGGCGAAGCCGGACAATTGCAGACCGTTCAGACGCCCGCCCAGGTTGCGCAGTTGCTCGACATGCCGCCGCTCGCCGAAATCGATGTCCCGGTAGTGTCCGAGGTGTTGCGCGAACTGGTGCCCGACCTGCCGCCGCCCAGTGCGGGGCGGCTGCGCACGCTCAAGAGCCCGCTCACGCCGATGCTGCTGCTGGATACTTCCGAGCCGTTATGGATGGGCAGCTTCCGCGGCTATCGCTACGGCACGCGCGAACTGGATTTCGCGCGCGTCCGCTTCCGTTACGGCGAGGCCATCCTGCCGCTGGGGCATCCGGGCGAATTTGCCACGCTGCAGAACGGCGAAACGGTGCGCGTGATGCGCGACTCGAAGGCGGAGAAGCGTTTCCTCAACGCGCTAGCCGAATACGGGCTGGAGGAAATGCCGGGCTTCGGCCTGTCCGGCAACATCGGCGAGCGGCCGGTCTTCGTGCTGGAAAACGAGAAGGCCTGGCCGTCCTTCATGCAGGAGATGATCCCGCAGCTGTACAAGGCGGGATGGGATGTCATCATCCCGCAGGGCTTCCGCCACCATGTGCTCGAAGTGGAGGCGTGGGAGGCCGAGTTCGGCGAGCGGGAAGACGGCTGGTTCAGCCTGAACTTGGGCTTCGTGGTGAATGGCCGGCGCTTGCCGCTGGCGCCGCTGCTGCATGAACTGTTCAGGGCCGACCCGCGCTGGCTGGATGCAGCGCGACTGGAAAAAATGGACGACGACGAACCCATCGAACTGCTGCTCGAAGAGGGCGGCAAGGTGCTGGCTCCCGCCGGGCGCATCAAGCCGCTCGCGCGCACGCTGATCGAGTTGTTCGAGGGCGGCAAGGGAAGCGATGAAATCCGCCTGTCGCGCTACGACGTGGCGCGCATCGGCGACCTTACCGGGATGGAGCGCTGGCAGTTCAAGGGCGCGGCCGCCGTGACGGGTCTCGCCGACAAGCTCAGGAACACGGCCGGCATCAGGCCGGTTGCCGCGCCGCAAGGCTTCGCGCTGCAACTGCGCCCCTACCAGCTGGAAGGCTTGTCCTGGCTGCAATACCTGCGCGAACAGGAACTGGCCGGGATACTGGCCGACGACATGGGGCTGGGCAAGACCGCGCAGGCCCTGGCGCACCTGCTGCTCGAAAAACAGAGCGGGCGCATGGACAGGCCGTCGCTGGTGGTGCTGCCTACCTCGCTGATCTTCAACTGGAAGCGCGAGGCGGAGCGCTTTGCGCCGCAACTCAAACTGCTGTCCCTGCACGGCAAGGAACGTGCGGAGCATTTCCCCGCGATTCCCGAGCACGATGTGATCCTCACCACCTACCCGCTGCTGTGGCGCGACGAAGAGGCGCTCGCGGAGCATGCCTACCACCTGCTGATCCTGGACGAGGCGCAGACGGTGAAAAACGTCTCCAGCCAGGCGGCGCAGGTGGTGCGCAAGCTGAACGCGCGGCACCGCCTGTGCCTCACCGGCACGCCGCTGGAAAATCATCTGGGCGAGCTGTGGGCGCAGTTCGATTTCCTGCTGCCCGGACTGCTCGGCACGTCGAAGGAGTTCACCAGGATTTGGCGCAACCCGATCGAGAAGCAGGGCAATGCCCAGCGCCGCGGCCTGCTGGCGAGGCGCGTCCGGCCCTTCATCCTGCGCAGGCGCAAGGAGGATGTCGCGCAGGAGCTGCCTGCCAAGACCCTGATCGTGCGCAGCGTCGAACTGGAAGGCGCGCAGCGCGATCTCTATGAAGCGGTGCGCATCGCCATGGATCAGCGCGTGCGCGAGGAAATCGCCGCCAAGGGGCTTTCGCGCAGCCACATCGTCATCCTCGACGCGCTGCTCAAGCTGCGCCAGGTGTGCTGCGACCCGCGCCTGCTGAAATTGACCAGCGCCAAAAAAGTGAAGGAGCGCGCCAAGCTCGACCTGCTGATGGAGATGCTGCCGGAGCTGGTCAGCGAAGGGCGGCGCATCCTGGTGTTCTCGCAATTCACCTCCATGCTCGAGCTGATCGAGGCGGAACTGATGCGCGAAAAACTGGACTACGTGAAACTTACCGGCGACACGCAAAACCGCGAAGAGGTGGTGCGCCGCTTCCAGGATGAGGAGGTGCCGGTTTTCCTCATCAGCCTCAAGGCGGGCGGGGTGGGGCTGAACCTGACCGCTGCCGACACGGTGATCCACTATGACCCGTGGTGGAATCCCGCGGTGGAAAACCAGGCCACGGATCGCGCGCACCGCCTCGGCCAGACGAAAAACGTGTTCGTCTACAAGCTGGTCGTGGCGGGCAGCATCGAGGAAAAAATACTCGCGCTGCAGGAGAAAAAAGCCGAACTTGCCGCCGGCATCCTGTCGGAAGATGTCAACAGCCTGGCCAAGTTCGGTGAGGCCGACATCGCCGCGTTGCTTGCGCCGCTGCCGGAAGACGAGGAGACGGCAAAAGACCTGGCTCAATAAAATGCCCCTGAGCCGGAGCTCAGGGGCAAAGCGCATCACAACCGTTAACAGATATGAGAGGTACTCCGCTCGGTTTTGCCCCAGAGGGCGATGCTGATCGCATCCATATACGGATCGGGCGTCCTGATGAACTCAGCGACTTCGAATGTGGCTGGTGTGCGATACAGGTCGCGGTAATAGCTGGCCAATACCGGATCGCTAGTTCTGTTCACCAGGGCGTTAACCTCATCCTCCAGCAGGTCGGCTTTTGCAGTGCCAATTTCCTTCGTTATCACCACTGTGAAGGCGGCAGGCTCACAGGACAACAGGCCACGCTCGAAGCCGGTGGTAATCGAATCCGTACCGGCATAGACAGAAGCTGGCAGCAAGGCTGCCGTAATCAAGGTCAAAGCAGATTTGTTCAGTCTCATGATGGTTGCTCCTTTTGTCGATCGGGGCGATGCAACACAATCGCCTCCGCCGATAAACGAGCATTTACTGTGCCGAAATTCTAATCGATCGAAAAATCATGCTATTAGATTGAATATGGTTTACTGAATTGAAAGGTTGAGATCGAATGCGAACGTCAATAGTGTTCACTGCGAACGTTCTGTCGGGTGGCTGGCCGGCATGGCCAAGCAGGGATTGAAGCTGTTTTTCTGTCTTGAGTTACGGCTTATGCCGCTACGCCTGGTCCAGGAACTCGAACTCCACCACCAGCATGTGGTGATCGGAAGACATGGTCGGTTGTATGGCATAGCGCACCGGTTGCAGGTGCCGATTGTAGAAAATATGGTCGAGCACATAGGGGCGGCGGCGCCACGTAATTTCTTCCGACTGCACGGTCAGATAGCCTGCCTCGGTAAACTGTTTGACCAGCGAACCATGGTTGCTGACGTTGAAGTCACCGCCAAGCAGCGCGGGGCCGTTCGCGCGGCGCAACTGCTCGACGACCAGCGTGCGTTGCTCGATGTGATCCTCGCTTGACGAATTGAGCATGAAGTACGCCAGGAGATGCGTATTGAAAAGCTGGAGTTCGCGGCCGGCAAGCGTGGTCTTTGCACCGATGAGCAGGCGGTCGGTGGGTGTTTTCTTCTCGCCCAGGAATTCGAACTCGATTGGCGGCGACGGCAGGTCGAAGCGGAAGGTGTTGCGCAGCGGCGTTTTCGAAAAGATGGCCAGCCCTATGCCGAAAGGCAATTCGCGCGGGTCGGCTTTCGGATAGGAGAAATAGCTGTCATAGCCCTTAAGCGCTTCTTTCAGGCGGGTGTAATTGGGTGGCGGATTATGTTGCATGCCGCCGGTCTGGGCATGCTCTACTTCCTGCAGCAGCACGACATCCGCGTCGTGGCCGAGGATTTCCGAGATGGTCAGTTCGAGGTCGATGGGGGCACGGTCGGGATATGCATCATCCCAACCCTGGCCGAACTGCATGTTGAACTGAAGGACTTTGAACGTACTCATGGGCGCGTACGGCGTGGTCAAGTTGCGCACATAATAGCGCGGCAGCGGCAAAATGGAAAATCATGATGCGCCATCGTCCTAGTGTCTTTGGGCCTGCTGGTTCATGTCGTTACCTGGAAAGCCTGAAAATGCGACCGCTGTAGGGTGCTGGACAGGCATAAATCGGATGTTCGGGGGGTAACGGCGCATAACCCCCCCTTCATAACCGCTGGCTGCCTATTTGATGATGCAGTGTTTCGCATAATCGGTTGTCTCATTGAGACTCCACTCACCTTTGGGTTTTTCCTTCAGATTTGCGCACCATTTATCGCTACCTACTTCCGGCGCGCAGCCGCCGAGCGATAAAGCCAACAGGGCAGTCAGGGCGAGCATAACGAAGCGTGTTGTTGTATTCATGGCAAGAGTCCTTTTTGAAACGGTTGAAGTATAAGCGACCAACATTGGAGCACAAGGGGTTTGATAATACGGATATGGGGTTGTTTCTATAACTTATTGATGAAACGCAGGTTATGCAATTTTGGTACGTCCCATCAGGTATTCGCTATATCACCCAAAGCAATCGATCCTGCTTTAGTGACACGCAAACTGTTCAATTGGCACTGGTTTGCCAAATAGATACCCTTGATAAGTAGTGCAGCCTTCGTTCAAGAGAAGTTGTCGTTGTGCTTCCATCTCCACACCTTCAGCAATAACACTCAGGTTCAGGCTTTGAGCCATGGCGATGATGGTACGCACAATCGCCTTGCCGCTGTCATCGGCAATATCGCACACGAATGATTGGTCAATCTTGAGCTGATCGAGCGGCAGCCGTTTGAGATATTGCAAGGATGAATAGCCGGTGCCGAAATCATCCATGGAGAAACTGATGCCCCGGGTTTTCAGAGTGGTCATTTTTGCGATGATGTCATCCACGTTTTCCAACATCAGGCTTTCGGTGATTTCCAGCTTGAGCCTTGCGGGGTTCACCCCGAAATAA
>CAYNYH010000120.1:0-5717 GCA_964401425.1 uncultured Gallionella sp. | reverse complement strand
TGCCGGAAGGCGTCGGCGGCATCGCCGCGATCCTCGGCCTGGATGACGACACGGTGCGCGCGGTGTGCGCCGAAGGTGCGCAGGGCGAGGTGCTGGAAGCGGTGAATTTCAATTCGCCGGGGCAGGTGGTGATCGCCGGCAACCGCGCGGCGGTCGAGCGCGGCATGGAGCTGGCCAAGGCCAGGGGCGCGAAGCGCGCGATCATGCTGCCGATGAGCGTGCCGTCGCATTGCCAGTTGCTCAAGGACGCGGCTGAACAGTTGCGCGGCTATCTCGCCGATGTCGCGGTGCAGGCGCCCATCATTCCGGTATTGCACAATGCCGATGTTGCGGCTTACAGTGACGGCGCGGCGATCAAGGATGCGCTGGTGCGCCAGTTGTATTCGCCGGTGCGCTGGGTCGAAACCGTGCTGGAATTCGGCAAGCAGGGCATCACCCACAACGCCGAATGCGCGCCGGGCAAGGTACTGGCCGGTTTGAACAAGCGCATCGACACCAACCAGCAGGCCCTGGCCATCAACGACGGCGAAGCGCTGAAGCTGGCTTTGGCTGCACTCGCATAAGGAGACCGACATGACACTACAGGGACAAATCGCACTGGTAACCGGCGCCAGCCGCGGCATCGGCCAGGCCATCGCGCTGGAACTCGGCAGGCAGGGCGCTACCGTGATCGGCACCGCGACCAGCGACGCGGGCGCGCAGGCCATCAGCGCCTATCTGGACGCGGCGGAGATCAAGGGTGCGGGCATGGTGCTGAACGTCAACGATGCGGCGCAGACCGAACAGATGCTGGGCGAACTGCGCAAGCAGTTCGGCGAAGTCACTATCCTGGTGAACAACGCCGGCATAACTAAAGATAATTTGCTGGCGCGCATGACCGACGAAGAGTGGGACGAGGTGCTGGCGACCAACCTCAAGTCGGTGTTCCGCCTCTCGCGTGCCGTGCTGCGCGCGATGATGAAGGCCAGGGGCGGGCGCATCATCAGCATCGGCTCGGTAGTCGGCAGCATGGGCAATCCCGGCCAGGCCAACTACGCCGCCTCCAAGGCGGGCATGATCGGCTTCACCAAATCGCTCGCGCAAGAGATCGGCAGCCGCAACATCACCGTGAACTGCATCGCCCCCGGCTTCATCGACACTGACATGACCCAGGGACTGGGCGAAGAACAGCGCGCCAAGCTGGTCGAGCACGTGCCGTTGAAACGCCTCGGCCAGCCCGCCGACGTCGCCGCCGCCGTGGTCTTCCTCGCCGGCCCGGGCGCGTCCTACATCACCGGCGCCACGCTGCACGTGAACGGCGGGATGTACATGGAGTAGGGTGGTTGCCGCCGCGGAACGGCCTTGGGCGCATGGCCGGTTCCGGACCTGAAGCTTTCGCATTACTCACCAGCAGCCCGGCACGACGCCGGGTTCTGCGCCGTAACCATTTCACTCCCTTGCTCGCAAGGGGCCGGATTGGCATCCGGCTGATGTTTCCTGCCGCCACGGCGCGTTTGTCCACTGGCCTGTTGGCACTCATCTCCCATACTTATTTCAAAGGCACGCGATGTATCCAGTCCACGATGTTGATGCAATCCTTTTGCTGGCCCTGTCGCTTGCTGCGAAGCGGCGGCCGGCCGAACTTGTCGAGATCATCGCTGCGGCCGATCTGGCTCAAGGCGCGATTCCTTCCGAAACAAAATTGTCTGATTCGTTTTATCGGCTCTCCGAATACGGCTTGATCTGTGCGCAGGAGGGCGGCTACACGCTGGCGCCGGATGCGCAGCAAATGATGGCGGGCCAGCGCAAGAAAGCCGACACCCCGGAACGCATCTTCGGCATCAAGGAATCGCTCGCCGATTACCACCTCAAGGGCGAACATGCGATCATCTTGTTGACGGTGGAACAACTCGCTGCAGCCATTGCGGAACATCAGGCCGCCAAAAAATCCGGCAGAAGCTGGCTGGCGCCCAAGCCCAAACCGGCAGAGATCGACCGCAAACGCCCGGGGCAGCGCAAGCCGTTCTTTACCAAACGGCGCAAGGACTGAGCGCAACCATGACCGACACTAAAATATCCACCTCCGCGTCTCCAGCCGGGCGCCCGTTCAGCGAACTGCCGCTGTCGCCCGGCATGCAAACGACCTTGCAGCAGCTAGGCTACCTGACGATGACCCCGATACAGGCGGCCAGTCTGCCGATTGCGCTGGCCGGACATGACCTGATCGCGCAGGCCAAGACCGGCAGCGGCAAGACTGCGACGTTCGCGCTGGCGCTGCTGACCCGCCTGAACCCGCGCCGCTTTGCGGTGCAGGCGATGGTGCTGTGCCCGACGCGCGAGCTGGCCGATCAGGTGACGCAGGAGATACGCCGCTTGGCGCGCTCCGCCGACAACATCAAGATACTGACGCTGTGCGGCGGTAGCACGATGCGCCCGCAGATCGCCAGCCTTGAGCACGGCGCGCATATCGTCGTCGGCACGCCGGGGCGCATCATGGATCACATGGATCGCGGCACGCTGAACCTGGAGGCGCTCAACACCTTGGTGCTCGACGAGGCCGACCGCATGCTGGACATGGGCTTCTACGACCAGATCGCCTGGGTGGCGAGGCACTGCCCCGCAGAGCGCCAGACGCTGCTGTTCTCGGCGACCTATCCCGAAGGCATCGCGCGGCTGGCGCGCCAGTTCCTGCGCAATCCTCGGGAAGTGAAACTGCAGGAACAGCATGAGGAAGGCAAGATACGCCAGCGCTTCTACAAGGTGGAGAACGAGCAGCGCCTGCAGGCGGTCGGCATGCTGCTCAAGCACTACCGCCCGGTCAGCACGCTGGCCTTCTGCAACACCAAGCAGCAATGCCGCTCGCTGCTGGAAGCGTTGCATGCCCAGGGCATCAAGGCGCTGACCCTGAACGGCGACCTGGAGCAGCGCGAACGCGACCAGGTGCTGATCCAGTTCGCCAATCGCAGTTGCTCGGTGCTGGTGGCCACCGATGTTGCCGCGCGCGGCCTGGACATCGCGCAGCTCGAAGCGGTGATCAACGTCGATGTCACGCCCGACCCGGAAGTCCATATCCATCGCATCGGCCGCACCGGCCGTGCCGATCAGGACGGCTGGGCGCTGAGCCTGTGCGGCCCGAGCGACCGGCATCGCATCATCAGCCTCGCGCAGATGATGCGTATCGAGCCGGAGTGGCATGAGCTGGGCGCGCTGCAAGGCGATGACGACTCAGCGCTGGTGCCGCCCATGGTGACGCTGCAGATCCTCGGCGGGCGCAAGGAAAAAATCCGCCCCGGCGACGTGCTGGGCGCGCTCACCGGAGAGGCGGGATACACCCGCGAGCAGGTCGGCAAGATCACCGTGACCGATTTCTCCACCTATGTCGCCGTCGCGCGCAACATCGCCGCGGAGGCGGTGCGCAAATTGTCGGCTGGGAAGGTGAAGGGCAAGACGGTGAAGGTGAGGGCGCTGTAGGGAGGCTGGCACCTTTTTGCCGTGGAGTAGCCTCCGCTGCGGGGCGACCTTAGGTGAATAGCTCTGGTTACGACATCTTGCAGAAAGTCAGCTTTGTGAATTTCCTGCCCGAACATCACCAAGGCCTCGTACCTAACTCAAACTAGCTATCTAACTGTAAGAAAACCCGCAAGACGAATTTGGATTAACGCTGTTTCAAATTTTTCTAAAAACAGAAGAATTTCATCTACAGCCTTTTTTTCCTTAATTGGGCTAGGTTGTTGTTTTGCACGATTTGCAGAGCAATGTGCAGACTCACCACGCCTACTGCCAAACGCATTCATTTGAGTCAAAAACTTGGAATCGATAGCATCAAAATCAGGCTCTACCAACCCTAATGGCTCAAACATTTTCAAAATGTTATCCGCCTTGATTCCGTGATTGCCACTGATTGTGTGAGGTAAGCTTGCCGATACTTTAATTGCATGAGCGCGCGCAAACAAAGAGCCCGCCCTAGGACTCAATAATTCCAACAATAGTGCATCAAGAAGAATGCGTGCCCAGTCTTCAATGAAACTTTCAATTTCTGCATGGCATAGCAATACGAAAGCTCGAATCGAATCTTGTTCTGCATCCGTATAAATTCCTAAGGGATTAATTTTTGGAAGCAGCGTCACCTCAATTGTTCTAATGCGAGCCTCTAACTCGATTAGGGCAGAAGTTTTTGCCATGGCAGTTAGCCAAGTTTTAGTTCAAGAAGAGCCAATTCATGAATGGGTACATTCAAAATAGACTGTAACGATTTACCCCAAGTTAATAAGCGAGTAAAAGTTGCGTTTGTGCTTTTTGTCGTAGTTTCCAAGGACTGAAGAAACTGAGAGTCCTCAGTGCAAAGCCGTTTAAATTCATCACTAATCTGTACTTCATGACCCGGAATCGCTGCGGCTAATGCTGGCATGGAAAAATAAAACACCATACAGTCAAATACCGCCCTGTTCATTCTCTTTTCAAATCCTTTTGGTGTCCACTTATGGTAAGCATCATCTGAAAATATTGTACGGGTAATTTGTAATGCATTATTTAGCCTTCCCGCATGTTCTCTAATCTCGGCCTCTCTCTCATCCCACGTATCATTCAAGAGCAAAGTTGTATCATCAAGAAACTGCTTAAGATCGCCAGCGTATCTCTCAATAAATTTTGTAAATGCGAAATAGCGGATAACCAATTCGACATCACGCATTCTAAAATCAGGCTTTCCTTTGCTCCCCATTAAATCAATCAACTGCTCAGATTTCTCTGAGAAGCTGAAGGCGAAGTCAATAAAACTGCCGGGATGCAGCACATGTCGCAATTCCTGCGGAGATAAGGGAACGCTGCCACTATTTAACCGATAAAAAATCAAATAAAGTACAGCTTCATTTTTCCAGCTTCGAATAACAGTGGTTCTTACAGTCTGGTTTTCGAATGCCGACACGTCATCTACAGATAATGGGGAATCTGCAAGCTGACGAAATGTCTTCCCGTTCAGGTCATCGCGAATTTCAAGTTTGCATAATTTCAATGGATTTTCATCATCAAGTGCAAAACGCAGAAGTGAAAGAAGCCTTTGCTTCCCATCGATAACAATAAACTTTCCCTTGCTAGTCTGGCTCTCAGCTAAGACAATTTGAGGTATGGGTAATCCCAAAAAAAGTGATTCAATGAATCGGCTTTTTCGTTCATTTGTCCACGCATCTCTGCGTTGAAACGTTGGATTGAGAAGTATATTTCCCTTTTTTAACTGGCTTAAAATTGTCTCAGTTGTCCAGTCAGAGTCAGAAACTATGGTGTCAGCGAATATGGTCGCATTAGCTCCATGGATATCATCTTCGTTTTCGGTATCGTCTAAAATAAACAAATCAAGATCAGAATTATTCATGTGTTACCTCTACAAATTATTTTGTAAATTTATCCGGGATTAGTATTTTTTTCCAGCAAGGGTCTTCCAGAGTGGTCGCCTAGCCGCAGGTGATGCCATCATACTACGCCGCTCCTATATCGAGCTTTATGGGCTCCATGCCGCGTAATTTAAGCTTTCCATCCGCCCAGGGGTTTCACCTGAAAACAGCATCGTGATTACGCTGCTCTGAAGCTGTCTATCGTGATGGACAGCAAATGGCACAAAGCAGCCCTAGCTCATTTAAGAGGCAGTATCTACACCGCTTCTTCCAGACTCATCTCCAGTTCCAGCCAGCTTTCTTCCAGTTCCGCGACCCTGCTTTCCAGCACCTCGCGCCGGGCATTCAGGC
>CAYNYH010000119.1:0-5731 GCA_964401425.1 uncultured Gallionella sp. | reverse complement strand
GCTATTACCTGCCGGTGATGACCGGCGCCACGGTCGCCTTCGCGCGCTCCATCCCTCTGTTGTCCGAAGACCTGCAGATCATCCGCCCTACCATCCTGATTTCCGTGCCGCGCATCTACGAGCGCATGTATGCGGCGATCCGCACGAGCCTCGACGAAGGCTCGCCGCTCAGGCGCAAGCTGTTCCACCTGGCGGTGGAAACCGGCTGGGCGCGCTTCGAGCGCGAGCAGGGGCGCGGGCCGTGGAAGCCGTCGTTCCTGCTCTGGCCGCTGTTGCAGAAGCTGGTCGCGCAGAAAGTGCTGGACCGCCTCGGCGGCAGGCTGCGCGTCGCGGTCAGCGGCGGCGCGGCGCTCGCACCCGAAATTTCGCGGGTGTTCGTCGGCCTCGGCTTGCCGGTGGTGCAGGGCTACGGCCTGACCGAGACCAGCCCGGTGATCAGCGGCAACCGCCCGGAGCACAATTTCCCCGACAGCGTCGGCCAGCCGATCCGCGATGTGCAGGTGAAGCTCGGCGAGCAGGGCGCGCTGCTGGTAAAGGGGCCGAACGTGATGCTCGGCTACTGGAACAACCCCGAGGCGACGCGCGCCATGATAGGCGCGGACGGCTGGCTGAACACCGGCGACGTCGCGCATATCTCCGCCACCGGGCATATCTATATCACCGGGCGCATCAAGGACATCATCGTCATGTCGAACGGCGAGAAGATTCCGCCGTCCGACATGGAGATCGCGCTGCTGCACGACCCGCTGTTCGACCAGGTGATGGTGTTCGGCGAGGCGCATCCCTACCTCGTCGTGCTGGCGGTGCTCAACGCCGAGGCATGGCAGCATTTCACGCATGAGGTCGGCATCCGCGGCGACATGCCGGAGTCATTGACCGACAGCAACATAGAGGCCAAGATACTGAGGCGCGTCGCGCGCAACCTGCGCGGTTTCCCGGGTTATGCCAAGGTGAACCGCGTGCTGCTGCTGCGCGAACCGTGGAGCATCGAGAACGGCCTGCTGACGCCGACCCTGAAGATCAAGCGCGCCGAAATCGCGCAGCAGTTCGCCGGGCAGATCAAACAACTCTATGAGAGGCGTTGACATGGAACAGCCGCAGACCACGACATTACCGCAACGCGAGCCCACCCTGCGCATGGTCGCGATGCCTTCCGACTGCAACTACACCGGCGACGTGTTCGGCGGCTGGATCATGGGGCAGGTGGACATCGCCGGCAGCATCCCCGCGCTGCACCGCGCGAGGGGCAGGGTGGTGACCGTCGCGGTGAACTCCTTCATCTTCAAGCAGCCGCTGTTCATGGGCGACGTGGTGAGCTTCTACGCGCATATCGTCAAGGTCGGGCGCACTTCGCTCACCGTGAACGTCGAGGTGTACGCGCAACGCGACCCGGAGCAGCCGACCTGCGTGAAGGTGACCGAGGCGACGCTGACCTACGTCGCGGTGGACGAGAACCGCAGGCCGCGCGTCGTACCTGACATGTAGCCTGCGTAGGGTGGGCACGTTTCTGTGCCCACCGTTCTTCCGCGTGGGCAAACAATAAAACCGTTTGCCCACCCTGCGAAATTGATCGTTCCCCGCGCGGAACATGAGAACAACGAACAAGAGGCTGTTATGAGCGAGAATTTTCGGGTACGCAAGGTCGCAGTGCTGGGAGCCGGCGTGATGGGCGCGCAGATCGCCGCGCACCTGGTCAACGCCAACGTCGAGACGCTGCTGTTCGAGCTGCCCGCGAAGGAGGGCGACCCGAACGGCAACGTGATCAAGGCCATCGACGGCCTGGGCAAGCTCGACCCCAGCCCCATCGCCGCGCCCGCGAAGCTGGCCTATATCCGGCCAGTTAATTATGAGCAGCACATCGAGCGCCTGCGCGAGTGCGACCTGGTGATCGAGGCGATCGCCGAGCGCATGGACTGGAAGTCCGACCTCTACAAGAAAGTCGCGCCGCATCTCGGCGAGCGCACCATCTTCGCCAGCAACACCTCCGGCCTGTCGATCAACCGGCTCGCCGAGGCCTTCCCCGAGAACCTGCGCCACCGCTTTTGCGGCATCCACTTCTTCAACCCGCCGCGCTACATGCACCTCGTCGAGCTGATCCCCTGCCGCGAGACCGAGGCGCCGCTGCTCGACCAGCTCGAAACCTTCCTCGTCTCCACGCTCGGCAAGGGCGTGGTGCGCGCCAAGGACACGCCCAACTTCATCGCCAACCGCATCGGCGTGTTCTCGATGCTCGCGACCCGGCACCACGCGGCGGAGTACAACCTCGGCTTCGACACCGTGGACGCGCTCACCGGGCGCTACCTCGGCCGCCCCAAGAGCGCGACCTTCCGCACCTTGGACGTGGTCGGCCTCGACGTATTCGCGCACGTGGTCAACACCATGCGCGAGAACCTCAGCGACGACCCGTGGCACAGGCATTTCGACCTGCCCGGCTGGCTGAGCCAGCTTGTCGATCAGGGCGCGCTCGGGCAGAAGACCAAGCGCGGCATCTACCAGAAGATCGGCAAGGAAATCCACGTGCTCGACCTGCACACCGAGGCCTACCGCCCCTCCGACAGCAAGATCGACGACGCAGTGAAGGACATCCTGCGCGAGCGCGACTGGGCGAAGAAACTCGCCGGGCTGCACGGCAGCTCGCACCCGCAGGCGCAGTTCCTCTGGGCGACGTTCCGCGACGTGTTCCACTACTGCGCGCTGCAACTCGAAAGCATCGCCGGCAACGCGCGCGACCTCGACCTCGCCGTGCGCTGGGGCTTTGGCTGGGACAGCGGCCCGTTCGAAATCTGGCAGGCGGCCGGCTGGCAGCAGGTCGCGGGCTGGATCGCCGCCGACATCGCGGCGGGCAAGGCGATGTCCGAAGTCCCGCTGCCCGGCTGGGCGAGCGAGCCGGAGCGCGTCGGCGTGCACACTGCGCAGGGTTCCTATGCACCCTCTCCCCCATCCCCTCTCCCGCAAGCGGGAGAGGGAGGAGCGCAGCGGAGGGAGAGGGCGCAGTACCAGCCCCGCTCCACGCTTCCCGTCTACCGCCGCCAGCTCTTCCCCGACCGCCTGCTCGGCGAGACCGCGCACTACGGCGAGACCGTGTTCGAGAACGACGACATCCGCATGTGGCACATGGGTGACGGCATCGCCATCCTGAGCTTCAGGACCAAGATGCACACCATCAGCAACGAGGTGCTCGACGGCATCCTGCGCGCGGTGGGCGAGGCCGAGGCGCACTTCACGGCGCTGATCCTGTGGCAAGCGGAGCCGCCGTTCTCGGCGGGCGCGAACCTGCTGCAGGCGATGCAGGGCATGCAGGAAGGGGCTGCAACGGGCGGCCTGCTCGACAAGCTCAAGGGCGCGGCTACGCGCGTCAAATACACCGTCGCGGGCGGCGGGGGGCTGGGCGACATCGTCAATGCCGCCACCGGTCATGTGCCGCACGTCGCGGACGTGGTCGCGAAATTCCAGCAGGTCTCGCAGCGGCTGAGATACGCGCAGGTGCCGACCATCGCTGCGGTGGACGGCCTGGCGCTCGGCGGCGGCTGCGAATTTTCCATGCACTGTTCGCGCATCGTCGCGACGCTGGAAAGCTACATCGGCCTGGTCGAAGTCGGCGTCGGCCTGCTGCCCGCGGGCGGCGGCTGCAAGGAGATGGCCATGCGCGCCGCGGCAGAGGCGCAGCGCCTTGCCATCGAAGGCCGCGCCGACATCTTCCCGCACCTCAAGCGCTACTTCCAGAACATCGCCACGGGCGAAGTCGCCAAGAGCGCCGAGCTCGCGCGCGAGATGGGCTACCTCAGGCAGTCCGACCGCATCGTGCTGAACCGCTTCGAACTGCTGCACGTCGCGAAGGAAGAAGCCCGCGCGCTCAACGCCACGGCTTATCGTCCGCCATTAGCGCCGCACCAGATCCCCGTCGCGGGACGCACCGGCATCGCGACGCTGAAGGCCGCGATGGTCAACCTGCTCGAAGGCGGCTTCATCTCCGAGCACGACTACAACATCGGCTGCCGCATCGCCGAAACGATGTGCGGCGGCGATGTGGACGCGGGCAGCCTGGTGGACGAGCAATGGCTGCTCGACCTCGAACGCCGTCACTTCATGGAATTGATCGCGACCGAAAAAACTCAGGCGCGCATCGAACACATGCTGAAGAACGGGAAGCCGTTGCGGAATTGAAATGAAGGGTAGGTCGGGTTAGCGTAGCGTAACCCGACAATACGCTGAAGATAGACGTTATTCGGAGGCTGGTCAGGCGATGAGATACCGGCGCGCATTTATTCCGGGCGGTTCGTTCTTCTTTACCCTGGTGACGGAGAAGCGGCGACCGTTATTCGCCTCGGCAGAGGCGGTGGCGGTCTTGCGGGAAGCGTTTCGGACGGTGCACTCCACCCGTCCGTTTGAATTTGATGCGATTGTGGTTCTGCCAGATCATTTGCATTGCATCTGGACACTGCCGCCCGGCGATGCCGATTTTGCCACCCGCTGGCGGTTGATAAAGACCTGGTTCACCAAACATTGTGATCCGGCGCTACGCCCCGTGCGGAGCGGTATTCAAATGAAGAGGCAGGAGCAGGCGTTATGGCAGCATCGTTACTGGGAGCATATGCTGCGGGATGAAAGGGATTTCGAGCGCCACGTAGAATACATCCATTACAATCCGGTGAAGCATGGCTATGTGGCGTCGCCATTAGAGTGGCCGCATTCCAGTTTTCGGAGATATGTCGAGGCCGGGCTTTATGAGGCGGAGTGGGGACAAGGGCAGATAGATTTTGTGGATGCGGGGCACGAATGAAAGGGATGTCGGGTTACGGCGCCAAAGACGCGCCTAACCCGACCTACAGAACTTACCCGTGATGTTTTCGGAGAATGACATGTCTGATAATGAAGTTGATGCTGACTTCTTTCAGTCTGATGTTAAGACTGATTCGGGTCATCTTGGAAAACCCTTCCCCAAAGGACTTCCAAGATTGCTTGAGGATAAAAAGATTTCAGATGAGAAATTGCATCTACATTGTTTATATGCTCTAAATCAATGCCTTGAGCATGGAGATACAGGGTTTGCGACCCGTTTACTGGAAATGCTTGGGAAACGCTATCAAACCAAAAGAAAAATTGCTTGGTGGTTTTGTAAGTTTGGGAAATTTGGAATTGATAAAGCTGGGAGGTTGGTGTATCGCAAGCGAAGCAATATTTCCAAAGAAGATATTGGAGGTTGCCTTGAAAGAGCGAATGCAGTCCCTTTTTATTCTGAAAGGTTGGGAGCAATCAAAATAGCGAAGCTAACCACCACTCCACCGGCAGTAGCTAAAGCAAGGTTTTTTCGAGAACGTGGTGTTGGTGAATCGGCAAGCGTTTGGACAGTTTCTGGCGGCTTGCCATCGCTTGGCAAACATCGCTAGAGCAATACGGTGGGCAGTTCCGTAGGTCGGGTTAGCGCAGCATAACCCGACTTTTTCCCTTGCTCTGTCGTAGCGATATGGCGTGGTGATATGGGGTCAGCATCGAAATATTTGAGAGGGTAATGCCATGAGCAAACAAGTCCAGGAAGCCTACATCGTCGCCGCGACGCGCACGCCGGTGGGCAAGGCGCCGCGCGGGATGTTCCGCAACACGCGGCCCGACGACCTGCTGGCGCATGTGCTGAGGAGCGTGCTGGCGCAGGCGCCGTCGCTTGATCCCACGAGCATCGGCGACGTGATCGTCGGCTGCGCGATGCCGGAGGCGGAGCAGGGGATGAACGTCG
>CAYNYH010000118.1:3600-5978 GCA_964401425.1 uncultured Gallionella sp. | reverse complement strand
TGGAGGAGGTCGGCGCGCACCTGATCAAGCGGCATTATTACGATCCGCACTGGGAAAAGAAGGCGGCGCAGGTTGCCGCCTTCGAGCGCAGCACGCTCTACGGGCTGGTCATCAACCCGAAGAAGCGCGTGCATTACGGGCCGATGAATCCTGAGGAATCGCGCGAGGTGTTCATCCGCCAGGCGCTGGTCGAAGGCGAGTTCAATACCCAGGCTGCGTTTTTCGCGCACAACCAGAAGCTGATCCGCGACATCGAGGCGCTGGAGCACAAGGCGCGCCGCCCCGACGTGCTGGTGGACGACGAGCTGATCTTCGCTTTTTACGACAGCCGCATCCCGTCAGGTATCCACAACGGCGCGGCGTTCGAGCACTGGCGCAAGGAGGCGGAGCGCGAGGACGCGAAACTGCTCTACCTGAAGAAGGACGACCTGATGCGCCACGAGGCGGCGGGCATCACCACCGACCAGTTCCCGCCGCAGTTGAAGATCGACAGCGTCAGCTTCGCGCTGGGTTACCACTTCTCGCCCGGCAAGAACGACGACGGCGTCACGCTCGCCGTGCCGCTCGCACTCATCAACCAGGTTAGCGCCGCGCGCTGCGAGTGGCTGGTGCCCGGCCTGCTCGCGGAAAAAGTGCAGCAGCTCGTCAAGACGCTGCCGCAGCGGCTGCGCCGCCATCTGGTGCCGGTGCCGGAATTTGCGGCGTCATTCTGCCGCGAAGTGCAACCGTCGAATGCGCCGCTGCTGCAGGCGCTGGCGCGCTACATTCGCGAGCAGAAGCAGCTCGATGTGCCGCTGGATGCGTTCCGCCTCGAACAGTTGCCGCCGCACCTGCTGATGAATTTCCGCGTGCTCGACGAGCATGGACGGCAGCTCGGCATGTCGCGCAACTTCGCGCAACTGCACGGCGAGCTCGCGCCGCATGCCGCGCCCGTTGCGGTTGCTGCCGCGGCTGCGGAAGAAAAGGGTGAGGCCGCCGTGGAGCAGCGCTACACAGCGTGGAGCTTCGGCGCGTTCGCCGAGACGCGCGAAGTGCAGCGCGCCGGGCAGAAGGTCACGCTGTTCAACGCGCTGGTGGACGACGGCGATGCGGTGCTGCTGCGCGCCTTCGATACGCGCGATGCCGCGCAGGCCGCGCATCGCGGCGGGCTGCGCCGCCTGTTCATGCTGCTGCTCAACCCACAGGTCAAATACCTGGAGAAAAACCTGCCTGACGCACAGCGCCTCGGCATGCTGTTCATGCCGTTCGGCACGCAGCAGGAATTGCAGCAGCAGGTCCTCGCGATGACCTTCGAGCGCTGCTGCCTGAACGACCCGCTGCCGGCAAACGAGGCCGAATTCACCGTGCGCGGCAAGGAGGCGAAGAACCGCCTGCTGCTGGTCGCGCAGGAGATCGCACGGCTGGCCGCCAACATCCTCACCGAGTACCAGGCGGTGCAGAAGAGCCTGCCGCAACTCAAGGCACATGCTCAGGCGGCGCAGGATGTGCGCTCACAACTGGAATGGCTGCTGCACAAGCGTTTCATCGCCGAGACGCCCTACGAGCGATTGCAGCATGTGCCGCGCTACCTCAAAGCGATCAGCCTGCGCATCGAGAAGCTGCGCGGCAACCCGGCGCGCGACGCGCAGTGCATGGCGCAGATGCAGCCGCTCACTCAGGCCTTGCAGAAACTGCGCCAGGCGCAACAGGGCCGGCCCGATCCGCGCGTGGAGGAGTTCGCCTGGCTGCTGCAGGAACTGCGCGTGTCGCTGTTCGCGCAGGAACTGAAGACCCCGGTGATTGTCTCGGTAAAGCGGCTGGAGAAAATGCTGGCTACCCTCAGGGGATGATTGCCGCGAAAGCAGGGGCAGCCGCTGCGCTATAATCGGCCAGGACGGTTTATCGGGGTGGATCATGAAGAAGCAGGAAATTGAATTGCTGAGCAGGGAGATCGAGATGCTGATGGCCGAGCGCGCACGCCTGCTCAAGGTGGTGGGCGCGGCCGCGGTACTGGTGGCGAACACCGATGCCGGAGCCTTGCCTGAAGGCGCGATGGATGCCGCCGAGATGCTGTCGGAAACGCTGAATGCGCTGCCGGAAGAGACGCTGAAGGACGCGCTCGAATCCGTGCTGGCAGTGGCCAAATAGGAAGCGAATGGAAAAGCGCGTAGGGCTGATCCTTACCGGCGGCGGCGCACGGGCTGCCTATCAGGTCGGCGTGCTCAAGGCGATTGCCGAATTCCTGCCGCGCCGCGCACATAATCCTTTCCCGGTGATCTGCGGGACGTCGGCCGGGGCGCTCAATGCCGCGGCGCTCGCGATCAATGCACGAAGTTTCCGCAAGGGCGTGCACTACCTCGACAATATCTGGAAGAATTTCCACGCCAGCCAGGTGTATC
>CAYNYH010000118.1:0-3590 GCA_964401425.1 uncultured Gallionella sp. | reverse complement strand
GCAACACCGCGCGGTGGGTGGCCGGGCTGATCCTGCACGGCCTGGGCATCAACCGGCCCAAGCGGATATCCCTGCTGGACAATTCACCATTGGTCGAATTCCTCGATGAGGTGCTTCCCTGCGAGAAAATCCAGGACAGCATCGATGACGGGCTGGTGTATGCGTTGAGCATCACCGCCTCCGGCTTTGGATCGGGGCAGTCGGTCACGTTCTACCAGGGGGTGGACGAGATCGTCCCGTGGAACCGCGCGCGCCGCATCGGTATCCCGACGCGGATCGAAAACAAGCACCTGCTGGCTTCGTCGGCTCTGCCCTTCATTTTCCCGGCAACCCTGATCAATCGCGAGTACTTCGGCGACGGCTCGATGCGCCAGATCGCACCGATCAGCTCCGCGCTGCATCTGGGCGCGACGCGCATCCTGGTGATCGGCGTCACCGCGAGCGGCAACGGCGGCCAAACCGCACGCACCGACATGAGCGACTACCCGACCCTGGCACAGATTGCCGGGCACGCGCTGAACAGCATTTTCCTCGACAGCATGGAGGTTGACCTTGAGCGGGTGCAGCGCATCAACGAGCTGGAGGCCATGCTGCCGGAAGCGGTGCGCGTGCAGGCCGGCATGAAGCATGTCGAGGTGCTGGTCATCTCGCCCAGCCAGCCGATCGAAAAAATCGCCGAGCGCTATGCCTCGGAATTGCCCTGGGCGATACGCCTGTTGCTGCGCCTGGTCGGGGCGGTGCAGCAGGGAGGATCGATCCTGGTCAGCTATCTCTTGTCCGAGAAGAAGTATTGCAGCGCACTGATCGACTTGGGTTATCAGGACACATTGAATCGGCGCGAAGAAATTCTGCGTTTCCTCGAGGTGCCGCCGCCCCGGGATGCCGATCGGCCGCGCCAAAATGATGAGATGCCGCAATGACGAAAGACCTCATTCAGGCGCGCACCTGGCAGTTGCTGGATATCCTGGCGGATGGCGAGTTCCACTCTGGCGAAGTTCTGGCGGAACGCCTTGGCGTGTCGCGCGCCAGCGTGTTCAACGCGCTGGCCGATGTCGCGGAATATGGCGTGGCGCTGCAACGGATACGCGGCCGAGGCTACCGCCTGGCGCGCCCGTGGCAGCGGCTGGAACGCGAAGAGGTGTTGCGCTGGCTGGGCGGGGATGCCGGGCAGTTCGATATCGGGATACTGCCGCAGGCCGCTTCCAGCAACACCCTGCTGATGCAGCGCGCCGGGCTGGATGCAGTAAGCGGCAGCGTGCTGGCGGTAGAACTGCAGACCGCCGGGCGCGGGCGGATGGGGCGGACCTGGCATGCCGGCTTGGGTAGTACGCTGACGTTCTCGCTGCTGTGGCGCTTCGATTGCGGGCTGAACACCTTGTCCGGCCTGAGCCTGGCGGTGGGTGTGGCGATTGCGCGTGCGCTCAACGGGCTGGGCGCGCAGGAGGTGCAGTTGAAATGGCCGAACGACATCCTGACCGGCCAAAGCGAGCCGGGCAGCCAGCGCAAGCTGGGCGGCGTGCTGATCGAGGCGCAGGGCGATATGCTCGGGCCGAGCGCGGTGGTGATCGGCATCGGCCTGAATTGCTCCCTGCCGGAAAATCTCATGTGCCAGATCGACCAGCCCGCCGGCGCGCTGGATGAAATATGCCGGGACATGCCTGACCGCAACCGGCTGCTGGCCGCCGTGCTGCAGGAACTGGCCGGCATACTGCGGCAATTCGCGCAGGAGGGCTTTGCCGCGTTCGGCGATGAATGGGAGCGCTACCATATCCACCAGGACCAGACAATCCAGCTGCGCATGGCTGACGGCTCGGTCGTGACCGGGATTGCGCGCGGGGTCGGCGCAGGTGGTGAGCTGCGCCTGGAAACCGCAGAGGGAATGCGCCAATTCAATTCCGGCGAGGCGGGAAGGCTGCGATGAGACTGCTGATCGACGCGGGCAATACGCGCATCAAGTGGGCGCTTACGGACGGCAGCAACTGGCTGCGAAGCGGCGCCCTGCCTGTCGAGCAGGCGGCCGGACTGCCGCACCAGTTCGCCGGGCTGCAGGATGTCCGGCAAACCTGGGTGAGCAATGTCGCCGGGGAAGGGGTTGCGCAGTGCATCCGCGATGCCTGCGCGTCCGCCCAGCCCCGTTTTATCGTCGCGCGGGAGGCGCAGTGCGGCGTGCGCAACGGTTATTCCAGCCCTGCGCAACTGGGCAGCGACCGCTGGGCGGCCCTCATCGCGGCCTGGCATCTGGTGCGCGGGGCGTGCCTGGTGGTGAACAGCGGCACGGCTACCACGGTCGATGCCCTGTCGGCCAAGGGGGAATTCATCGGCGGGCTGATTTTGCCAGGTGTGGAGCTGATGCAGCGCAGCCTGTGCGGCGCAACCGCGCAGTTGCAGGCAATGAAAGGGAGATATGCGCCATTTCCGCTGAATACCGCCGACGCGCTCTATAGCGGCGCGCTGCAGGCCAGTTGCGGCGCAATCGAGCGGCAGCACGCGCTGCTCGGTGATAACGTTGTGCCGGTCGTGCTGAGCGGCGGGGCGGCCGAGGCACTGCGGGATCGGCTTAACGTGCCGCTGCGCATCGTGGATAATCTGGTTCTTCAGGGTCTATTGTTGATCGCACAGGAAGCGAACGCGTGATGAAAGCATTGGTCTGGATTTTGTTGCTGGTAAATGTGCTCTTCTTTGCGGCGATGAAGTGGGGCGGGCTGCTGATCGCCGATGAGCAGGCGGTGCAGGCGCAACCCCCGCTGCATGAGGAGAAGATCGGCCTGCTGGGCGCGCCGCAAGGCAAGCCGGCCGCCGCATTGCCCGCCTCCGCTCCGGCCGCTGCGCCCGCTTCGGCGCCTGCGGAGGCGACTGCGCCGCTCGCGGCCAGGCCGGCGGCCGCCTGCATGGAATGGGGCGAGTTTTCGGGCGCCGACCTGGCGCGCGCAACGTCCGCCCTCGCGGCAATGCAACTGGGCGGTAAATTGAGCCAGCGCGACGTCGAATACGCCATAGGCTACTGGGTGTATATCCCGCCGCAGAAGGACAAGGCCGCGGTGAACCGGAAAATCGCCCAGCTCAAGGCGCGCGGCGTCGAGGAGTATTTCGTCGTATCGGAAGCGCCCTGGCTGAACGCCATCTCGCTGGGCGTGTTCAGGACGCGGGAGGCGGCGCAGCATTTTCTCGATGAGTTGCAGCGCACCAAGGGGGTGCGCAGCGCGCAGATCGGCGAGCGCGCCAGCAAACTCAAGGCGACCATCTTCGTGCTGAACGGGCTGGATGCCGCAACTGCGACCAGGCTGGCTGAAATACATAAGGATTTTGCCGGAAGCGAGCTTAAGGATATTGCCTGCGCGCATTGACAAGGCAGGGCGAAATCTGGAGAATGCCGCGCTCTTCGCGGTGATATAGCTCAGTTGGTTAGAGCACAGCACTCATAATGCTGGGGTCGGTGGTTCAAGTCCACCTATCACCACCAGATTAACTGCCCAAGGCAACACAAAAAACCCGCATGCATGGCGGGTTTTTTGTTGCCTGATTCACTGGCGGCCTCCCGCTTCGTGCGCGGGTTTTCGGGTAAAATCCGCAGGATAATCTACCGAAACCGA
>CAYNYH010000117.1:0-6121 GCA_964401425.1 uncultured Gallionella sp. | reverse complement strand
GGATGATCCGGGTGCGCGTCATGAACACCTTGCGCGCGTCCTCGTTGGTGATCAGGTCGAGATAGCGCTGGCGGTATTTCTGCTCCTGGTCAGACAGGCCGTGGAATTTCTCCGGCAGCGGACGCAGCGCCTTGGTCAGCAAACGCACCTGCGACACGCGCACGGAAAGCTCGCCGGTCTTGGTCTTGAACAGCACACCCGTGGCGCCCAGGATGTCGCCGAGGTCGTGATGCTTGAACGCGTTATGCGCCTCCTCGCCGGTGTCGTTGTTGCTGACGAACAGCTGGATGCGCCCGCTCATGTCCTGCACCGTGGCGAAGCTGGCCTTGCCCATCACGCGCTTCAGCATCATGCGCCCCGCGACCGCGACCTGGGCCTGCATGGCCTCCAGTTCGTCGTGCGTCTTCTCGCCGAACTCGGCATGCAGGTCACCCGCCAGATGCTTGCGATCGAAGTCGTTGGGAAAGGCGACGCCGGCTTTGCGTATCTCGGCCAGCTTGTTGCGGCGCTCGGTGATGATCTGGTTCTCGTCTTGTATCGGAGTGGTCTGTTCGTTGGTCATGATGGTTCTCTAGAGTTAAACGCCTTGCTTCAAACTGGCCGAGATGAAGTCGTCCAGGTCGCCGTCCAGCACGGCCTGAGTATTGCCGACTTCGTAATTGGTGCGCAAATCCTTGATGCGCGACTGGTCGAGCACGTAGGAGCGAATCTGGTGCCCCCAGCCGATGTCGGTCTTGCCGTCTTCCATCGCCTGTTTCTCGGCATTGCGCTTGCGCAGCTCTTCTTCGTAGAGGCGTGACTTCAGCATCGCCATCGCCTCGGCGCGGTTGCGGTGCTGCGAGCGGTCGTTCTGGCACTGCACGACGATGTTGGTGGGTAGGTGGGTGATGCGCACCGCTGAATCGGTCTTGTTGATGTGCTGGCCGCCCGCGCCCGAAGCGCGGTAGGTGTCCACGCGCAGGTCGGCTGGGTTGATCTCGACCTCGATGGACTCGTCCACTTCGGGATAGACGAACACGCTGGAGAACGAGGTATGGCGGCGGTTGCCGGAATCGAACGGCGACTTGCGCACCAGCCGGTGCACGCCGGTCTCGGTGCGCAGATGGCCGTAGGCATAGTCGCCGATCACTTTGATGGAGGCACCCTTGATGCCGGCGACTTCGCCGTCGGACTGTTCCAGCACCTCGACCTGGAAGCCCTTGCGCTCGCAATAGCGCAGGTACATGCGCAGCAGCATGGATGCCCAGTCCTGCGCCTCGGTGCCGCCGCTGCCCGCCTGGATGTCGACGAAGCAGTTGTTCGGGTCCATCGGGTGCGCGAACATGCGGCGGAATTCCATCGCCGCGACGCGCCTCTCGATGTCCTGGATGTCGGCGGCGATGCTGTGCAGGCTGTCTGCGTCGTTTTCCGCCTTCGCCATTTCGAACAGCTCGGCGGCATCGGCGAGATTCTGCTGGATTCCGGTTAGGCCGAGCACCACGCCTTCCAGCATTTTGCGCTCGCGGCCCAGCTCCTGCGCGCGCTTGGCATCCTGCCAGATGGCGGGGTCTTCGGCGAGTTCGCTGACTTCGGTCAGGCGCTCCTGCTTGGTATCGAAGTCAAAGATACCTCCGCAATTCCGCGCTGCGCAGACCTAAGTCCTGCAACTGATTAGCGAGAGAGTTGAGCTGTTCGGCTTCCATGATGTTGTCGCATGTTGAAAGGGCGCGATTATAGCGCAAACAAGCCCGCTATTACCCCGCAGGCGATTGCGCCGAAGCCGGCAGCGACTTGTTTGGCGAGAGCTCGGCCGCCGATGAAAAACACCATGCCGAATTTGAAGGCGAGATTGGCCAGGACGGCGAGCGCAATCGCCGTGACGGTCTGCTGCTCGCTCAATTGGCCGAGGTTGAAGAGGCGCAGGCTGGACAGGGTGATGGCATCCACATCGGTCAGCCCGGATGCCAGTGCCACGGCATACAAACCCTGACTGCCCGCGATGTCGGCCATCCACGCCGAGCCGAGCAGCACGGCGACATACAGCAGGCCGAAACTGATTGCGGTATGCAACTCGGCCGGGTTGGTGGTCTCCGGCATATAGAGCTCGGTGGCCTTGCCCAGCTTGCGCCAGTTGTACAGCGCAACCACCGAGCCGAACAGCAGGCCGCCTGCCAGCACCGGCAGCAGGCCGGGCAGCGCACCATAGGCGACTGCGGTGCTGACCACCAGCAGGCGCAGCAACACCACCATGCCGGCAATCACAATCACCGACGCGGCAAGGTTCAGCATGGCCTGGTTGCTCTTGCCGTGCTTCGCATAGATCATCGTGGTGGCGGTGCTCGACACGAGGCCGCCGAGAAAGCCCAGCAGCGGCGCGCCATAGCGGGTTCCCACCACGTGCAGCGCGGCGTAACCGGCGAGGCTGATGCCGGAGATCAGCACTACCATCAGCCAGGCCTGATGCGGGTTGAAGGCATCATATGGGCCGTAATTCTGGTCGGGCAGGATCGGCAGCACGATAAAAGTCAGCACGGAGAATTGCAGCACCGCGACCAGGTCGCGGCGCGTGAGTTTCTGCGACAGGCCGCGCAGTTCGGGCTTGAAGTAGAGCAGGGCGGTGACGCCTATCGCCAGCATCACGGCGAGCTTGGCGAGTCCGTACCAGACCATCGCGCCCAGCCCGTAGCACAGCACGAGCGCGATGATGGTCGTGGTGCCGGGGTCGCTTTCCTCGCGGGGGCTGTTGAGGTAGGCGGCGACGATCGTGCCGGCCACGGCGATTAGACCGGCGATCAGCAGCCAGGGCGAGTTGAGTTTTTCGGAGAGCAGCGCGGCCAGGGTGCCGAACACGGCAACCAGCGCAAAGGTGCGCAGCCCGGCCTTGGCCGAGGGGTTGCGCTCGCGTTCCAGCCCGATCAGCAGGCCGATGGCGAGGCTGGTGAGGAACTGCGGCAAGGCTTCGATGCCGTTGCCATGCAGGAAGCCGGTTTCCATCGCTTCACTCCTTTGCGCGCCAGTGGCGGATGATGAGCTGCAAACTCTGCGTGCCATTGTATTCATTGACGCTCAGGCTGTATACGGCATGGATTTGTTCGGGCAACGGCTCGTTGTGGCCGAACAGTATGGCCTCGATAAGTTTCCCCTGTGAACTCAAACGCAGCTTCAGATGTTTCTCGCCGACCACGCGCTGGTTTTGCACGGCGAAATCGTCGTTGAACTGCGGGGCGGGGAAGCCCTGACCCCACACCTGTTCGTCCAGCAGGCGCGCCACGTCGAGGTTCATCCCGGCATGTTCCAGCGCGCCGTCGGTCTCGATGCGCTGCGCGAGGTCGCTTTCATCGAGCAGTTCGGTGGCGACCTGTTCGAAGGCGGCGGCAAAATTTGCAAAATCCGTTTCGGCAATGCTCAGGCCCGCGGCGGCCGCATGGCCGCCGAATTTCCTGATCAGCGAGGGGTGGCGTTTGCTGACCAGGTCCAGCGCATCGCGCAGGTGCAATCCCGCGATGGAGCGCCCGGAGCCTTTCAGTTCGCCGTCGTTGGCGCGCGCGAAGGCGATTACCGGGCGGTGGAACTTGTCCTTGAGGCGCGAGGCGAGGATGCCGATCACGCCCTGGTGCCAGGCTTCGTCGAACAGCGCGAGGCTGAAGTTATCGCGGGCATCGATTTGCTCCAGTGCCGCCAGCGCGCTGTCCTGCATGTCCGCTTCGATGCTGCGCCGCTCGCGGTTGAGGGCGTCCAGCTTTGCGGCGATCTGCATCGCGGCGGCATCGTCGTCGGCCAGCAGGCAGGCTATGCCCAGGCTCATGTCGTCCAGCCTTCCAGCCGCATTCAGGCGCGGCCCGACGGTGAAGCCGAGGTCCTGGCTGGAAATTTTCTCAGGCTTTTTTCCCGCCACCCGCAGCAGCGCGTTGATGCCCGCGCAGGCGCGCCCGGCACGGATGCGGCGCAGGCCTTGCTGCACGAGGATGCGATTGTTCTGGTCCAGCTTCACCACGTCGGCGACGGTGCCCAGCGCGACCAGATCGAGTAGATCAACAAGCTTCCGACCCTGGTCCTCCGTTATCTGCCCTCTGGCACGCAGCTCTGCGCGCAACGCCAGCAGCACGTAGAACATCACGCCGACGCCCGCAAGGTGCTTGCTCGGGAATGCGCAGCCGGGCTGGTTCGGATTGACGATGCAGGCCGCGTCCGGCAGCGCATCGCCGGGCAGGTGATGGTCGGTGATGAACACCTGCATGCCCAGCCGCCTGGCCTCGGCGACGCCCTCGATGCTGGCGATGCCGTTGTCCACCGTCAGCAGGATGTCCGGTTCACGTTCTGCGGCGAGCCGGACGATCTCGGGCGTCAGCCCATAACCGTATTCGAAGCGGTTCGGCACGATGAAATCGGCCTGCGCGCCGAAGCCGCGCAGGCCGCGCACCGCCACCGCGCAGGCGGTTGCGCCGTCGGCATCGTAGTCGGCGATAACCAGGATTTTCTTGCGTGCCGCAATGGCGTCGGCCAGCAGGCGCGCCATTTCGTGCGCGCCCTTCAGGTTGCCGAACGGCAGCAGGCCGGCAAGCGAGGTGTCCAGTTGTCCGCTGTCCGCGATGCCGCGCGCCGCAAAAATCCTGGCCAGGGCCGGCGCATAACCGCTGTCGAGCAGGTGCTGCAGGGCAGATGCGGGAATGCTGCGCGGGGTGATTTCGGTCATGGGGCGGCTGTGTGGAATCCTGGAAAATTGGTGCGAGTGTAGCAAACAGCGGCCGTTTGCCGCCTCGTTTTTTTCGGGCAGGTGCGTTAGAATTGCGCCCATTTTTCAAGTCGGACATAAAATCGTGGCATTGATAGTTCAGAAGTACGGCGGCACGTCGGTCGGCAGCCCGGAGCGCATCAGGAACGTGGCGCGCCGCGTCGCGAAATTCAAGGCGCAGGGGCACCAGGTCGTGGTGGTGGTTTCCGCGATGAGCGGCGAAACCAACCGCCTCGTCGCGCTGGCCCATGAAATCCAGAAGCATCCCGATCCGCGCGAGCTGGATGTGGTGATCTCCACCGGCGAGCAGGTCACCATCGGCCTGCTGGCGATGGCGCTCAAGGACATCGGCCTGAAGGCGAAGAGCTACACCGGCGCACAGGTCAGGATCCTCACCGACAGCGCCTTCACCAAGGCGCGCATCGTGAGCATTGACGAGCAGAACATCCGCACCGACCTGGCCAACGACTGCGTGGTGGTCGTGGCCGGATTCCAGGGCGAGGACGAACACGGCAACATCACCACGCTGGGGCGCGGCGGCTCGGATACCACCGGCGTTGCGATTGCCGCGGCGCTGCGCGCCGACGAATGCCAGATATACACCGACGTGGACGGCGTCTACACCACCGACCCGCGCCTGGTGCCCGAGGCGCGCCGCCTGAAGACCATCACCTTCGAGGAAATGCTGGAGATGGCGAGCCTCGGCTCCAAGGTGCTGCAAATCCGCTCGGTGGAATTCGCCGGGAAATACAAGGTCAAGCTGCGCGTGCTGTCTTCGTTCCTGGATGATCCGGGCGAAGGCACGCTGATTACTTTTGAGGAAGACGACAAAATGGAACAAGCCATCATTTCCGGGATTGCGTTCAACCGCGACGAAGCCAAGATCACCGTGCTGGGCGTGCCCGACAAGCCCGGCATCGCCTACCAGATTCTCGGGCCGGTCTCCGACGCCAACATCGACGTGGACATGATCATCCAGAACGTCGGCGTGGACGGCACGACCGACTTCTCCTTCACCGTGCATCGCAACGAATTCACCAAGGCGATGGACATCCTGAAGAACAAGGTGCAGCCGCACATCGGCGCACGTGACGTGATCGGCGACAACAAGGCCGCGAAGGTCTCGGTGGTCGGCGTCGGGATGCGCTCGCATGTCGGCATCGCGAGCAAGATGTTCCGCACTTTGGCGGAAGAGGGCATTAACATCCAGATGATCTCCACCTCCGAGATCAAGATTTCCGTCGTCATCGACGAGAAATATCTGGAGCTGGCCGTGCGCGTGCTGCACAAGGCTTTCGATCTCGATCAGGAAGACGCGTAATCGTTTGACCTTTCGGGTCGGATACATTACTATGCGCGGCCTTCGGAGAGGTGGCCGAGAGGTCGAAGGCACGCCCCTGCTAAGGGCGC
>CAYNYH010000116.1:0-6205 GCA_964401425.1 uncultured Gallionella sp. | reverse complement strand
CATGCGCTGGGCGGCATGGGGAAGGTGGTGAACACCACGCGCCAAGGGGTGCACGATGCCGAAATTGCGCAGAACGCCATTGCCGGCATTCAGCAGAATTTTGGCGAAGTGTCGGGCGCAATCGACGATATTTCCGGTGCGCTTGCCGAGCAAAACGCCGCGGCAACCGATCTGGCGAAACGCACCGAGCAGGTCGCGCAGATGTCCGAAGAAAATTCCGGTGCGGCGCGCAGCCTGCTGAATCTTGCGATCGAACTGGAGCAGAAGGCGGCACAGGTGCGCGGGACGGTGGAGGTGTTCCGCGTATAGCAGTCGCCGTCCCGGCTTCAGGCTACTCGCTTTCCAGTTTGTCCGATGACGTAAACGTCCAGGTGCGCGTGATGACCAGGATGTCGGTGTCCTTGCGGATGTCCGGCGTCAGCGGCGCGTAGGGCGCGGCGAGCCTGACGATGCGCATCGCCGCAGCATCCAGGATGCGGTTGCCCGATGACCGGTCCACTTCGACCGGCCCGAGGCTGCCGTCCGCGTTGATCGATACGCTGAGCCGCAGGCTGCCGAAGATATGCTGCTGGCGCGCCTGCTCCGGGTAATTCAGGTTGCCGATGCGCTCCACCTTGATGCGCCAGTCCTCGATGTATTGCGCGAAGCGGTATTCCTGCGTGCGTGCGCCGATGTATTTGCGCCGAGGCATTTTCTGGTAGGCCTCGAAATTCTTGTTGATCTGCGCCTCGAGGCGCGCGATCTCCAGGCTCTTCTGCACCAGGTCTTCGCCGTGGCTGGCGTCGCTGCTTTGCTGTTTCCTGTGTTCCGGTTGCGCCACCTTGTAATCGCTCTTCAGCCGGGTCAGCATGCGTTTCGATTCCTCCTCAAGCTGCGCGACGCGCTTTGCGGTTTGTTCCGGGGTGAACTGCTGGTCGTCGCGGATTGCGGGCAGCGGGGTCTTGGCCTGCCGGTCTTCCGGAGTGTTGCCGCCGCCATCCAGATTGGCCTGCGCCAGCGCATCGGCCTTGGCCGGCCTGGATTTCGATTTGGTGTTGACCAGAACCACTTGCAGCGGCTGCAGGAAACTGGCCGCGCTGCGCGGATCAGGCATCACCAGCGCGATGCCGAACAGCGCAAAGGCATGCAGTGCGACCGAGAGGGTCATCGATGCGGACAGGCGCGTTTTCAGGAGAGCTAGCAAGTTGCCGTTTCCTCAATCGCTGCGACAAAACGCGCCTGCACCTCCAGGTCGAGCAGATCGATTTCGCCGATGGCCAGTTGCACGCGGGTGTTGGCGGGTAATTCCGGCAGCGACGGCACGCGGAAGATCAGCGGGATATCAATCAGCTTGACCAGGTTTTCGCGTAGCACGACGGCTTCTGCCTGTTCGATGTTTTCCTGTTGCAGCCAGCGCAGGCACCAGTAGCGCTCCATGTGTCTCTGGAAGTCGTTGTAGATGGTGTACATGGTGTCGAAGTCGCGCATCGCCGCGTACAGCGCGGGGTCATTTTTCGGGTAGGCAGGCTCGTCGTCTTGCAGCATCGCGATGATCTGGCGCTGGTTCAGCAGGTCCACGTAACGGCGCAGCGGCGAGCTCGACCACATGTACTGCGCCACGCCCAGCCCCTGATGCGGTGCGGCGACGGTGCTCATTTTCACCTTGCCGTTCTGCTGCGTGCGGTAGATGCCGACGAAGCCGTGCTCGGCGAGATGCCGCCCCCATTCACTGTTCACGAGGATCATCAGCTCGGAAACCACCTTGTCGATCGGCGAGCCGCGCCGCCGCTGCGTGATGCTGATGCGGTCGTTCGGGTTCCCGGCCACAAGCTCTTCGGACTCGACATGGAAGTTGTAGTCGATCTGCTGCGTGCTGTTGTCGGACGGCTTGCCGCGCACCGTTTCCAGTTTCTGCGCCAGCTTCCACAGCAGGGCAAGCTCGTTTGCATAAGGGTAATCCAGTTTGCCCGCCGCCAGGGTCTCTTCGTTGAACAGGGGCTCCAGCGTGTCGTGGCGCAGGTTTGCGGCGATGTGCACGCGCTCGACGCGGCTCTCGTGGCTGAGGATTTCCAGCGTTGCGCCGTCCACTTCGTTGTACATCGACAGCGCCGGGCTGACGCGGTCGGCGCACAGCGTGAAGGCCTGCACTACGCTGTCCGGCAGCATGGTGATTTTCTGACCCGGCATGTACACCGTGGAGAGGCGCTGTGCGGCGATTTTGTCGCCCGCCGAATCGCGCGGCATGCCCAGCGCGGGCGCGGCGATATGCACGCCGATGCGCCAGTTGCCGTTGGCCAGTTTTTCCACCGAGAAAGCATCGTCGATTTCGGTCGTGGTCGCGTCGTCGATGCTGAAGGCGTTCACGCCGGCCAGCGGCAGTTCTTCCCATGCGCTCAACTCGACGGGAGGGAAGCCCGTGCCGCCGGGGAAGTGCTCGAACAGGAAACGCTGCAAATGGAAATCGTGCGTGGAGGGCAATGCGCCGCAGCGTTGCAGCAGGTGCGCGGCGGACAGGTGTGTTGCCGCGCAGGCCGCTTCCAGAGCCTTGACTTCGAGGGTGTTGCGATCCGGTTTGTAGAGCAATTGGCCCAGGCGGCCGGAAAACTCCTCGGGCAACTCGAAGCGGCCAAGCTGCTCGGCGTAGCGCGCCTGCAAGGCCAGTTGCTGGCGCTTCTTCTCGGCGCCGGCCAGCGCGGCCTTGAGCACGTCCGGCGGCGCGGCGCGGTAGCGTCCCTTGCCTTTCTTGTGGAAATAGATCGGCGCACTGTGCAGGCGGATCAATGCGGCGGCGGCTTCCAGCGGGCTTGGCGTATGGCCGAAATACTCGGCGGCGATCTGCTCGAAGCCGAACTCGTCCGGGGGGCAGCATTCCCAGAGAAAATCCACCTCGATGTCCGCGGCGGCCGCTTCGGCCTGGGCGAGGAAGTCGGCCAGGGCGGGTTGGGTGAAGCGCAGCATCACATTGGCCGCCTTGACCTTGCTGCGCTTGCCGGAAACGCTTTCAATCTGGAGCGAGGTGGTATTGTCGGTCATGACGCTGCCGACCTTGAAGCTGCCTTCTTCTTCGTAAAGGATATTCATGGAAAGTTGCGTGAAAAATTGTCGCGGATTATAGCAGCACGCGGCAGCGGCACCGGGATGCCTCAGGCAACAAAAAACCGGCTTGCGCCGGTTTTTCTGGGTGGTGCAACCGTAGAAGCCATTTAAAAAAATCGGCGAGCGGCTGTCAGGCGGGGAAGCCCGGAGCGCAGACAACGCGGTTGCGGTGAAGACTTACCTTCAGGTTAGTCGCAACCAAACCGGAGTGTACCCAGAAGTACATGAGGATTCCGAGCACCGCGCGACCCCGCATCACAGTCGCGCAGCATTTTTTAACAGCTTCTTACTTCTGGCTCAGGATCCACGCCACCATGGACTTGATGTCGCCATCGCTGACTGATTTTGCGGTGGGAGGCATGGGCATGGTGCCGAAAGACCCTGCGCCGCCGTTGCGCGTCTTGGCTTCCAGCTTGGCTTGGGCGCCTTTGTCACCTTTGTATTTTGCGGCAATATCCGACAGCGACGGGCCGACCGACTTGCTCGCGGCGGCATGGCATGCGCCGCAATTACCCTGCTTGAACAGGGCTGCGCCATCGCCTGCTGCGAAAGCGGCAGTGGAAACGAACAAGGCAGCTGCTGTTGCGAGATAACGAATTTTCATGATGGCTTCCTTCGGTTAGGTGATTGAGGGAGGGAGAATATTTTTACCGATATTCAAACCCTGGACAAATCGGGTGGGCTGAATATGCCCGGCGGATAGACTGGCTGCAGGCCGGTTGGTTCCCTGAATGATATTCTAAACAACCCCGGCATGTTGTGCCTGCTCGTCGGCGAAATAGCTCGACCTGACCAGCGGGCCGCAGGCGGCATGGCTGAAGCCCATTTCTTTTGCGGCTCGCTCAAACATCGCGAAAATCTCCGGCGGCGCGTAGCGCAGCACCGGCAGGTGTCCGTCGGAAGGCTGCAGGTACTGGCCGATGGTGAGCATGTTCACGTCGTGCGCGCGCAGGTCGCGCATCACCTGCAGCACTTCCTCATCGGTCTCGCCCAGGCCGAGCATCAGGCCGGATTTGGTAAGAACCTGCGGGAAGCGCGCCTTGAACGCCTTGAGCAGGTGCAGCGAATGGGCGTAGTCCGCACCGGGGCGCGCCAGCGGATAGAGGCGCGGTACGGTTTCCAGATTGTGGTTGAACACGTCGGGCAGGCTGGCGGCAAGCTCATCCAGCGCGGTTTCCAGCCGCCCGCGGAAATCCGGCACGAGGATTTCCAGGCGCGTGGCGGGCGCAGCGGCGCGGATCGCCGCCAGGCAATCGGCGAAATGCCGCGCACCGCCGTCGCGCAGATCGTCCCGATCCACGCTGGTGATAACCGCATATCTGAGCTTGAGCAGGCCGATGGAGCGCGCGAGGCTCTCCGGTTCGTTTGCGTCGGGCGGCTGCGGCTTGCCGTGCGCCACGTCGCAGAACGGGCAGCGCCGCGTGCACACATCGCCGAGGATCATGAAGGTTGCCGTGCCCTTGCTGAAGCATTCGCCGATGTTCGGGCAGGAGGCCTCTTCGCACACGGTATGCAACCGGTTGTCGCGCAGGATGCGTTTTACCTCGTTGTATCCCGCCCCGCTGCCGTGCTTCACGCGGATCCATTCCGGCTTGCGCAGGCGTTGCTGCAGCGGCACGATTTTGATCGGGTTGCGCGCGGTTTTTTCTTTGCCGGTTTGCTTGTGTTCAGCGTTGCTCATGTTGTTTTCTTTCCAGGTGTTGCTGCAAGCCGTGGATCAGGTTCTGCGACAGTTGCGCCTGCAGCTCGCCGATGCCTGCGGTGATGCCGAGTTCGCGGCATTGCGTGACGCGCAGGCCTGCGTAGCCGCACGGGTTGATGGCGGCGAACGGGGTCAGGTCCATGTCCACGTTCAATGCGAGGCCGTGATAGCAGCAGCCGTGTTTGATCTTCAATCCGAGCGAGGCGATTTTCGCATCATCGACGTACACGCCGGGCGCATCCTCCCGTCCCTGCGCGGCCACACCGAATTCGCCGAGCAGATCGATCACCGCACGCTCCATCAGGCGCACCAGTTCGCGCACGTTGATTTTCCAGCGGCGCAGATCGAGCAGCAGGTAGGCGACGATCTGGCCAGGGCCGTGATAGGTGATCTGCCCGCCGCGGTCGATCCTGACGACCGGGATGGCGGCGGGGCGCAGCAGGTGTTCCGGTTTGCCCGCCTGTCCTTGCGTATAGGTCGGCGGATGCTGCGCCAGCCAGATTTCGTCGCGCGTATCGGCAGTCCGCTCCGCGGTGAATTTTTTCATCGCATCCCAGGTTGGACAGTATTCGACCAGGCCGAGTGTATGGATAACCGGCGGAGAAGGGAGAAGGGGGAAGGGGGAGGCCGTTGCACGGCCAGGGAAGGGAGAGGGGTGCGCACCTTCGGTGCTCAAGGGGAAGGGGGGAAAAGGCGTAGCGCCGCCGTGACCCTTCCCTCTTCTCCCTTCCCCCTTCTCTTCTTTCACGTTCATAGCACCATCACGATTGATGGGTGGTCGCACAGCTCCTGATAGAGCGCATCGAGCTGCTCGCGCGAGGTAGCGCGGATGGTGCAGGTCAGGCTGAGGTAGCGGGCATTCTTGCTGGCGCGCATTTCCATGCTGCCGGCCTGGAAATCCGGGTCGTGGCGTACCACGACTTCCAGTACGGCCTGCGCGAAACCCGCCTGCTGCAGGCCGAATATCTTCAGCGGGAAGTCGCAGGGATAGTCGAGCAGGCTGTCGGTCAGTTTGTTTTCGGGCAATTCGCTCATGCGGCACGCATCACGTCACGTTTGAAATCCTGGTACAGCGCATGCAGCCGCGCGAACATCGCGCCCGGCCGGCCGCTGCCGACCGGCTTGCCGTCGAGTTGCGTGATCGCCAGCACTTCCTTCGTCGAGGAGGTGAGCAGCAGCTCGTCGGCGGCGAACACTTCCTCCTTCATCACGCGCCGCACCTCGCAGGGGATGCCGCTGGCGGCGGCGAGCTCCAGCACCACGTCGTAGGTGATGCCGGGCAGCATCAGGTTGTCCTTGGGCGGGGCAAGCAGCGTGCCGTTCTTGACCGCGAAGATGTTGCTCGCCGCGCCCTCGGTCATGAATGCGTTGTCGCGGATCAGGATGGTCTCGGCGCAGCCCGCATCGACCGCCATCTGGCGCAGCAGC
>CAYNYH010000115.1:3517-6236 GCA_964401425.1 uncultured Gallionella sp. | reverse complement strand
CCGCGACCAGGATGGGGATGTCGGCCGCCCGGGGGGCGCGGCTGCGCATCATCGTGAAGGCCGCGTGGCCGGGAGTGTCGATGAAGGTAATCAGCCGGTCTTTCTTGACCGCCTGGTAGGCTCCGATGTGCTGGGTGATGCCGCCGGACTCGCCCCGGGCCACGCTGGTCTTGCGGACGGTGTCGAGCAGGCTGGTTTTGCCGTGATCGACGTGCCCCATCACCACCACGACCGGCGGGCGGGCCCGCAGGCGCTCTTCGTTTTCGCTTAAAATCGTTTCCTTGAGCTGATCGATGGCGCTCGAAACGATTTCGTCTTTTTGTTCGGTCGATTCCTTGACGGCCTGATAGCCCAAGTCTTCGGCGACGATCCCGGCCGTCTCGAAATCGATGCGCTCGTTGATCGACCAGCCACCCTGCGCCTCGAGCTGGGTCTGCAGCTGCTGCATTTCTTCCAGCAGCTTGTCATAGTCGGCGTCCGGCTCGGAGAGTTGATGCGAAACTTCATGGTAGTCGTGCAGCAGCTTTTGAATGCCGCCCAGCCCCTGCGCCACCGCATCGAACACCGTGTCGTCCGCGGCCAGCACCGGCTCCTGGCTGACGTAGCAGATGCGCGCGGCCGGCGCGCGCCATACCAGCCCGTCATCTAAACTTCCTTGGCCGGCCAGCACGCGCATCATGCTCGACTTGCCGCCGCCGTTGCGCCCGATCAGGCCGACACGCTCGCCCTCGTCAAGCTGGAAATCGGCGTGGTCGAGCAGCGCGACGTGCCCGAATGCAAGGCAGGCCTTGTCTAATGTGATGAGTGGCATAAGTGAAAGCTGCTTGTTGAAATATCTTGATTGATTGAAAAAACCGATTGGAAACCATTCGATGAAAATCACGCCGGATCGTTGAAACGCCAGAAGCGCAGCAACAACGCGCACAGCAGCGCCAATGCCCCGGCGAACAGAAATGCGGCACCGGCGCTCCAGTAATGCCATATCGTGCCGAACAGCAGCCCGGCGGGAATGGCGCTCAGGCCGACGGAGAGATGATACCAGCCGAACGCCGTGCCGCGCTCGCGTTCGTCGGCATACAGGCTGATCAGCGCGCGCTCCGACCCTTCGCCCATGCCGGCCAGCAGGCCATACAGCAAGGTGCAGGCCCACAGCGCGCCGCCCTGCTCGACCAGGCTGAGCGCGACAAAACCCGCGGCGTAGCCCAACCAGCTCACCATGGTCAGGCGGCGTCTGCCGAACGCATCCGCGAGGTGCCCGCCGAACAGCGCAGCTGCGGATTTGACGAGGTTCAGCGCCGCCCACAGCAGCAGCAACTGCACCACGCTCATGCCCAGCTCGTTGCCGCGCAGCAGGATGAAGCTCTCCGAGGCGCGCGCAAAGGTGAACAGCACCAGCACCCACAGATAGCGGCGCATGTTGTGCGACAGCACGGCCCACGCCAGCGGCGCTTGCGGCTTCTGCGGCTGCGCTTCCGGGCGCGGCGCTTCATGCACGCCGAAGAGCAGCACCAGCAGCACCAGCGCGCCGGGTACCGCCGACCACAAAATCACCTCGCTCACCGACCAGCCCAGCCAGCTCAATGCCGCAACGGCAAGCAGCGTGCCGCCCAGCGCGCCGGCATTGTCCATCGCGCGATGGAAGCCGTAGGCGAAACCGTGGATATCGGAATGCGCGCTATCCGCGAGCAGCGCGTCGCGCGGCGCATTGCGCAGGCCTTTGCCCGCGCGGTCCAGGCTGCGCAGCAGCAGCAACGCCCCCCAGCTCGACACCAGCGCCAGCAGCGGGCGCGCCAGGTTGGACAGCCCATAGCCGAACACCATCAACTGCTTGCGCCGCCCCTGCCCGGCATCCGAGTAGCGTCCCGCCCACAGCTTGAGAAAACTCGCCGCCGCATCCGCCACCCCCTCCACCAGCCCGAGCACCACCGGCCCCGCGCCCAGCACGGTGGCGATCAGGATCGGAATGAACGGCGTCACCATTTCCGAGGCCAGGTCATTCAGGAAACTGACCAAGCCGAGCGCGATGACGGTGCCGGGCAATTTGCGTTTATTCATGGCACGCTCCCGATCGGGTTCTGATTAAGCGGCGTTTAGGCTAGAATGCGCACCCTGCATCCGCAGCCAGCCTGTCCTCGTAGTTAAATGGATATAACCGGCCCCTCCTAAGGGTCAATTACAGGTTCGATTCCTGTCGAGGACGCCAAACTACCCTCCATCCCCATCAACAAAACCCGCATAAATACTGGCGCTCATGCCGCCTTCTCACGCCTGTCGCAATTTACCAGACGGCTGATAGAAACCCAAGCGCATGCGCCGGAAAATCCTTGAGCAATGGCGAGAATGGGTCATGGCTTTCGGTTGACACAAAAAAAAAGGGGCAGTCGCCTGCCCCGGGGGGAAAACTAGGCATTGCGCCTAGCAGAGAGAAGTCGTACTACCATGCCACATAGACCTAAAACCCAACTTTCCGCTTCTGAAACATCGTTAAGTCGAGCGCAATTTAACCAACCTCAGGACGTAATGCCATAGCCATTCATCTGATCTATGAACCCGGAATGAAAGGCGCGGGAATCCGGATGAGCGGTTGAAATCAGGGGGTGAACGGCTAATTAAATGGAGTGATTTTTGCCGAATTTTCGGCGAGAGCAATGTTCGCAGTCAGTGAAGTCTCCAAACTGCTTCAAACGCACCGAAACCAAGTACCTGCCGGTGGCATAAC
>CAYNYH010000115.1:0-3507 GCA_964401425.1 uncultured Gallionella sp. | reverse complement strand
GAATGCCTGGTGCGCTGCAGCTCTCCCGTTCGTTGCCGCCGTGGGTCGGAAGCTGCGCGCCCGTGATCTTCGCAAACAGTGCGCCGCACATTTCCGCGGTGAGTTCCGCGACGTCCTTGCTGCTGACTTCTTCGCGCAGCACGTTGTTGCGCTTGTACTCGTCGACCGTCATGCCGTAATGGGCGGCACGCTGCGCCAGCACCTCCGGAGTCCAGATGCCGGTATCGAACACCGCGTTCGGGTGCACGAGGTTGATGCGGATCGCGTCCTTGCCCCACTCCAGCGCGGCGACGCGGGCAAGCTGCGTCAGCGCCGCCTTCGACGCTGAATAGGCCGCTGCACCCGGCCCCGGGGCCGGGACGTTCTTCGAGCCGATCACCACCACGCGGCCATAGCGCGGCGCCGCCTTCAGCAGCGGGTGCGCCTCGCGCATGATCGCCAAGTTGACGTCCAGGTTGATCGCCATCACCCCGCGCCACTCTGCGTCGCCCAGAGCGTCGATGCGTTTGCCGCCGGGGAAGATACCTGCGTTCAGCACCAGCATGTCGAGCCCGCCGTAGTGGCGGAGGGTTGTTTCGAGAATTTCTTTTACCGCACTGGGTGAGGACAGGTCGGCCGCGATGCCCAAGTAATCCGCACGCCCGCCATGCAGGGATGCCACGGCCGGATTGATGTCCACGCCCACCACCGCGGCGCCCCGGCTCAGGAAGGCCTGCACACAGGCCTTGCCGATGCCGGAGGCCGCGCCGGTCACCAGCGCGATTTCTCCGGCAAACGCCTTCGGGATGCCGGCCTTTTTCAGCTTGGCCTGTTCGAGATCCCAGTATTCCATGCTGAACAGCGGAGCCTCGCCCAACGCCTGATAGCCGCCGAGTTTCTCGCCGCACAGGATGATGTCCTGCGTGTGCAGATAAATGTCCTCGACAATCTGTGTGTCGCGAACCGAACGGCCTGCGCTGACCAGCCCGAACTCCGCGTCGATGATCACGCGCGGCGCGGGATCGAGCATCGTCAGCGGAGCCTTGGCCGATTGGGAATTCTTCTCGAAATAATTCCTGTACGCCTGCACATAAGCCTCGACATCGCGCCCGAGCAGCGGCAAGCGTTTGGTGCGGATGATGTGGTCGGGTGTGGCCGGGCCGCGCTGCGAAATCGCGGCGACATCCGGATGGCGCGCAAAGGCCAGCGCGGCGTGGCTGGTATTGCTGCGCAGCAGCAGCGGAAATCCGGCGGCGGCGGAGACTTTTTTCCTCAATCCCGGCAACTCGGCCCAGTTGGCGGCGGATTCAATGCCGGCTGCCGGGGCAAGTGGCGCATTCCTGTTCAGGTAGTCCTCGGCGCGGCCGACCAGGGCTATCATCCGGTCGTAGGCCTGCTTCGATGTATCGCCGAAGCTGAAGATGCCGTGATTCATCAGCACCATGCCGATGGTGCGTGCCGTGGCCTGCTTGGGAAACACCTCGGCGCACAGCCTGGCCAGGTCGAAGCCGGGCATCACGTAGGGCAGCACGATGACCTCGTCGCCGAACAGCTCGCGGATGCGCGCCTCGCCGTCGGCGGTGTTGGTGATCGTCACGATCGCGTCGGCATGGGTGTGATCGACGAAGCGGTGCGGGATCAGCGCGTGCAGGATCGCCTCGACCGACGGCGCAGGCGCGGCGGGATCGAGCGAAGCCAGCTTGAGCTCGCGCGCCATGTCGATGTCGGAAAGCTTTTCCAGCCGCGACAGCTTCAGCATCGCATCGAGGCGCACCGCGACGAAGTCCCTGGACTCTATCGTCGCGAGGTCCGAGCCGCTGCCCTTCACGAACAGCGTTTCCACCTCCTCGCCGAAGATGTTCCTGCTCACACCCTTCACCGAGGTATTGCCGCCGCCGTGCAGCACCAGGTTAGTGTTCGCACCGAGCAGGCGCGATGAATAAACGCGCTCCGCGAGGATGCCCTGCTGCTTGCCTGCTTCGATATCGTTCCAGAGGTTTTCCATTCTTATTACCTGTCAACTTTTAAATAGCCAAAAAACAAATCGATCCGCAGATTACGCAGAGTTCACAGATAACAAACCAAAACCGGGCACCCACACAGTACGCACCAATCTAGCTTCTGAAATTTTAATCTGCGTTAATCTGCGAAATCTGCGGACAAAAAAGGGGTCAAGCTAATACCTGCATCGCCTCCGCCGCCACCACGCCGCGCTCGGTGATCAGCCCGGTCACCAGCCGCGCCGGGGTCACGTCGAAACCGTAGTTGGCCGCACGCGAGCCTTGCGGAGTGACCTGCACGGTGCGCACCTGCCCGTCGTCGCACAGCCCGGCGATATGCGTCACTTCTTCTGCTGCGCGTTCCTCGATGGGGATTTCCTTCACGCCGTCCTGCAGCGTCCAGTCTATCGTCGGGGTGGGCAGCGCCACGTAGAACGGCACGCCGTTGTCGTGCGCGGCAAGCGCCTTGAGGTAGGTGCCGATCTTGTTGCAGACATCTCCCTTTGCGGTGACGCGGTCGCAGCCGACGATCGCCATGTCCACCATGCCGTGCTGCATCAAATGTCCGCCCGCGTTGTCAGCGATCACCGTATGCGGCACGCCGTGCTGGCCGAGTTCCCATGCGGTGAGGCTCGCGCCCTGGTTGCGCGGCCGCGTCTCGTCCACCCACACGTGCAGCGGAATGCCCGCGTCGAACGCGGTATAGATGGGCGCCAGCGCCGTGCCCCAATCGACCGTGGCGAGCCAGCCCGCATTGCAGTGCGTGAGGATGTTGACTGTGGCATTTTTCCGCTGATGAATCTCGTCGATGATCTCATAGCCATGCCGGCCGATGGTCTCATTGATCGCCACGTCCTCGTCGGCGATGCGCGCCGCCTCCTGCCAGGCCGCGACAGCACGCTCGCCTTGCGGCAGCGGAGCCAGCAATTCGCGCATCTTCTCCACGCCCCAGCGCAGGTTAACCGCCGTGGGCCGCGCGGCGAGCAGCACGCTGCAAGCCTCCGCCAGCGCGGCATCCGAGGTGTGATCCTTCATCGCCAGCGCGACGCCGTAAGCCGCCGTGACACCGATCAGCGGCGCGCCGCGCACCTGCATGTCGCGGATCGCACGCTCGGCGTCGCGCATCGTGTTCAGGCGCAGCGTAACAAAGACATGCGGCAGTCTGGTCTGGTCGATGATCTCCACCGCCGTGTTGTCGGCGGTCGGCCAGATGGTGCGATAAGGGGTTCCGTTAATTTTCATAATTTGTAGGGTGGGCAACAAGTTGCCCACCAATTCATTCAATCGCCGCGTGGGCACGTTGTGCCCACCCTACGTTTAATCCCCTTCAAATTCGCAGAGCGCAAACACCTTGTGCCCCTGCTTCTCCAGCCGCTTTCTTCCGCCGACATCCGGCAGGTCGATCACGAAGCAGCATTCCACGACGGTACCGCCCATGTCCTGGATCAGCCCGGCGGCGGCTTCCGCCGTGCCGCCGGTGGCGATCAGGTCGTCCACCAGCAGGACGCGGTCGCCCTTCCGGATCGCA
>CAYNYH010000114.1:0-6253 GCA_964401425.1 uncultured Gallionella sp. | reverse complement strand
GCTGGATCATCTGGCTGCCGAGGTTGGAGGTCATCACGATCACGGTGTTCTTGAAATCTACGGTGCGCCCCTGCCCGTCGGTCATGCGCCCGTCGTCCAGCGCCTGCAGCAGTACGTTGAACACGTCCGGGTGCGCCTTCTCCACCTCGTCGAGCAGGATCACGCTGTAGGGCTTGCGGCGCACCGCCTCGGTGAGCCCGCCGCCCTCCTGGTAGCCGACATAGCCGGGCGGTGCGCCGATCAGGCGTGCGACGGAGTGCTTCTCCATGTACTCGCTCATGTCGATGCGGATCAGGTGCTCCTCGGAATCGAACAGGAAGCCGGCGAGCGCCTTGCACAGTTCGGTCTTGCCTACGCCGGTTGGGCCGAGGAACAGGAACGAGCCATATGGCTTGTTCGGGTCGGACAGGCCGGAGCGCGAACGGCGGATCGCGTCGGACACGAGGCGCACCGCCTCGTCCTGCCCCACGACGCGCTCGTGCAGCTTGTCTTCCATCGTGAGCAGCTTGTCGCGCTCGCCCTGCATCATCTTGGAAACCGGGATGCCGGTCGCGCGGCTCACCACCTCGGCGATCTCTTCGGCGCCGACCTGGGTGCGCAGCAGGCGGTTCTTCGGCCTGTCGGCCTGCCCCTCGGCGCACGCGGCTTCCTTGAGCTTGGCTTCGAGCTGCGGCAGCCTGCCGTATTGCAGCTCCGCCACCTTGTCCAGCTTGCCTTCGCGCTGCAGGCGCACGATCTCGGCGCGCACCTTGTCCATCTCTTCCTTGAGCTGCGCCGTGCCCTGCGCCGCGCCCTTCTCCGCCTTCCAGATTTCTTCCAGGTCGGCATACTCGCGCTCCAGTTTCTTGATCTCGTCCTCGATCAGGGCGAAACGCTTCTGCGAGGCTTCGTCCTTTTCCTTCTTCACCGCTTCGCGCTCGATCTTGAGCTGGATCAGGCGGCGATCCAGCCGGTCCATTTCTTCCGGTTTGGAGTCGATCTCCATCTTGATGCGCGCCGCCGCCTCGTCGATCAGGTCGATCGCCTTGTCCGGCAGGAAGCGGTCGGTGATGTAGCGGTGCGAAAGCTCCGCCGCCGCGACGATGGCCGGGTCGGTGATCTCCACGCCGTGGTGCAGCTCGTATTTTTCCTGCAGGCCGCGCAGGATGGCGATGGTGGATTCCACCGAGGGCTCGTCCACCAGCACCTTCTGGAAGCGGCGCTCCAGCGCGGCGTCCTTCTCGATGTATTTCCTGTACTCATCCAGGGTGGTCGCGCCGATGCAGTGCAGCTCGCCGCGCGCCAGAGCGGGCTTGAGCATGTTGCCCGCGTCCATCGCGCCCTCGGCCTTGCCCGCGCCGACCATGGTGTGCAGCTCGTCGATGAACACGATGGTGCGCCCTTCATCCTGCGCCAGTTCCTTGAGCACAGACTTGAGGCGCTCCTCGAACTCGCCGCGATATTTCGCGCCGGCCAGCAATGCGGCCATGTCGAGGTTCAGAACCTTCTTGTTCTTCAGCGTCTCCGGCACCTCGCCGTTGACGATGCGCTGCGCCAAGCCTTCGACGATCGCAGTCTTGCCCACGCCCGGCTCGCCGATCAGCACCGGGTTGTTCTTGGTGCGGCGCTGCAAGACCTGGATCGCGCGGCGGATCTCGTCGTCGCGCCCGATCACCGGGTCGAGCTTGCCCTGGCGGGCGCGCTCGGTGAGGTCCAGCGTGTATTTTTTCAAAGCCTCGCGCTGCCCTTCGGCCTCCTGCGAGCCGACGGATTCGCCGCCGCGCACCGCGTCGATTGCCTGCTCCAGCGGCGCGCGTTGCACGCCATGTGCTTTCAGCAGCCGCCCAGTCTCGCCCTTGTCGTCGCACGCGGCGAGCAGGAACATCTCGCTGGCGATGAACTGGTCGCCACGCTTCTGCGCGGCCTTGTCGGTGAGGTTGAGCAGATTCGCGAGATCGCGCCCCACCTGCACCTCGCCGCCATGGCCTTCCACCCTGGGCAGGCGCTCCACAGCCTGCTGCAGGGCGGCCTTCAGCCCGCCGGCATTCGCCCCGGCGCGCGCCAGCAGCGACGCCGCGCCGCTCTCGGCATCGTTGAGCAGGGCCAGCAGCAGGTGCTGCGGCTCGATGAACTGGTTGTCGGCGCCGACTGCGAGGCTCTGCGCATCGGAAATCGCCTGCTGCAGCTTGGTGGTGAACTTGTCGAAACGCATGGTGGCTCCTTCGCATGAATAGTGGATTGCCGCTTAGGTGGGGTGGCATGCGCAAAATTCAAGGGGCGGCAGCTCGAATTGTGCCTCGCTGTGATAATCTTGGCAGCAGATTGCCGTTCTCCCGACCAAGGAAATTTATGACCCTGATCCCCCATATCCGCGCCAATGTCCGCGCCGCGTTCGAAGAAGACCTGGGCAGCGGCGACCTGACCGCTCAACTCCTTCACGCGACTCAGACTGCGGTTGCACGCATCATCTCGCGCCAGGAGGCGGTGCTGTGCGGCACGCTATGGGCCGAGGAATGTTTCCTGAGCCTCGACCCGGGCTGCGAAATCCACTGGGCGGCTCAGGAAGGCGCGCTCGTCCAGCCCGGCCAGCTGTTGTGCGAGGTGCGCGGCAATGCACGCGCGCTGCTCAGCGCGGAACGCTGTGCGCTGAATTTCCTGCAGACCCTGTCCGGCACCGCCACCCTGGTGCGCCGTTACGTGGAGTCCGTGGCCGGCACGCAGGCGAAGATCATGGATACGCGCAAGACCCTGCCGGGGCTGCGCATCGCGCAGAAGCACGCGGTGCGCGTCGGCGGCGGGCACAACCAGCGCATCGGGCTGTTCGACGGCGTGCTGATCAAGGAGAACCACATCGCCGCGGCGGGCAGCATCCGGGCGGTGCTGGAGCTGGCGTTCCGCCTCACCCCGCCTGCCATCCCGGTCCAGATCGAGGTGGAGAACATGGCACAGCTCGACGAGGCGCTCAACGCGGGCGCGCGGCTGATCCTGCTCGATAATTTTTCGCTGACGGACATGCGCACCGCCGTGAAGCATGCCGCGAGGCGCGCCGAACTTGAGGCCTCGGGCGGCATCACGCTGGACAACGTGCGCCTCGTCGCGGAAACCGGCGTGGACCGGATTTCCATCGGCGCGCTGACCAAGGATGTCACGGCAGTGGATTTGTCGATGCGCTTTGCCTAAAAACCGCTATCTGCGGCAGGCCAGGCTATTTGGGCAGCCACAGCGCGAAGCAGGCTCCGGCGTCGTTTGAGCGGGATATTTTGCCGCCGTGGGCCACCGCGATGCGCTCGTTGAAGCGCAGGCCGAGCCCGGTGCCTTTTCTCGAATTCCCGTCTTTCATTTCCTGCGGCAGGGCGTCGGGGCGGAAACCGGGTTGGTCGGGATAGCCCGCCCCGTCGTCCCGGACGGTGAACAGCAGGCCGTCCGCCTCCTCGCGGCAGCCGAGAACCACGCGCGAGTTCGCGAACTTGAAAGCGTTGTGCAGGGCGTTCATCAGCACCTGCGAGACCAGGTAGCGGTCGATGAACCAGAACGGCACGTCGCCCACCCGGCTGTCCGATTCGAGAACCATGCCCTCCGGCAGCATCAGCCTCGCATCCGCGGCCACCTCATCGAGCAGTTCCTCCGGATTGATCGCCTCCGCGTTTACCCTCAGGTTATTCCCGCCTTCATTCTGCAGGATCAGGATCTGTATCAGCCGATCCTGCAATTTGCGCGACAGGGCGCGCATTCTTGCCATCTCGGCATCGGGATGCCGGCGGTGGTATTCGTCGAGGTTGAGGGACAGCTCCCCCATCATGTTCTTCACCTCGTGCACGGCGGTTGCCAGCACGGTAGCGGTGTCGATGTCCGTCATGCGCTCACCCCGGCATTAAGCTGCTGGCGCATGGCCTGCAGCTTGGGCAACCCCTTGGGCGGATCGGGCAAATGCGCCATTTTTTCAATATAGAGATCTGCCTTGGCCAAATCTTCTCCGGCCGCACCGCTCTTTTGCATTTTCAGCAGCAGCGCATAGGCGGCATTCTGCAAAATGGTGGCGTTGCGCGGCAGTTTCTCGGCCGCCTCCACCAGCGACTGCGCGGCCTCTTCCAGTTGCCCGTCGCGCAGCAACAGGGCGCCGCGGTTGTTGAGCGCAATCACTTCATCGACGGCATTTCCCACCAATTCCTTGGCCTGATCGCCCAGGCCGACGGATTCCATCATCTTGACCGCCTCTTCCTTGAGCGCCGCGTTGTCGTGGTTGTTCTGCACCATTTCGCTCAACAGCCTGGAAGCGACCTCGTTTTCGCCGGCCAGGAAGCAGGTCTTTGCCAGATCCATCCTGACGGATTCGGACAAATCGTCCGGATTGGCCAGCAGCGGCTCCAGCAGGGCTTTCGCCTGCTCTGCTTTGCCTTCCTTCTGCCAGGCCATCGCCTTGAGCACCTGAACCCTGGCCTTGACCTCGGGCGTTGCGGCGAAACGTTTCCCCACCAGGTCGAGCACCGAGCGCGCCTGTTCGGTGTCACCTTTTTCCATGTGCACCTGGGAAAGCAGGGTGTAATCCTCCGGGTCCTTGAAGAAGGAATACTTGCCGCGTTCGATCACTTCGCTCAGGTATTTCTGCGCCTTGTCGACATCGCCGCGTTCCAGCGCAAGCTTGCCGGCGCGCTTCTGGCGGTGCATGGCCGGCACGATCTCAAGCGCCTTTTCGACCTGTTTTTGCGCTTCTTCGGCATCGCCGGCCTCGGCGCACAGGGTCGCCAGCATGTCGTAACCCGCGAGGTATTCGGTATGCTGCTGCAGCAAGGCATTCAGCAAGCGCCGCGCCTCATCCGCCTTGCCCAATCCTTTCAGCCCCTTGACCTTGCCCATCACCGCCCAGGGAATTTCTTTCAGCCTGAGGATTTCCTCGAACACCGCGAGGGCATCGGCATAGCGCCCGGCCTGGATCAGGCTGTCGCCCATCAGCCGCATGGCATCGATCCAGTACTTGTTCTTGTTCGCGCACAGTTGCCCAAGCCTGCCGATTGCCAAGTCATGCTTGCCCTCATCGAGCGCGGCATGGGCATCCTGGAAATATTCCCTTTTTTCCAGCAGGCTCAGGGCTCGTTTGCCGAGCGTATCGGCGGTGAACGGCTTGACCAGGTAGTCGTCGGGAAGGAAATCCGCGGCGCTGACGACGCGATCCTGCGTGCGCTCGGCGGTAACGATGATGAACAGCGTCCTGTGGCTGATGATCCGGTTGCGCCTCACCATCTCCAGTATCTGCTGCCCGTCGGTGTCGTCGCCCAGATAGTAGTCGCAGATGATGATGTCATAGAACTTGGCGCGCATCTTGTCGACCGCCTCGCGCGCCGTGCCGGCCTGGTCGCAGCTCTCGATCCCCAGCGTGGACAGGGTGGCGCGTATGGAACTGCGCATCCCCGTGAGGTCGTCGATGATGAGCGCTACTTTTCCTTTCAGATACATAACTAATCCATTGAAATTTATAAATTTCCGGCAACCCTCCGGAAACCCGGAATTTGCCCGACACCTTGCAATTCTACCCTACCGGTCACGGCTTAAGAATCGATTCATGGGCTTTCCCATGCAAAAATATAACCAGCAAAAATAATCGTAATCCCTCATAATTCACACGTCATTTCAGCAACAAAACATACAGTCCCAATCATGTCGAAGTCGAACGAAAACATCATTGATCTCATCAACGCCCCCCCTGCAAGCCAGCCGCCGCAACACCCCAAGGAGCCACCGGCGATACAGGGGAGCAAAGAACACCGCAGCGTACCGCGTTTCTTCGTCAAGTGGCGGACCATAGCCTTCATCGATGCGCAAAGCCAGCACCACGGTTATATCAAGGATATTTCCGTCAAGGGAGCAGCCGTTTTCCTGGACCGCAACTTGCAGTCACTGGAGTTCGTCAAACTGCATATCCATGTCCCGCCAGTCCATGCGGTAAAGGCTCCTCGTGTCATAGAAGTGTACGGGAAGGTCGTTTATACGGTTTACGACAACCGGGAGCTTCTTTTCCGGGCGGGCATCAGCTTCCTGAAATTCGATTCGGAACATGACCCGATGTTTCTCGAAACCTACCTGACGAATTTCCAGACAAGAATCCCTTAGAGCCTATTTCAGTAGGTTTCATGCCCCGCGTTGGGTCTGGGCGCGGATGGATGCAAGGCGCAGCGCGCAGCCAATGGTTATTCCATTGGCAAGTGGTGCAACGCCGCAGACGCCGCGCCCAGACCCAACCCGGAGGGCCGTTTGCCTGCGGGCGCATTGCGGCGTTGCG
>CAYNYH010000113.1:0-6273 GCA_964401425.1 uncultured Gallionella sp. | reverse complement strand
ACGGCTACGACATCCGCCACCTCGCCGCCAACGAACTGCGCGCCAACTTCGGCGTCGTGCCGCAGGAGACGCGATTATTCTCCGGCACCCTCTTCGAAAACCTGCAACTGGCCAACCCGCATGCCAGCTTCGAAGAGATCGTCCACGCCTGCAAGATGGCAGAAATACACCCGGTCATCGAGCAGCTCCCGCAGGGCTACCAGACCCCGGTGGGCGAGAACGGCATCGGCCTCTCCGGCGGACAGCGCCAGCGCATCGCCATCGCACGCGCCCTGCTCAAGCGCCCGCGCGTGCTGATCTTCGATGAGGCCGTGAGCAACCTCGACCAAGCTACCGCCGAACACTTCGCGCACACCGTCAACAAGCTCAAGGGTAAGGTCACCATGCTGTTCATCACCCACCAGTTGCCCAAGGCGTTGCAGGTGGATGAGGTAATCGAATTCGGCAGGCCGGAGGCGGGAGCAGTCCAATCTGCAAACCATTAGCTTGGTAGCGTGCGCTGTGCGCACGGCATTCAAAGGCACTGCGAAATACTGAGGGTATCGAAGCCACACGATGCGTGCCGCTTCACCCTTCGATACCTCAGGGCGAACGGGAGTAATGATTTATGGAGACCCCAATAAGCCGGGTAGCTCTTAAGCATCTATCCAAAATGACTAGGCCGGAATATATAGACATTTCGGCATATTGTTTAATGCTCACTCGTGAATTATCGTCACGCTAAATCAGAATAATTAGCCGCCGGATTTTTCCGGCAGCACCAAGAAAAAGGCAAACCTGTCGAAAGGCAGGGGCGCAAAGTTTCCGATCTAAGGGGTAAGACCTAAGATAGCGGGGCCGCCAAAGATTGTTTCCTGTTTTATCGATAAAGAGGGACATCATGTTGTCGGTCAGGCCAATTCCAGGAATTCATCACGCTTATCGCGTTGCGATGGGCGGTACACCTCACAGATTTTCTTCTGATTTATCTTCCGCCCCGCTTTTCCGGATCGGGCCCCGATCGATCCGGCCAATACTTTCCGGGGAGCGATAAATGCGGGCAAAGCGTTTAAAAAAGCAACTCACGGGCGTCGACCCGCTCGACTTCTCCCCCAACTGCGACGGCATATCCCAGGCGGGCGAACTCAAGACGCTGGACGAACTCGGCATCACCTCCATCAGCACCGCACAGACCCTGGTATCGCAACCCACCGCCAACGGCAACAGTATCGTCGCCACCGGCAGCTTCACCCGCAGCGGTCAGCAACAATACGTCGCCGACATCGAATTCGCCTACGACGCAGCCCTCACCGACGCCAACCCCAACCGCCCGCTCGACCTGCCGCCCACACTGGACAGCGACATCTACCAACTTCCGTGGCTGCGCGGCTATGGCGACGTTGCCAGCCTGCACATCGCCTACCAGCAAGACCCGGCTTTGCGCCAGGCGGCGAGCGACCGCATCGCCCAGGGCAGTGATGGCATCCTGCATAACTTTGAGCCTTTCATGGCGCAATGGACAGGACTTACAGCCGCACACCAAACCAAAAACGTCACCCGCACCAACCTCACCATCGAAGACAAAGTGTGGATGCTGGAGACTATGATCGGCCAGGACGTGCAGAAGGGGGCGATTGAAGCTGCGAATGAGGCGGAAAGGAAGATGGCGGCATGAGCGGGCACATCGAACGAAGAGGGTGGATTGACATTGCCCTCTTTGGCTGTCTGGCAATGGTATTGCCTGTGCAAGGGGCGAGTTTTGATTGTGCGAAGGCAAGCACCAAGGTCGAGAAGATGATCTGTGCCGATGCCGGACTGTCATTGCAGGATGAAGAGGTTGCCAAAGTTTACGGCGAGGTGCTCAAAAAATCTTTGGACGAAGCCCTGCTCAAGAAACAGCAACGCGGATCGATTAAAGCACGCAACCAATGCAAGGATATTTCTTGTTTGCGCGACCATTATCGTGGTCGTCTCGCGGTGCTGAATGAAGCGAATGTCTTCAAGAACGAGGAAAACTACACCTTGCTGATGAACAAGGACGATGAACTTTGCAACCACATGATGGAACTGTTCAATCAAGACCTCGAGAAATATGGCTGGCGAGGGGATGAGCATCAGGAGGAGCATGAGGAATTCAAGCGTATTCCTTGGGAGCCTGCACGGTTTTCGTTTGATTATTATGGGCACACTCAATATCGAGATGTCGAAGGTGCGCTGTTTGACTTTAACAATGACGGTGTACAGGATTTCGTGGTAAGACATATTGGCTCTTTGTCCAACGTGCGGGCAGATTCGCTGCATATTTTTGATGCAGAGACAGCAAAACGTGCGAATGGCCTCACTTCTGCCGAGCTATGGAACGCGAGGAATCAAATATCTTTGGCGGGAGATTTTTATACCCTATCGTCTCCGCTTATAGGAAAAGTGGCGATATTGTGGGTGCTGGAACCATTTATTTATCGTGACACTTCCTACTTGTTCATGCGCCCCGCGTTTGAGACGAAACACACCACAACTGGGTATGCGGTCATTACGAAATATGGCGGCGGGAAATTTGTAAACCGAGAGATGACAGGAAAGATGGAAGACGTTTGCTATTACCAACGGAACCGCGCAAAACGCGCACATTGATCAAGGGAGAAAAATCATGGCACTGGCAAATCTGCATACTGATTGGACATTGGGTTCTTACGGAAAAGATCGCGATTATGAAATAAAACTATCTGAAAATGACAGGTTGCTTGGAGGCGATACATACGGCTTAACTCCCTACTATGACGGAAGCCTCGCCATCGGCTACGGCTTTGATCTACTGGTACACAGCAATGCGGAGATCAATACTTATTTTTCCGCCGTCGGACTCAATGCACTCAACACGCAGGACGCACAACTGCTTGACCAAGCACGCGCGAACCGTTCTCAAGGTGAAGTGTATCTGAAGAGTATTCGTGATCAACTCAGCATTAACCTCGGCAGCGAACCTAATGCGACTTTGTTGCTGGATAAATACATAACGGACACAGCAGAAGTGCAAGTAACAAATTTCTTGAATTGTTACGGCTTAACATGGGAACAAACCAAGGAACGCGCCGCCTTGGTTTCTCTTGCCTATAACAATCCCAACCTGCTTGGGATGGGGCTTGGCAATGCGATATTGGACGGTAACCGCGCCGAAGCCTGGTACCAGATACGCTATCAATCGAATGGTGGATCGAGTGTAGGCCAAGGCATCGCCAACCGCCGCTACCGCGAATCCGATATGTTCGGGTTGTACGACAACGCCCCACTCGGCGAGGCTGAAGCGCGGCAAGTGTACCGGATGTACACCGCGCACTCTGACGCGATGATTAATTACGATGCGCTGTATGGAGGTGCTGCCAGCCTGGAAGCATCGCTCAATCCCGCCGCCCAGTTACTCATCACGAACTACGGCCAAGGCCAGAGTTTTTCCAACCTGAACATCTGGGTAGGCGAAAACACAGGCAGCACCCTCACGGGCGCCAGCACAAATCCCAACCTGATGATCGGCGATGTGGGTTCAGATACGCTGACAGGCGGAAGCGGCAACGACGTTTTGGTTGGCGGCGATAGTGTTGACAACCTCCTCGGCGGCAGCGGCAACGACACCCTGTACGGAAATGACGGCACAGGCGGCGACATCCTCGACGGTGGAACGGGCATTGACACCTACTACGCCGACGACGGCGACACCATCCGCGACTCGGATGGACAGGGCACGGTTTACCTCAACGGCAAACAACTCACCTTCGCCACGCGCCAGAAGGGCCAGACCACCTGGACAGATGCCGCAGGCAACACCTACACCCTCAACGGCACCACCCTCCAGATCAACGACCCCCTCACCATCGAAGGATTCACCAACGGCCAGCTCGGCATCTACCTCGACGAAGCAGAGGACCCGGCCAACCCGCCCGGCAAACCCACCTACAACCCCAACAACTCCCGCTTCTTCTCCAGCAGCCCCCTGGCGCTCGACCTCAACAACAACGGCCGCATCGACGATATCGGCCTGGCCAGCTCCACCGTCTACTTCGACCTCACCCAGGACGGCGTTGCGGAAAAATCTGGCTGGCTCGCCCCCGAAGACGGCCTGCTCGCCCTGGACATGAACGGCAACGGCGTCGTGGACGACCGTGGCGAGCTCTTCGGCACCGACGTCCAGCACACCGCCTTCGACCGCCTGGCCGAACTCGTCGATGCAAACCAGGACGGCATCGTCGATGCCAGCGACCCCCTGTTCGGACAACTGCGCGTCTGGCAGGACGCCAACAGCGACGGCATATCCCAGGCGGGCGAACTCAAGACGCTGGACGAACTCGGCATCACCTCCATCAGCACCGCACAGACCCTGGTATCGCAACCCACCGCCAACGGCAACAGTATCGTCGCCACCGGCAGCTTCACCCGCAGCGGTCAGCAACAATACGTCGCCGACATCGAATTCGCCTACGACGCAGCCCTCACCGACGCCAACCCCAACCGCCCGCTCGACCTGCCGCCCACACTGGACAGCGACATCTACCAACTTCCGTGGCTGCGCGGCTATGGCGACGTTGCCAGCCTGCACATCGTCTACCAGCAAAACCCCGCCCTCAAACAAGCCGCCGCAGACCTCATCGCCCAAGGAGCAACCGGCATCTTGCAAAACTTCGAAAGCTTCATGGCGAAATGGACGGGACTCGCAGCGGCACACCAGGCCAAAGGCGTCACCCGCACCAACCTCACTACAGTGGACAAGGTGTGGATGCTGGAAACCATGACCGGGCAGAACGTGCAGAAGGGAGCGATCGAGGCGGCAGGATTTGCCCAGATCAATCCCTCAGGAGGGGGATGGTGGAACACGACATACATCGAAGGACAATGGCAAACGCTGGTGCAACAGGAAGCCATCAGCTTCGCCATCCAGGCGACGGCGAAAGACTGGATTAAGGGCGCGTATTACTCGCTGGCGGGAGACCGCTTTGTCGTCACCGATGCGGCGATGCTTCAAGACAGTCTGATTCAGGGGCTCTCTGCCATCAGCAGCAAACAGGATGCGGAATTTGCGGCGGCGACGCTGAACAGGTTGCACGGCGACGGGTGTGATTTGCGGGCGGCGACACTGACACCGGCACTGGCAACATTGCCCGATGTGGCCATGTATGCAGCCGCTATCGATGGCCGGTTTGCCTATCGCGTAACGGCAGGCACAATCAGCGTACCCGATGGACAAGACTGGTATGTGGCAGGCGGCGAAGGCAATGACGCGCTGTATGGTAATGCGGGCAATGACACACTGGATGGTGGAGCCGGAAGCGACACATTGGCGGGTGGTGCCGGGAATGACATTTTGCTCGGTGGGGTGGGTAACGACACGCTGGATGCCGGAGCAGGTAATGATACCTACCGGTTCGGACGCGGCGATGGACTGGATACGATCAACAGCAACGATGCGACAGTAGGCAAGCTTGACCGGCTGGTCTTTAACGCAGACGTTGCATCGACTGATGTCGATCTGAGCCGGACGCATGACGACTTGACGCTTACCATTCGCGGCACGGGCGACAGCATCACTCTTAAGAACTACTTCTTGGTCGAAAGCGCGAACCCGAATGGCGTTGAGCAGATTTCTTTTGCGGACGGCACGACATGGGATTTCAGCGCAATCAAAGGTCTTTTCCCTGTTATCGCCACCGATGGCAACGACACAATCTACGCATACGACTCGGCAGAAGTGATTGATACCGGGCTGGGCAACGACACGGTATATGCGCGCGGCGGGAATGATGTGGTGAGCGGCGGGGCGGGTAACGACAATTTGTGGGGTGAGGCTGGCAACGACACACTAGATGGTGGCGCAGGCAATGACGCTCTGCAAGGAGGAGTTGGCAATGATACCTATGTGTTCGGGCGCGGTTTCGGTCAGGATGTGGTTGTCGAAAACGATGCCTCGGTAGGCAACATCGACACGATTCAAATCGCAGCGGGGGTGTTGCCAGCGGATGTGATCGTTACGAATGACCAAAACAATATCTATCTCAATATCACCAATCTTGATGGCACGATAGACAAGTTGACCTTGCAGAATTGGTATGCGGGCGATGCATGCAGGGTGGAGCGAGTCGTGTTTGCGGATGATCCAGCTACGGTGTGGGATGCAGAGACATTAGGAACGATCGCTAACACGCCGACGGAGGGTTCAAACTATCTTGCTGGAACAGTTGGCGATGATGTCATTGATGGCTTGGGCGGCGATGACACGATAGCCGGAGGTACAGGGGACGATGTCTTGAG
>CAYNYH010000112.1:0-6284 GCA_964401425.1 uncultured Gallionella sp. | reverse complement strand
CCCAGCTTTTTCGCCAGGGGCACGGTGCAGGGATCGCCCATGATGGTGACAGCCTCGGCGGCCATCGCGCCTTGCGCGGGCACGACCGACAAAAACAGCGTTGCGGAAAATACAAACTTTTTCATAATCATCCCCTTTAAAAACTTATCCCGATTCCTGCCGACACAAAAGGACACGGCCAGAAATCGCGTAGGGAAAGACAGGCATGAGGGAACGCGCACGCGGAATTCCGGAAGGAATCCGCGCAATGGAAAGCTCCGCTGGCCACTCGTAGTGGGCGGAAAACGGCGGGAGCTCGCACCTCGATGATCTGCTGACCTGCGCACTGGCAGCGCTTTGATACGGTACATTCCGCCGCGGCAGAATCGGGTCAGCTACACGCTGGCCGTCAGACCCGTCGCCTCCCAGAGGAAGACAAGAACGGCGTTACGGCGAGCCAACCGGAAACCACTGCGACAGCGGGGCGAAGTCTAGCAGATGGGGAGGGAATTTTGTCGGGGAGATAAGGAGATCGAGGGTGCGAATCTCTTCGGGCGCGCCCGAAGAGATAGGTCTGTGCACTGGGGAATGGCTGTTTACCCTAGGCTGCTTGCAATATCGTGGTTTGTAATTCCCCTAAATCTAAATTAGGGCTAAAAAACATTACCTCGGCACCCTCGTAGCGAGTTTGGGCGGTGTATTTCAGTCCATAAGCTAAAGCACGAGCGTAGGCATACATAGTCTTGATTTCCTCGGTATTGTCGTAGGACACAATCCACGATCTGCGAAAGCGCGTGCTTTTCAGCAGCTTTGCAATGCGCTCGTGGTCAGAGTGCTCATAATAATTACGGTACAGGCCAGCACCTTTAACGTAGTAGGGTGGATCCAAGTAAACCAACGACTTGGCCGGAAGAAATTTGTGGCAGCGGGTTAATAACGCGTGAGCATCTTCTTCGTAAACGTGAATATGACTCGCGTGCTGCGCGATGCGCTCAAGCCGCTTGATCAGCACATCACGCTTAAAGCGTGCATCTATTTTGTAGCTGCCCGCCTGCGCCAAGCCGCCGATTACACCCCCCTTTAGAATACCGGATCGATTGGTGCGATTCAGGAACAACGTTGCGAAGCCACGCTCGGTCTCGGTACTGTTGGTTTGCCCAAGCATCACACTGCGCCAGTGGTGCCAAGCCTCGACAGTCACAGGTTCGTTGGCAACAAGCTCAATAAGCATTCGTGGCTGCTCTGTAGCGGCACGCCAAAAATCAGCTATGGCAGGATCAAAGTCGTTGATGTGAACGTGCTCGGCCACCCCGTGATACAGCAGTTCCAGCGCAACTCCTGCACCACCAGCAAAGGGTTCTAGGTAGTGACCGCCAGACAGGCCGTTGCGTCGCATCAGGTCTGCAACAAACGGTGCAAAACGTGCCTTGCCGCCGGGGTAACGCAAAGGCGTATATAGCTTGTTAGAATACATGGTCGCTAAATCTACATGAGAACGGGTTACTTGGCCAGCATATTATTCCAACGCTTGGCTACATGATCGACAGCGTTTTCAGTATCCTGCTGAAGTTTGGTAACTTGATCTGGGTTGGCCTTAGCCCAAGCGGAAATCACGCCCCAAGATTGCAAATCATTCCAGTGATTAGTCCACCATTGCTTCATTGACACTCGGTCGTTGCTTTCCGGCCCACCGCTCAAAAAGTGAGCGCTGATCAAGTCACTACTTGGATTAGCAACACTGAGGCCAAGCATCAAGTCACGCACCTCTTGTATTTCTGATTTAACAAGCTCAACAAGAAACGTCTTGATTGTCCGCTCTGGCGACATCCCTTTACCATTTTCGTCTGGTGCCCCTGGAAGCTTAACCATATTAGCCCTATCCTTCTTCCTTCCCGGCAAGCTAGTGTCAGCATCCACGACAAGAACCGTACCCATAAAATGGGGGTCGTGTTTGGGTAACTTCACTAAATTTGAACCACCAACGCCCAAAGGTATGAGATCAAGTTTTACATTATGCGTACGCGCAATTTTGCGGCGCTTGGACGTGGAGAGCAGTTCACCAAAGAACTGTGCCGCCTCTTCATCTTCGAAGTAAATTGGAATCTTCGGTTTCTCGACTGCCTGCACTTGCAACGGCTTAAGATTCATATCGGCCAAAATAGCCTGCAGGGACTGGTCGGGTGCCATTCTCGGATGAGCGGTATCGTGCAGATAGATAACGGTATCAGGAGCATGAGCATTACCTTCGCCATCTGGATGTACCGCCTCGATCAGTCTCGGTGAGTGCGTGGTCGCGATGATTTGGATGTTTAGCTTTTTCGCTATCGATTTCAGCTCTGCTACCAAACGACCAATGGCATGCGGATGAAAGCCCGCGTCAAGTTCATCAATTACAAGCAGACCGCCGGGGTATTCATCCTGCATCTCACGTTTAATGCGATTGAACGAAGCAAGCGCAGTTGCAATGCTGCCAAGGCTGTCTTGGCCTAGAGAAATGGCACGGGGATCATGCTCGTAACCGGGTTGCTTGCTGACTTTGCGCGCCCCCTTGATGGACTGACTTGTAATGCCATCATGCTTTGCCTTACCACCCAGCACAACCGAGTTAATAAAGTTTGCGATCAATTTGCTGTCATCTTCCTGCATTGCTGTATCAGCCTTGCTGGAAACATCTTTCTCGGGTGCTTCGCCGGCAGGGAGAATGCGTTTGATACCAAGGTGGATCGTTGGCAATGGAATTTTCGCATCCGGCCCAATGTGTATGCCATTAGCATCAATGGGATTGTCTCTTTTTCCTTCCGTACGAGGGACAACACGAGCTCGTTGATACTTGCTACGGCGCGTGAGAGAGCACTGCTTGATCACGGTTACGTCATTAACTCTGCAAGCCACACGTGGTGGTGGCGCTTTTGCTTCTTGAGCCGCATTCACTTCTGATTCATCAATGTGCATCATCTGTTCTATGTTGCAATAGAACTCGCCATCGAAATAAGTTTTAAATTCGGTGCTTCGAGGCAAGCCAAAAACATTGGTTGTCAATGCCAATATTGTCGACTTCCCAACGCCATTGTGTCCGGCAATAAGTGTCAGTCTCTCGGCAAAATTTACTGTCAGATTTTCGAGTTTTCGAAATGGCGGAGCACCAAAAGTTATTGAGGCCACCTTAATATTGTTCTTCACCAATCCATTCTCCCTTTCACTGCCATTACAGTTACTACCGAAAATCGCCATCCCCTCATAGCGATTGTCGTATCCCCCGCTCAAGGAACACGGGGGACTCCAAGTACATCGCCCCGCAATCTAGCAGCAAACTCCCCCGAAAACCATATGCCGAAATATATAGGCAATCGGCCGGAAGCCTTCCACACGAACCCATTGACAACAGAACGTCCGTTCTTTTATAGTGGCAGCACGTTCGTTCTGTGCAGGTGACATCATGACCGATTTCGATTCCCCCTCTCCCGAGTCCAACCCCAGGGACGCGGAGTATCTCGCCCGGCTGCAGGACTATTACGCCGACTGGAAGAGCATCCCCTCCTATGCTTCGCTGTGCGAGGTGTTCGGCATTGCCTCCAAGTCGTGGGTCAAGGCGATCCTGGACCGGCTGGGCAAGGCCGGTTTCATCGAGCGCACGCCGGACGGAGTCTGGGTGCCGACGCGCCAGTTCTTCGCGCGGCCGCTCGCCGAATCTTCCGTGCAGGCCGGCATGCCGGTCTCGGTCACGGCGACCTCGGGGGACTACCTCGTCATCGACGAGATGCTGATCGACAACCCGTCCACGACCACGCTGATTCCGGTGAAGGGCGATTCGATGATCGATGCCGGCATCCATGACGGGGATGTCGCCGTGGTCGAGAAGCGCCTGACCGCCAACCTCGGCGACATCGTGGTGGCCATCGTGGACAACGAGTTCACGCTCAAGACCCTGGACAAGGAGCGCGGCCATTTCGTGCTGCGCCCGGCCAATCCCGCCTATCCGGTGATCCGCCCACAAGGCTCGCTGGAAATCTTCGGCGTGCTGGTCGGCCTGATCCGCAAATACCGGAAGTAATCCCATGCGACAAACCCAATTCGGCTGCGGCCACCGCGCCATGCCTTCCGCCCTGCTCTCCCTGACGCACCCGAACCGGGAGCTTTTCCACCGGCAGCGCGCCCTGTTGCGCAAGGCGGTTCCGGCGGGCTGCCCCTCCCCCGCCGACGACTACGTGCAGCAGCGCCTGAGCCTCGACGAGCATCTCGTGCAGCACAGGGAATCGACTTTCTTCATGCGGGTCGGCGGCGATTCGATGCGCGACCTCGGCATCTTCGACGGCGACCTGCTGGTGGTGGACCGCTCCGTGCCCGCCACCCACGGCTGCGTGGTGATCGCCGTGGTGGACGGCGAATTCACCGTGAAGCAGTTGCTGCACACCGCGGAAGGCAAGGTGCTGCGCGCCGCACATCCAGATTATTCCGACATGACGATCAGACCCGAGCAGGATTTCTCCATCTGGGGTGTCGTGACCTGGAACGTCCACAAGCACAATCCGTAGGCCATGCAGCACAATCGTGCTGCAACTTCGCAGTGCGAAAAAACTCAAGAAATGCCGCCGCGTGCCGATAACAGGGATGTTCAAGGCTCTACCAAATTATAAAAATGGCAAAGGACATCACCGATTACCGTACCCATGATTTCATCAAGGCCGACCCGAACGTGGTATGCGGGCAGGTACTGATGGATCGCCAGCGGCACGTCGCCATCGTCGCAAAGAAAAAGCCCTCCTCCTTCCACCTCATCTGCGTCAATTCCGGAACGCTGAAGGTCAGGAAGTGCACGCCGCAGCAGCTTACCGACGAGTGGATGGACGCGGAATATCCCTACGAGAAGGCGCTGGCCCATCTGCTGAACATGGGCCAAAAGCATGGCGCCACCGAAACTGCCCGATCCCTGCTGGACGAATTGGTGAGAAACGGGAAAGAGCCGATGCAGGGCAGACTGTTCTGGTAAGCAGCAGCAATCCGGCCGCTGAAAAGAAAAATCCGGGCACTGGAAGCTTGCTGTTGAATTGCCTTAAGAATTTACTACATGCAACACTCAAGCAGCAAGCGGCATCACCTGATCAAGTTGCTCCTTGATCGAATTGCGAGCCTCGCGCAATTCGTATTCATCCTGCAATCCCATCCAGAATTGCACAGAAGTGCCGAAGACTTTTGCCAGACGCAAGGCGGTATCGGCAGTAATGCCGCGCTTGCCCAGCACGATCTCATTAATCCGGCGCGGCGGCACGCCAATAGCATTAGCCAATTTGGTCTGGCTTATTCCCATCGGAATTAAAAATTCCTCCAAGAGAATTTCGCCTGGGTGAATATTCTGCAATTTATTCATTGCTCGCTCCTTAATGATAATCAACTATCTCAACCGCATCCGGGCCGCTATTCGTCCACACAAAACAGATGCGCCACTGATCGTTGATACGAATGCTGTGCTGCCCTTTTCGGTCATCTTTCAATGCCTCAAGCCGATTAGCTGGCGGAATTCGCAGATCATTCAACGACTGCGCCTTGTCGAGCATGAATAGTTTGCGCAAGGCAACTTGCTGAATGTCTCGTGGCAATTTGCGCGACACCTCGCCCCGCCAAACCTTTTCAGTTTCTTTTGATGCGAATCCAATAATCATGTGCCAGCATAACGCATCTCGTTATACCCTGCAACAAAGCACCACGTAGCGCCTGGATTTATCCTTTCGGAGTGCAAATAAAAAAGGCTTACTTCATGAAGAAATAAGCCTTTTTCGGATTTGGCGCGCGAAGAGATTCGAACTCCTGCCCCCTTGGTTCGTAGCCAAGTACTCTATCCAGCTGAGCTACGGGCTGTCGAGTTAAGCCAGGCGATTTGTTTTTATGGTGCGCCCGGTCCTTTAAGCAATCCTGAAATCGATGGGATAGCGCTGCAACACCAGGTTCATTTCCATATCCTCACCGGTGATGTGCTTGATATGCCAATCCCGCAATAATTCGGGATAGTTTCCCATCGCGTATTTGCACCATGTGTCGTCCGGCATGGCGACTTTGCTTTCCAGCTCATCCAATGTGGCATCAAGTTCCTTCAGCAAATATTGATGCCCCTGATCATGACGTTCAAAATCAAAATTGACCGCCTGCGCAATCCGGGCCTCGTTGGCAAAGTGCGCATGGACAATGCCTTTGAATAATTTAATTTCCTTAAACAAGGCAGGATTATCATTTTTCCTAATGGCGTATTCGATACTATTGATCATGCCTATCATGCTCTTGTGTTCATGATCCAGTACAGCATTCCCGATGCC
>CAYNYH010000111.1:0-6415 GCA_964401425.1 uncultured Gallionella sp. | reverse complement strand
TGATTGCGGCGGGTACCGAGAGCATGAGCATGGTGCCGATGATGGGCAACAAGGTGGCGTTCAACCCGGCGATCTTCGAGAACGAGCATGTCGGCATCGCCTACGGCATGGGGCTCACGGCGGAGAAGGTCGCGGAGCGCTGGAAGGTCTCGCGCGAGGCGCAGGACGAGTTTGCGCTGCACAGCCACCAGCGCGCGCTGGCGGGAATCGCGAACGGTGAGTTTGCGGACGAGATCACGCCGTTCGAGATTGTCGAGCATCGGCCGGACCTGCTTTGCCGCGAGGCAACGGAGCAGTGCCGCCTGGCCGTGCACGACGAGGGGCCGCGCGCCGGCACGTCGCTCGAAGCCCTGGCGAAGCTCAGGCCGGTGTTCGCGCAGAAGGGCTCGGTCACCGCGGGCAACAGCTCGCAGATGTCGGACGGCGCGGGCGCGGTGCTGCTGTGCTCCGAGGCCGCGCTCAAGCGCTACAACCTCACGCCCATCGGCAAGTTTCTCGGCTTCAGCGTCGCGGGCGTGCCGCCGGAGATCATGGGCATCGGCCCGAAGGAGGCGATTCCGCGCGCATTGAAGCAAACGGGATTGAGCCTCAGCGACATGGGCTGGATCGAGCTCAACGAGGCCTTCGCCGCGCAGTCGCTCGCGGTGATCCGCGATGTCGGCCTCGACCCGGCCATCGTGAATCCGCTCGGCGGCGCGATCGCGCTCGGCCATCCATTGGGTGCGACCGGCGCGATCCGCACCGCGACCCTGCTGCACGGCCTGCGCCGCCGCAAGCAGAAGTACGGCATGGTGACGATGTGCATCGGGACGGGCATGGGCGCGGCGGGGATTTTCGAGGTGCTGTGAGGCGGCATTGTGGTTTAACCGTGACGAAAGGAGGCGTGGCATGAAAAATCTGGCGAAGGTTTTGCTGGCAGCGTGCGGGGTGGCGGTCTCGTTCGGCGCATGGCCGACGCAGCTGATGCGCGAAGGGCTGTGGGAGATCAGCACCAAAATGGAAATGCCCAACATGCCGCGGATGCCCAAGGGGATGCCCGGCATGGGGGAGACGACCATGAAGCACTGCTACCGGAAGGAAGACGTGCGCGACGACAGGAAAATCGTGCCGCAGGGCCAGAACGACCCCAACTGCGTGGTGAAGAACACCAAGGTAAGCGGCAACAAGGTCACCTGGGAAGTGCAGTGCAAGGGCGGCCAGGGCAACAGCAGCGGGGAGATGGTGTACCACCGTGACAGCTACGAAGGCGTGACGAAAACCACGCGTCCGGGGATGAAGGGCGAGATGGTGATGCATTACCGGGGCAAGCGCGTCGGTGACTGCAAGTAATCCTGATGCCGTCTGCGCGCGGCAACGGAGGCGTGAGGTGATGGGGGCGGTGGCGCAATCTGCGGCTGTGTTTGTAATGATTCAAGGAAAAATCCTGATGCGAAAATTATGGCTGGGCATGCTGTTGCTCTGCCTGTGCGCTTGTGCGCGAGCCGCCGAAGTGGAAGGCGTGAAGCTGGCGGACAGCGTGCATCTCGGCAGCCGCGATCTGCAGCTCAATGGCGCGGGGGTGCGCAGCAGGTTCTTTCTCGACCTGTATATTGCGGCGCTCTACCTGCCGGGGAAAAGCACCAGTTGGGCGGCGGTACAGGCTGACGGCGGCGAGAAGCGCATGGCGCTGCACCTCTTGATCGGCATCAGCGCCGATCACCTGTTCAGCGCGCTGAACAACGCCATTGCGGCCAATCACACCCCTGCCGAATTGAGCGCGCTGGAGAGGCCGCTCAAGGAATTCGCGGCAATCTTCCGCGCGATCGATGAAATCGAGAAAGGCGATGTCGTGACGCTGGACTATCTGCCGGGCAGCGGCACGCAGGTCAGCGTGAACGGCGTCCCGAAGGGTACGGTCGGCGGTGCGCCGTTCTACGGCGCGTTGCTGAAAGTCTGGCTCGGCGACAAGCCGGCGCAGGCCGACCTCAAGCAGAAATTACTGGGCGGACGATGAGCGAGGCAGAACGGCTTAATGCGGACTGTCACGCGGCCACGCTGGACCGTGCCGCGCTGCGGCGCGCGATGCAGGGCGAAGGCGAGGCGTGGCATGACCTGGTGACGGAGCGCTGCCCCTGCCTGTTCGCCGATGTGGCTTTGTTCGTCACGGCCGCGCAGATGCGGCAGATGCGCGCGGTGATCGAGGCGGCGGAGCGGGCGGTGATGCTGCCGGGGTGGGAGCAAAGCTCCGCGCCGGACTCTGCACTTGGCGTGTTCTACGGCTACGACTTCCACCTCAATGCGGACGGCGCGCACCTCATCGAGATCAACAGCAACGCGGGCGGCGGGTTCCTGAATGCACTGCTGCTCGACAGCCAGCGCGAGGCCGGATGGCCGGGTGCGGCGGCGGCAGAGGCGAACCTTGAGCAGGTGTTCCTCGAAATGTTCCGCAACGAGTGGCGGCTGGCGCGCGGCAGTGTGCCGCTGCAAAGCATCGCCATCGTGGACGAGCAGCCGGAGGCGCAATACCTGTATCCCGAATTCCTGCTCGCGCAGAAAATGTTCGAGCGTGCCGGGATCGCGGCCTGCATCGCCGACCCGTCCGCGCTGCAACTGCGCGGAAATGAACTCTATCTTGATGAGCAGATGATCGACCTGGTGTACAACCGCCTGACGGATTTTTCCCTGCAGAAATATCCCGCGCTGCGGCAGGCGTATCTGGAGGGCGGCGCAGTCGTGACGCCCGGCCCCGCGCACTACGCGCGCTACGCCGACAAGCGCAAGCTGGCGCGGCTCACCGATGCGGACGGCTTGCGCGCGCTCGGCGTGAGCGAGGCCGACATCGCCACGCTGCAGGCGGGCGTGCCGCAGACCCGGCTGGTGCAGGCGGCGGATCAGGAGCGGTGGTGGCAGGAGCGCAGGCAGTGGTTTTTCAAGCCCGCCGCGGGCTACGGCAGCAAGGGAAGTTACAGCGGCGCGAAGCTCACCAAGCGGGTGTTCGAGGAGATCATGCAGGGCGTTTATGTCGCGCAGCGCATGGCCGCACCCGGCGAGCGCATGGTCTGCGTCGAGGGGGCGGAGCCGCAACCGCTCAAGTGCGACGTGCGCTGCTATGTTTACGACGGGCGGGTGCAGCTCGTCGCGGCACGGCTCTATCAGGGGCAGACCACCAACTTCCGCACGCCGGGCGGCGGTTTCGCGCCTGTCTGTTTGGTGGAGTAGAATGCGCTAAAAATTGCTGCGAAGGGCGTCTGCGGCGTTGCGCGGTACTCGCAATCCTCATGTACTACTTGTACATTCCGGTTGCTCTGTTCCGTGCGCCTTGCATCCATCCCTTCTCGCGAATTTTTAAAACTCTTTGAGGGGATAGTTATGTTCCGGAACAAACTGCTGTTGGCTGGCGCGCTGGCGCTTTTCCTGTTCGGCTTGCCGCCTGCGGCCATGGCCAAGGACTTGTCCATCGTGCAGACCGCGCTGCGGGTCGCGCAGGACGAGATGCAGGCCGCCGAGGCGGAACGCGATGCCGATGCGAAACGCCTGGCCGCGACCGAAAAGGAAGTGGAACGGCTGAAGAAGCAACTGGAAGCGGAGCGGAAAAAAGCCGCCCAGTCGGAGAAGCGCTACGCCGAGAGCAAGAAGCAGCACAGCAAGGCGCAGGCCGCCATGGATCAGGCCTGGAAGCGGTAAGCCGGGATATGACGCTCTATGCATTTCTCGCGGTGGGAATCGGTGCGGCCTTCGGCGCGTGGCTGCGCTGGGGCCTGGGGCTGTGGTTCAACCCGGCGCTGCCGGAACTGCCGCTCGGCACGCTCGCGGCCAACCTGGTCGGCGGCTACCTGATCGGGCTCGCGATCGCCTTCTTCGTCCAGCATCCGACCATATCGCCGGAATGGCGGCTGCTCATCATCACGGGTTTTCTCGGCGGGCTGACCACTTTTTCCACCTTCTCCGCGGAGACCGTCACCCTGCTGCTGCGCGGGCAGTATGCGTGGGGCACGGCCATCATTGCGGCGCATCTCGGCGGTTCGCTGCTGATGACGGTGCTGGGTATACAGACTTTCAAATGGCTTCAACATTAAGGCAGCTTTTTAGGAGAACGACGATGAATCAGCTTACTTTCTATGTCACCGAAAAACAGCTTCATGCCGGTGTGCCCCTCTATGAGTGGCTGCTGGAAGAGGCCAGGGAACTCGGCATCCTCGGCGGTTCGGCATTCCGCGCCATCGCCGGGTTCGGGCGGCACGGCAGGCTGCGCGAGGAGACCTTCTTCGAGCTTGCCGGGGAGCTGGCGGTGCAGGTGGAATTCATCGTGGACGACAAGCTCGCCGAGCAGATGCTGCAGCGGGTGCGCTTGCAGAGCCTCAGCGTCTTCTACGTACGCAGCAAGGTCGAATCAGGAATTGTTTAACGTCCGCTTGGCCATGGGCCTATCGGTTTTCTAGTTACTGCTCACCTGGTCGCCGGCGTTGCCGCCGGTATCGGATTCCGGTTTTCAGGGAGGCTGCGATGCGCCTGACTGTGCTGGGCTGTTATGGCGGGATCGGCGGGGTGCGGCGCACCACCGCGCTGTTGCTGGACGACGACATCCTGATCGATGCGGGCAGCGGCGCGGGCGATCTCGCGCTGGAGCGCATGGCGCTCCTCGAGCATGTTTTCCTCACCCATGCGCACCTCGACCACAGCGGCTTCCTGCCGCTGCTCGCGGATGCCGCCGCCTTCCTGCGGCAGCGCCCGCTGAACGTCCATGCGCTGCCCGAGACCATCGCCGCGCTGAAGCAGCACATGCTCAACGGCGAGTTGTGGCCGGATTACAGCGCGCTGCCGAGCGCGGACCATCCCTATATCCGCTTCATTCCGCTGGCGTGCGGCACCACGGTGCAGCTTGGCACGCGGCGCATCACTTCGCTGCCCGCGCGCCATGCGGTGCCGACCGTGGGCTATTGCGCGGACAGCGGCGCCGCGAGCTTCGTCTACAGCGGCGACACCACGGACTGCGAGGAATTCTGGGCGGCGCTGAACCGCATCGAGAACCTGCGCTACCTGATGGTCGAGACGACCTTCCTCAACGCCGCCAAAGCCGCCGCCGCGAGGTCGGGACATTTCACCGCCGAACTCCTGGCGCACGGCCTGGCGCGCTTGCAGCGCCCGGTGCAACTCTTCATCGCGCACATGGAACCGGGCAGGGAAGAGAACACCATGGCGGAGGTCGCGGCCGCCTGCGCCGCGTTCCGGCCGCAGCAGTTGCAGCAGGGGCAGGAGTTTGTTTTTTGATCCTGGGCAAAGGCTTTGAACCACGAAGGGCACGAAGAACACGAAGAAAAGCGAAGATCATTCCGGGAATGCCAAACATCTGCTGGCAGGCGTTAAATGGTGTACCTCCTGTGAAAAAATCTTCGTGACCTTCGTGTTCTTCGTGGTGAAGTGCTTTTTGATCGATTGTTCATAACAGGGAGAGCGCTATGAAAAACATCATGCTGCTGGTTTCGCTGTTTTGTCTGGCCGCGCCTTTGGCGCAAGCCGCGGTGCAGGGCAAGGAAGTGAGCTACCGCGCGAACGGTACGACCCTCAAGGGCTATCTCGCTTACGACGATGCCATGAAGGGCAGGCGCCCGGCGGTGCTGGTGGTGCACGAGTGGTGGGGACACAACAGCTATGCGCGCAAGCGCGCCGACATGCTGGCCGGACTGGGCTACACCGCGCTGGCGGTGGATATGTACGGCGACGGCAAGCAGGCCGGCCATCCGGACGAGGCGGGCAAGTTCGCCACCGAGGTAGCCAAGAACATGCCGATGGCCAAGGCGCGCTTCGAGGCGGGCATGCGCTTGCTGCGCAAGCAGAAAACCGTGGACGCCAAGCAGATGGCGGCGATCGGCTATTGTTTCGGCGGCGCCGTGGCACTGAACATGGCGCGTGCCGGGGTGAACCTGAAAGGCGTGGCGAGCTTCCACGGTTCGCTCGGCACGGATCATCCCGCGCAACCCGGCAAGATCAGGGCGCGTATCATTTCCTTCACCGGCGAAGCCGACCCGATGATCAACGCCGATGCGGTCGCCGCCTTCAGGAAGGAAATGGAGAGTGCCGGGGCGGATTTCAGGATGGTCACCTATCCTGGCGTGAAGCACAGCTTCACCAATCCGGATGCGGACGAACTGGGCAGGAAATTCAACTTGCCGCTGGCCTACGATGCCGCCGCCGACCAGGATTCATGGCAGCAAACCACGGGGTTTTTGCGCGAAATATTCAACAAGCGTTGATTCCCCAAAGCCCTCTATAATTTGCATCGGGCACATTCAATGCGCGTCGGGATCGTTTATGCCAAGCTTGCCTAGCAAGAAACCCAATCTGCCGATTGCCATCCTGCTGGTCGCAGTCCTGCTGGCCGGTCTGCTGCTGTACGGCCAATACGGGCGTGCCCAGCCCCCCGTCAAGATCGGCGTGC
>CAYNYH010000110.1:0-6475 GCA_964401425.1 uncultured Gallionella sp. | reverse complement strand
ATGCAAAATGTCAAGCCTTCGCACCTGCTGGATAGCGGCCTGTTCGATTTCAGGAACCTCAGGATCGGCGACAAGGTGGCGGAAGGCGACATCGCGTTCGACGACGAGACGAGCTGCTAGGGCGGTTGGCCTGCGGGCCGATTAGCTGTTAGCATTGATGCCGCATGTTTCTGACGGAGGGCCGCATGAACCGCAAACAGAAGATTGCATTATGGCTGGGCATGGTCAACCTCGCCGTGATACTGCTGTTCCCACCGTTCGACTCCTTTCCCGCCACCGACACCAGGGCGCTGATCTTCGCCGGTTTCCAGTTCGTATTCGCGCGCGGTGGCAATGAAGTCGTCAACGGCAGCGTGCTGTTCCTCGAAATCGTCGTGCTGCTGGTGAATATCGGCGTGGCCTGGCTGCTGCTGCGCGATGCGAGGCATGCGCTCGGCACGATACGGCATATCAATTACCAGAACGCCATCCTGCTGGTTGTCGCGGCCAACCTGACGGTGATCCTGCTGTTCCCGCCCTTCGAGCATGTCGATGCCATCACCGGCGCGCTGCTGCCGACCTTCCAGGGCTTCTATTTCATCTTCGCGGCGGGGCCGATGCTCACCATCGTTGCACCCATCCTCTACCTGGAGGTGATCTTCGTGCTGTTCAACGGCGCGGTGCTGTGGCTGCTGTTCAGGAAGGAGAAAGCCCGGGAACTGTCGCCGCTGGAAGCCATGCGGCTGGTGCGCGAACTGGGCGGCAAGCCGCAGAAATAGGGCGGCTAAACCGCGATCTTGAAAATGGCCTTGCGGATGTTGCCGACGCTGACCAGCGGCGCATGCGTATCCTCCGGGAAGAAGATGCAGAACGCATTGGACGGCGTGGCGATCCATGTTGCCGCAGCATCGTGAAAGAACTGGATGTCTTCCTTGTAATCGCTCACCGGCTGCGTGCAATCCGCCAGCGCCTTCCAGCCCATCTCGTCCACCCCTTCCAGCACCAGCTGGATGTCGATGTAGCGCCGATGGCATTCCAGCTTCGCCGCCTCGCGCGCGCGTCCCGGCACGTTCTCCACGATGACGAAGAGCTGCTGGTCGATGATGGGATAACGCCCCGGCGCGAGCGAGAGCAGGTCGGTGCTGCGGATGTATTCGAAGACGCGCGGGAACAGCGGATGCAGAGCGGCGTAGCGGTCGGATTGGGAGAGGGTGGAGAGAATCATAGTATTGGCTTAGATAGCGCAACGAGTTTACTTGATATCAACGTTTAATTTATGAAAATGCCCCCAACCACCTACCTTGCCATTTTCTTCATAATCTACCGCATCTGCATACTCGGGGATGTCCGATGGGAAGGCAAGTAACAGCGACCTCCCCCTTGCGCATTTGTTTTTCTCGAGTTTGATTTTAATGTGGTGATAGTACCGAGATTTAACAATGTGCTGGTGATACGCTTCTTCGTCTGGATATGTATAACCTTCTCCTTGCTCAACAACGGAGTATGGTGTTTGACACATGACTTTATTATTCTTTGGGCCACCTATGAAATATAGATGCGAATTGGTTAGCTTTATTCTGCCCCACATGGCTTCATACACTCTGCCACCGCCTTCCCACATCCCGATTAAGCGAGAATCTGGGATTGGGGTTCCATATGCTACGGCGGAAAAACAAATGCAGATGATGCCGATAATTTTGTAAAGACGCATCAGTTATCTTCTGAAAAATTATACCGATTATAACAATAACTTAAATAAACCGCGCCAGCATCCCGTTCGCCAGTTCGCCCTGCAACGGTATCTGCACGCGATGCCCGCTGCCCGGCGCGGTGGTGACGGCTTCTCCTTTGAGGTTGCGCATCTCGGTGAGTTGGACGATGTGGTTGCCGGAAGGATGGATGATCTCGAGCCGGTCGCCGACCTGGAATTTATTTTTCACGTCGATCTCGGCGATGCCGTTGGCGCAGCTGACGATGTCGCCGACGTATTGCTGGCGGGTACTTTCGGAGTGACCCTGCATGTAGTTCTGGTGTTCGTGAGTGTGGTGGCGTTCGAGGAAGCCGTCGGTGTAGCCGCGGCTCGCCAGCGCATCCAGCGCGCCGAGCAGCGCGTAGTTGAATGGCCTGCCCGCCACCGCATCGTCGATAGCCTGACGATACACCTGTGCGGTGCGCGCGACGTAGTAGATGGACTTGGTGCGACCTTCGACTTTCAGCGAATCCACGCCGATCTTCACCAGCCGTTCGACATGTTCCACCGCGCGCAGGTCTTTGGAATTCATGATGTAGGTGCCGTGCTCGTCTTCCAGCACCGGCATCAGTTCCTCCGGGTGATCGGGGCGCGAGATCAGGTAGACGCGGTCGGCGAGCGGGTGGCGCGGTTGGTTGCCGCAGGACGACAGTGCGCTTTCGCTCAACGCCTTGTCGAAGTCGAAGTCGATCTTTTGGATGTCGCCGGTGCCGTCCTCGATCGCGCTGTCCACCTTGTAGTCCCAGCGGCAGGAGTTGGTGCAGGTGCCCTGGTTGGCGTCGCGGTGGTTGAAGTAGCCGGACAGCAGGCAGCGCCCGGAATAGGCCATGCACAGCGCGCCGTGGATGAATACTTCGAGTTCGATGTCCGGACATTGCTGGCGGATTTCCTCGATCTCGTCCAGCGACAGTTCGCGCGACAGGATCACGCGCGTGAGGCCGAGCGATTGCCAGAATTTCACCGCCGCGTAATTGACCGTGTTGGCCTGCACCGACAGATGAATCTGCATCTCCGGCCAGCGTTCACGCACCAGCGCGATCAGGCCAGGATCGGCCATGATCAAAGCGTCTGGCTGCATCGCGATGACCGGCTCCATGTCCGCCATGTAGGTCTTCACCTTGGCGTTGTGCGGCATCAGGTTGCTGGCGACGAACAATTTCTTGCCGAGCGCATGCGCTTCCTGAATGCCGATGCGCAGTTCGTCAAGCCGGAATTCGTTGTTGCGCGCGCGCAAGCTGTAGCGCGGCTGCCCGGCGTACACCGCGTCCGCGCCGAACGCGTAGGCGGCGCGCATTTTCTCCAGCGTACCGGCGGGCAGAAGCAGTTCGGGGGATTTCATCGGTAGCTTAAAAACATTTCACCACGAAGCCACGAAGAGCACGAAGATTTTACGAGACCGGAGGTGCTCATCTGTCGAGCAAGCCAAATTTTGGAAATCCCTTATGCATTTCTTCGTGACCTTCGTGTGCTTCGTGGTGAGAGGGTTTATCTTGACAGCCCCAGCCGCTTCCAGATTTCCAGGGCAGGCCCGGCCTGGTTCAGCGTGTAGAAGTGCAGCCCCGGCGCGCCGCCCGCGAGCAGCTTCTCGCACAGCAGCGTGACCACGTCGAGGCCGAAGGCCTGCACCGATTCGTTGTCGTCGCCGTAGCCTTCCAGCGTCTTGCGTATCCAGCGCGGTATCTCCGCGCCGCAGGTGTCGGAGAAGCGTGCCAGTTGCGAGAATTTTACGATGGGCATGATGCCCGGCACGATGGGAATGGTGACGCCGAGCTTGCGGCATTCGTCGACAAAATGGAAATAGCTGTCGGCGTTGTAGAAATACTGGGTGATCGCCGAATTTGCCCCAGCCGCGGCCTTGCGCTTGAAGTTGGCGAGGTCGTCGCGCGCCGAGCGGGCCTGCGGATGGACTTCCGGGTAGGCTGCCACCTCGATGTGGAAATGCTCGCCGGTCTGCGCGCGGATGAACGACACCAGTTCGTTCGCGTACTGGAACTCGCCGGCGGTCGCCATGCCGGAGGGCAGGTCGCCGCGCAGCGCGACGATGCGCTTGATGCCGAGCTGCTGGTAGGTTTGCAGGACGTCGCGGATGCTCGCGCGCGTCGAGCCGATGCAGGACAGGTGCGGGGCGACCTCGAGCCCCTCTGCCTTGATCTGCTGCACGACCTCCAGGGTGCGCTCGCGCGTGGAGCCGCCTGCGCCGTAGGTGACGGAGAAATAGTCCGGGCCGAGCGCCGCCAGTTGCTTGCGCGCGGCGGCGAGTTTTTCCGTGCCTTCCGGCGTTTGCGGCGGAAAAAATTCAAAGCTGTAAAGCGGTTTATTCATGACTTCCTCATGAGTTGCGCGGCGGCTGCGGACAGCGCCCACGAAAAAATACTGTACAGGACCGCACCGAGCACGCCGTGCCAGAAACCGTCCACGACGAAACCCTTCAGCACCGACCCGACGAACCAGAACAGCAGGCCGTTGATGACGAAGATGAACAGACCCAGGGTGAGCAGCGTGACCGGCAGCGTGAGCAGCAGCAGCAGCGGGCGGATCAGTGTGTTGACCAGGCCGAGGAAGAACGCGGCGATCATCGCGTCGACGAAGCTGTCCAGATGGATGCCCGGCACGAAGTTCGCCACGGCCAGCAGGGCCAGTGCGTTCAATACCCAGATCAGCAACAGTCTCATCGATCTCCTTCCAGGTGCGGCTCAAAGGCCGTTCGTGCTGAGCTTGTCGAAGCATGAATGGCCTTCGACAAGCTCAGGCCGGACGGTTACCGGATACTAGTAGCGGTAATGCTCCGACTTGTACGGGCCGTTCTTGGGCACGCCGATGTAGGCGGCCTGCTGGTCGGTCAGTTCGCTCAGCTGCGCATTCAGCTTGGTCAGTTGCAGGCGCGCCACCTTTTCGTCCAGATGCTTGGGCAGGGTATACACGCCGACCGGATAGTCCTTGGTGCGAGTATACAGTTCGATCTGCGCGATGGTCTGGTTGGCGAACGACGAGGACATTACGTAGGACGGATGGCCGGTGCCGCAGCCGAGGTTCACCAGGCGGCCCTTGGCGAGCATGATGATGCGCTTGGATGGTTGACCATTCATGGGCGGGAAGATCACGTGATCGACCTGCGGCTTGATCTCTTCCCACTGGTACTTCTCGATCGAGGCGACGTCGATCTCGTTGTCGAAGTGGCCGATGTTGCACACGATGGCCTGGTCTTTCATCTTCGCCATGTGGTCATGGGTGATCACGTGGAAGTTGCCGGTGCAGGTCACGAAGATGTCGGCCTTGTCGGCGGCGTATTCCATGGTCACGACGCGGTAGCCTTCCATCGCGGCCTGCAGCGCGCAGATCGGGTCGATCTCGGTCACCCATACCTGCGCGGACAGCGCGCGCATCGCCTGTGCGGAGCCCTTGCCCACGTCGCCGTAGCCGGCGATCAGCGCGACCTTGCCCGCGATCATCACGTCGGTGGCGCGCTTGATGCCGTCCACCAGCGATTCGCGGCAGCCGTACAGGTTGTCAAACTTGGACTTGGTGACGGAATCGTTGACGTTGATCGCCGGGAACTTCAGTTCGCCGCGCTGGTGCATCTGATACAGGCGGTGCACGCCGGTGGTGGTCTCTTCGGTCACGCCCTTGATTGCGGAGAGACGCGTGGAGTACCAGGTCTTGTCGGTGGCGAGTTTGGCCTTGATCGAGGTGAACAGGCAGGTTTCTTCTTCCGAAGTCGGTTTGCTGATCAGCGCGGCATCTTTTTCGGCGCGCGCCCCCAGATGCAGCAGCAGCGTGGCGTCGCCGCCGTCATCGAGGATCATGTTGGAATAACCGCCATCCGGCCATTCGAAGATACGGTGGGTGTAGTCCCAGTAGTCGGCGAGCGTCTCGCCCTTGACGGCGAATACCGGAATGCCGTCGGCGGCGATGGCGGCGGCGGCGTGATCCTGAGTCGAATAAATATTGCAGGATGCCCAGCGCACCTGCGCACCGAGCGCGGTCAGCGTCTCGATCAGCACGGCGGTCTGGATGGTCATGTGCAGCGAACCGGTGATGCGCGCGCCCTTGAGCGGCTGGCTCTTCGCGAATTCCTCGCGGATCGCCATCAGGCCGGGCATCTCGGTCTCGGCGATGGCGATTTCCTTGCGTCCCCAGGCGGCAAGGGACAGGTCGGCGACTTTGTAGTCGGTAAAGGCGGCATTCATAAAACACTCCATTCATAAAAGGTTAATGAATGGGTGCCGTTGGAACATCCGAGCCTGACGGGGGAATGGTGACAAACCCGCTGCAGCACCCCTCGGAGGGCGCGGATTATAAACGCAAAAAGGATATTTTGCTGGAATTGCTTACCACGGTGCGGCGGGCATGCCGCTCCACAGCTCGTGGATATCGCGGATGCTCCACTTCACCGGGTCTTCGTGCGAGACGATCTTGTCCTTGCAGGCGGGTTTCGATAAGTCCAGCATCTCCGGCGGAATCCGTGCATTGGACTTGATCGAGAAAAACACCTTCACCACGGGGGTAAGCAGCGATTTTGTGGTTTGTTCGATGATCACCCCGAGATGGCCGGATTCCAGCTTGACCAGCGAGCCGATCGGGTAGATGCCGACGCTTTTGACGAAGGCGTGGAAGATATCGGTGTCGAAATGCCCCTTGCTCCATTCCGCCATCTTGCGCAGCGATTCGGCGGGTTCCCAGCCGTTCTTGTAGGGGCGGTTGGAGGTGATCGCATCATACACGTCGCATACTGCCCCCATCTTGGCA
>CAYNYH010000109.1:0-7323 GCA_964401425.1 uncultured Gallionella sp. | reverse complement strand
AGTAAATCGTGTCGTTGAACAGCACGGTATCCTGCGGCACGATGCCGATCGCCGCGCGCAGGCTGCTCTGCGTCACCGAGCGGATGTCCTGGCCATTGATCAGGATGCGCCCCTGCTGCACGTCGTAGAAGCGGAACAGCAGGCGCGACAACGTCGATTTTCCCGCGCCGCTCGCCCCGACCACCGCCACGGTGTGCCCCTCCGGAATCGCAAAGCTCACATCGAACAGAATCTGCCGATCCGGCGCATAGCCGAAACTGACCTGTTCGAAGCGCACTTCGGCCTTGTCAACCTGCAGGGTTCGCGCGTCCGGCTTGTCAGCGACTTCGCGATGCTCGTGCAGCAGGCCGAACATCTTCTCCATGTCCGCAAGGGCATGGCGGATTTCGCGGTACACGAAGCCGAGAAAATGCAGCGGCATGTACAACTGGATCATGAACACGTTGACCAGCACCAGATCCCCCAGCGTCATCGTCCCCTTGGCCACCTCGTCGGCGGCCAGCAGCATCAGGGCGGTGATGCCGGCAGCGACGATGAAACTCTGCCCCGCATTCAGGTACGCCAGCGAGGTGGTATTGCGCACCGCCGCGACTTCCCAGTGCCGCATGTTCTCGTCATAACGGCGCGCCTCATATTGTTCGTTGCCGAAATACTTCACCGTTTCATAGTTCAGCAGGCTGTCGATGGCGCGGCTGTTCGCCTTGGAATCGAGATCGTTCATCGAGCGGCGCACCACCATGCGCCACTCGGTGACAAACAGGGTAAACGCGATGTAGATCAGCAGGGTGATGAACGTGATCGCCGCAAACCAGATGTTGTATTTGCTGAACAGGATCGCGGCCACCAAGCCGATTTCCAGCAGGGTCGGCAGGATGTTGAACAGCATGAAATTCAGCAGGAAACCGATGCCGCGCGTGCCGCGCTCGATGTCGCGCGACACCCCGCCGGTCTGCCGGTCGAGATGGAAGCGCAGGCTCAGGCTGTGCAGGTGCTCGAACACCTGCAAGGCCACACGCCGGATCGCGCGCTGCGTCGCCTTGGCGAACACCGCATCGCGCAATTCACCGAACAGTGTGCTGAGCAGGCGCAACACGCCATAGCCGACAATCAGAAATACCGGCACTGCCAGCGTGGCCTGGGGCTTGTCCAGAGCATCGATGACCTCCTTGAGCACCAGCGGCACGGAAACATTGGCAAGCTTGGAAAGCACCAGCAGGCTCAGTGCGATTGCCACGCGCCACTTGAATTCCAACAGATAAGGCAGCAGGGAGCGGATGGCCTGCCAATCGCCGCGAGTGTCGCTATTCGACGATGGGATCGGGGAGGGACGCATATCGAGGCAGGGGAAATAACCAAGGCGCATTATATCCGCACATAACGCACAAGACAGGCGACTTGCTCAGATACTCACTTACGGACTATGTCCGCGATACCCCAGCATACCGATCAACAGGCGCACAACGCCGTAACTGAAGCGTGCCACCAGGCGGCCGAAGAAATTGCCGGTCCTGCCGTATTCGTCCCCGATGCGCACCGCATCGCTGTCGATCGCGGCCAGCAAGCTTGAACGCAACTCGCCGGCAAAGCCGGCATGCCGTATGGCGAGATTCGCCTCGCGCGCCAGCAGCAGGCTGAATGGATCGATATTGAAGGAGCCCACGGTCGTCCACTGCCCGTCCACCACGGCAACCTTGGCGTGCAGATAACTGGCCTGGTATTCATAAATCTCCACGCCCGCCGCCAGCAACTGGTCATAGAGCGCATGCGTCGCATAGTGCTGCAAACGGTACTCCACCTTCCCCTGCAGCAGCAACATCACACGAACCCCGCGCCGCGCCGCCTTCCTCAAGGTATGGCGAAAGATGCGCCCGGGCAGAAAATAGGCATTGGCGATGATGATTTCATGCTGCGCGCCGGCAATGGCCTTCAGGTAGGCGCGTTCGATGTCGCGCCGATGGCGCAAGTTATCGCGCAATAAAAAGGCGATATCCGGCACGGCGGCCGGTTCCGCTTTCTCCAGGAAAAACCGCTTGATTTCCTTGCTGCGCCTGTGGAAGTTGGCCCATGACACCATTCCCCACAGGCGCCGCATAGCCGTATGGATTTCGCCGGCGACCGCGCCTTGCACGCGCACCGCATAATCCAGCCGCGGCATGGTGAAGTCGCTATGCTCCGGGATATCGTCAACGATGTTGATGCCGCCGACGAAGGCCACCTTGCCGTCCACCACCGCCAGCTTGCGGTGCAGGCGCAGCAGGCGGCGCTTCCGGCTGCGCTGCAGGGTAAACGGGGAAACTTCGCGCCTGAACCATTGCACCTCGACTTGCGCCCTGCGCAGCTCATCCACCCAGTATTGCGGCAACTCCGCCGAGCCGAAGCCGTCCAGCAGGACACGCACCGCCACCCCGCGTGCGGCGGCGCGCCGCAAGGCATCGGCAATCATGCGCCCGGTTTCGTCCGCAGCGAAAATATAGGTTTCCAGATAAATCGAATGCCGCGCGGCGTCGATATCGGCGCGCAATTGCGGGAAAAACGCCGCGCCGTTCTGCAACAGCGCGAGTTGGTTTCCGGCAATTTGATGGCCGGCGCTCATGTCATTTCGGACAAACCATGCCGCCTTAACCGCGTCGAAAGCGCGGCATGATCGGACAAACGCCCCCAGTTCCCGCCGGCATGCACATCGCTGTGCAGCACGCTGAAACCGCGCACATAAATGCGGTCGAGGCGAAACAGCGGCAGGCTGGCCGGATAGCTGCGCGCCGGCCTTCCACCGTGCAGGTGGAAGACATCCTGCATGCCCAGCTCGCTCGCGATGGTCCGGCCCATCTGATTGCGCCAGTCGTTGAAATCCCCGGCGATGATCAGCGGCACTTCAGGAGGGACATTGTTACGGACATATTCGACCAGGATGCGCCCCTGCTCGCGCCTGCCCTTGGCAAACAGGCCGAAGTGCACGCACAGGCAATACACAAGCTGCCCGCCAAGATCGATCTCGCAATGCAGCAGCCCGCGGCTTTCGAAGCGGTGCGCGGAAACATCCATGTTCAGCGATTTCACGATCGGAAAGCGGCTGAGGATCGCGTTGCCGTGATGCCCCGCCTCATACACGCAATTCTTGCCGTAGACGCAATGCGGCCAGACCTCTTCCGCGATGAACTCGTGCTGCGCGCTGTCCGGGTAGTTGTGGTAACGCTCGGCATGCCGCGTATGCTCGCCCTGCACTTCCTGCAAAAACACGATATCGGCATCCAGTTCGCGCAGGCGGTCGCGCAACTCGTGCACCACCACGCGGCGGTTGAAATGGGAAAAGCCCTTGTGGATGTTGTAGGTGGCGATTTTCAGCGTAGTCATGGGCGCATTATCAATTCAAGTCGCAAGCGCAGCAAGGCCGCGGCAGCAAAACTCTCATGCCACAGTCCGCAAGGTCCATTGTGAATCGAAATCAGGCGTTACCGATGCCGCGCGTCGGCAGGTTGATCTGTTTCGCAAAGTCCAGCATGCGCCGGATCGGCAGCACGGCGCGCCGGATGATCGCCGGATCGACGAGGATCTCGTTCTTGCCCGTCTCCAGCACTTCGGCGAGGTTGATGAGGCCGTTCATCGCCATCCACGGGCAATGGCTGCAACTGGTGCAGGTCGCCCCATGCCCGGCAGTCGGCGCTTCGAGGAACACCTTATGCGGCGACAGGGTGCGCATCTTGTGCAGGATGCCGTTGTCGGTGGCGACGATGAATTCGTCTGCGTCGAGCTGCTGCGATGCCTTGATGAGCTGCGTGGTGGAGCCGACCACATCCGCCAGCTTGACCACCGCGCGCGGGGCTTCGGGATGCACCAGCACCTTGGCCTGCGGGTGCTGCGCCTTCAGCTCGAGCAGCTCGCGTGCCTTGTATTCGTCGTGCACCACGCAGGAGCCCTGCCACAGCAGCATGTCCGCGCCGGTCTGCTCCTGGATATAGCTGCCCAGATGCCGGTCCGGCGCCCAGAGGATCTTCTCGCCGCGCTCCTTGAGGTGCCTGACGATGGGCAGCGCGATCGAACTGGTCACCATCCAGTCGGCGCGCGCCTTCACCGCCGCGCTGGTATTGGCGTACACCACCACGGTGCGGTCGGGATGCGCGTCGCAGAATGCGCTGAACTCGTCCGCCGGGCAGCCCAGGTCGAGCGAGCACTCCGCCTCCAGGTCGGGCATCAGCACGCGCTTCTCCGGGTTGAGGATCTTCGCAGTCTCGCCCATGAAGCGCACGCCGGCGACCACGATGGTCTTCGCCGGATGCTGGTGGCCGAAGTTGGCCATATCCAGCGAATCGGAGACGATGCCGCCGGTTTCCTCCGCGAGGTCCTGCAGGTCGGGGTGCACGTAATAATGCGACACCAGCACGGCATCCTGCTCCTTAAGCATGCGCTTGATGCGCGCGATCAGTTCGGCTTTTTCGCCCGGCTCAGGCTCGCGCGGAACTTTCGCCCATGCCTGCACCGTGCTGCAGCCGGTCTGTGCGGCATCGGGATGGTCGTACGGGATATGGATCACGTTCTCGTTCATGGTGCCTTTCTGGCCACGCGGCTGGGCAGTTCCAGTATCGCGGCACGATTGCTCGGCGAAAAAACCTTCCCCGCCGCCTCCTGCCACGCCAGCCACCGGAAGTTCAGGTGCTCGCGCGGCGTCAATTGGACAGGCAGGCGCCGCGGGAGTTGCAGGCCGAACACATGCTCGGTGTTGCGCGTAACGCCGGGCGGATAGCGATGGCGCCAGTGCGGATAAATCTCGTAGTCATTCTGCGCCTGCCAGTCGCTCAGCGCATATTGCGCCGCATCCAGCCCCGTCTCCTCGCGCACTTCGCGCAGCGCCGTGTCGCGCAACGCCTCCCCCGGCTCGCAACTGCCGGTGACCGACTGCCAGTAGCCCGGATGGTCGGCGCGCTCCAGCAGCAGCACATCGAGATCAGCGGTGTAGACCACCACCAGCACCGAGACCGGCTGTTTGTAGTGCGTCATGCTCAAAGCCTGTGAAGAAATCGTAGCGAGCGTGCCGCAGCGGGGTGCGGACGGAGCGCAGCTACCGGAATGTACGTTGTTGTACATGAGGATAGCGAGCACCGCCCAATCCCCGATCCGGTACGCGCAGTAAATTTATTCACAGGCGTTCAGGCGAAGAAGATCCAGAACGGCTTGCTGCGCTGCCGCCAGTACACCACAGTATCGGCGAGGATGTCCTGAGCGATCTCGCGATCGTTGGCGGACAGCCCGAAGGTGTCGCTGACGTTGCGCAGCAGCAGCACATAGCCCGCCGCCTCGCCATGCCACGACAGGTCGCACAGCGCATCCGCCAGCGCATCCCAGTTCGCGCCGAACTCGGGCGGAAATGCGGCCGCTTGCGCCAGCGCGTTGAGCAAATTCTGCTTGCCCTTGACCCCCCTGAGGTCGGCATCGAACAGTGCGAAATTCGCTTCATCGGCAGCGGCGCGCAACTCGTCCACGCCGCATTGCAGCGTATAGCTGCCTGCCGCAGCGGTATCGTTCAATTGTTGTGTCAGCGAATTCATGGCTATTCTCTGATGCGTTTGAAGGTCCGGTAATGGTCGGGGCTGTAATAACATTCGGGCAAAGGCCCGCACACGATGCGCCGTGCGCCGCGGTTGCGCGCCCGGGGCGTCTTCACCGTGTATTCGTGATAGTAGCCGCGCGGCTGTTTCGGCAGGATGCGTTCATAATTCCTGAACACCACGCCGTCGCGCTCATATGCGAACGGGCCGCCGCGCTTGATGGCCTGCAGGGTGTCGCGCGCCTCGGCAGGCAGTTCGGCCACCGCGATGAGCGGCAGACTGGCCTGACCCGCCGTATCTGCCGCCTGCACCTGCGGCAACCACAGCAACGCCGCCAGCAGCCATAGGCGCAAGTGACGCGACATCGGCTAGCCCTTCGCGACTTCCACCGATGTCTGCACCTGTTTGCGCAGATGGATGTGCAGCTCGCGCAGCTGTTTCTCGTCCACCGCGCTCGGCGCGTGGGTCAGCAGGCATTGCGCGCGCTGCGTCTTGGGGAAGGCGATCACGTCGCGGATCGATTCGGCGCCAGTCATCATGGTGACGATGCGGTCCAGCCCGAACGCCAGCCCGCCGTGCGGCGGCGCGCCGTATTGCAACGCATCGAGCAGGAAGCCGAACTTGAGCTGCGCTTCCTCCGCACCGATGTTGAGCGCACGGAATACCTGCGACTGTACCGCCTCCCTATGGATACGCACCGAGCCGCCGCCGAGTTCCCAGCCGTTCAGGGCCAGGTCGTAGGCCTTCGCGAGGCAGCGTCCCGGATCGCTTTCCAGGAATTCCAGGTGTTCGTCCTTGGGCGCGGTGAACGGGTGATGGCAGGCCGTCCAGCGTTTTTCTTCCTCGTCGTATTCGAACATCGGGAAATCGACGACCCACAGCGGCTCCCAGGCCTTGCCGTTGGTGTAGCCCTTTTCGTGGCCGATCTTGCTGCGCAATGCGCCGAGCGCGTCGTTGACGATCTTGGTCTTGTCGGCGCCGAAGAAGATCAGGTCGCCGTTCTGCGCGCCGGTGCGTTCGATGATGGTCTTCAGCGCCGCCTCGTGCAGGTTCTTCACGATCGGCGACTGCAGGCCGGTCTCGTTGAGCTGCGTGATGTCGTTGACCTTGATGTAGGCCAGTCCCTTCGCGCCGTAAATCTTCACGAACTCGGTGTAGCCGTCGATCTCGCCGCGCGTCAGATTCGCTCCGTTGGGAATGCGGAGGGCGGCCACCCGGCCGTTTTCCGAACTTGCGACACCCGAGAACACCTTGAACGCGACATCCTTCACCGCGTCGGTCACCTCGGTCAGCTCCAGCGTGATGCGCAGGTCCGGCTTGTCCGAGCCATAACGCCGCATCGCCTCGGCATAGGTCATGCGCGGGAAGGGATTGGGCAGGTCCACGTCCAGCCCTTCCTTGAACACGGTGCGGATCAGTTCTTCCATCAGCGCGGTGATCTGCGTCTCGTTCAGGAAGGAAGTCTCGATATCCACCTGGGTGAATTCCGGCTGGCGGTCGGCGCGCAAGTCCTCGTCGCGGAAGCACTTGGTGATCTGGTAATAGCGGTCGAAGCCGGCCACCATCAGCATCTGCTTGAACAGCTGCGGCGACTGCGGCAGCGCGAAGAACTCTCCCGGATGCACGCGCGACGGCACCAGGTAGTCGCGCGCGCCTTCCGGCGTGGACTTGGTCAGCATCGGCGTTTCGATGTCGATGAAGCCGCGGCTGTCGAGGAAGCGGCGGAACGCCATCGCCACCTTGTAGCGCAGCATCATGTTCTTCTGCATCTGCGGGCGGCGCA
>CAYNYH010000108.1:0-7349 GCA_964401425.1 uncultured Gallionella sp. | reverse complement strand
CACCTCATCGCCGACGGCGTGCGCCACGCGCTCACGCCGGGCATGCAAGTCACCGCCGAAATCCACCTCGGCACAAGAACCATCCTCGAATACCTGCTCTCGCCCGTGCTGGGCGCGTTTCAGGAGGCGGGGAGGGAGCGGTGAATTTTGGGAAACAGGTCACGGTTTCAATAATGATAGGAGGATACATATGGTGTTTTGAAAGATAAGACGAAATGGCAAAACTTGATTGTTGAACAAAGATTAACTTAATTAATTGGAGAGAAAAACATGAAGCAAAAAATTCAGATGACCATGATCGCCGCCGGCCTTGTTGGCTGCATGAGTTCCGCTGCTGCACTGGCTGCCGATCAGGGCTTTTACGCATATGTATCGGCTGGCGTCAGCGATAGCGACAGGAAGGACGAGACAGACACCGCTCTTCGAAATGCCGGTGCCGTCTTTACGTCCACCGCAGATGCCAGAGACACGGCCTACAAAATTCAGGTGGGCTATCAGTACAACCGCAATCTGGCGGTTGAAGGCGGTTACGTGGATCTGGGCAAGTACACCTACCACGCTCTTGCCACCGTGCCGGCTGGAGCAATCCGCGACGGCAACGTCAAGATCGATGGCTGGAATCTGGATGTCGTCGGCCGCCTGCCGGTCTCGGATGCAGTGGCCGTTTTCGGCAAGGTGGGGATAGTGTCTTACGACCTGTCCTATACATCCCAATGCACAGTCATTGCCTGCCCAAGCCCGAGCCGGAGCAAACGGGGCACTCCGCTTCATTACGGGCTGGGAGTAGATTGGAACTTCAATCAAAGTTGGTTCGCCCGCGTGGAATACGAGGTCTATGAGAAAGTCGGCGAAGCATTCAGCACCACGGGAACCACAGGCACCAGCCGGGCCAATATAAACGTGGCCGGCATTGGCATCGGTTACAGGTTTTAACCGATGCGAGGAGCGAGGCCGGATACTTGATATGGCCGGTCTCGCTTAACGGCCTCTATACCCTTTGCGGAGATTCGCCATGACACCAACAATTACCATCCTCCAGCGCCTGATCCGGGAAAGCCTCGGTCTGCCTTGCGATCGGTTGTCGCCTGAATCGCGCCTCGACGACATCGGTATCGATTCGCTCACTTTTATGGAACTGTCGTTCGTCCTCGAAAATGAGCTGAACATCAGCTTCCCCAGTGCAACGACCGGCATTCGCACCGTTGGCGACATCGTTGCGCTGGTTGACGGTTTGCGTGCCGGGAAGCGGGGATAACGAAAATGGAAATCCGCAGAGTCGTCGTTACGGGCATCGGCATTGTCAGCCCGCTCGGCCACGACCCCAAAGCCTTCTTCGAAAACTTGGCCAACGCCAAGTCCGGCGTACGCCGGATCGACGATCGCTTCGACGCGGCTCTCGATTCCCCGGTGGCTGCTACGGTAGAAGGCTTCGACCCCACCACGCACTTTTCGAAAAACCGGCTCCTCTCGCTCGACCGCGCCAGCCAGTTCGCCTTGGTTGCAGCCCGGCAGGCGCTCGAAGATGCGCAGCTTGAGCCGGCGCAGATCGGCGCCGACCGCGTCGGTGTCTCCGTCGGAACCGGCATGGGTGGCGCCGGCACGCTGGATAGCGCCTCTCACGAAATCTATGTGCGTGGCATGAACCGGGTGCGCCCCTTGACGCTCGTCGCCGCCATGCACAATGCTGCGGCAGCCAACCTCTCCATCGAGTTCGGCCTGCAAGGCGCTAGCTTCACTCATTCGTCCGCGTGCGCCTCGTCGGCCATCGCCATCGGCGAAGCGGTCCGCCACATCCGCCATGGATATGCCGACGCGATGCTGGCGGGGGGCGCCGAATCCCTGCTTACGCTCGGCGTCATCCGCGCCTGGGAAGCCTTGCGCACCCTGGCCAATATGGACGGACAATACCCCGAAACGAGTTGCCGCCCCTTTGCAGCCGACCGCAGCGGGTTCGTCATCGGCGAAGGCGCCGGATTCGTCGTACTCGAAGAACTCTCCGCTGCCCTGCGGCGCGGCGCTGTGCCCTACGCCGAAGTATGCGGCTACGGCGCCAACAGCGACGCTCACCACCTCACCCAGCCCAATGCCGAAGGCCAGGCGGCCGCCATACGCCAGGCGCTGGCCGATGCCACCATGGAGCCGGATGAGATCGACTACATCAACGCCCATGGCACGGCCACCGTGGCGGGCGACGCGTCCGAAACGTCGGCCATCAAGGCCGTGTTCGGCGAGCGGGCGCAGCGCTTGCCGGTCAGCTCCACCAAGTCGATGCACGGCCACCTGCTGGGCGCCGCCGGTGCCGTCGAATTCATCGCTGCCCTGCTTGCCATGAAGCACGAGACCCTGCCGCCCACCGCGCATCTGCAGATAGCCGATCCGGCATGCGACCTCGATTATGTGCCGCTCCGCGCCCGGCCGGCCCCCGGCATCTGCGCCGTCATGTCCAATTCATTCGCCTTCGGCGGCAGCAACGCAGTGCTGATCGCCCGCAGGCTCACACACTAATTACCCCCGAGAACATCATGAGCATACGCAAAGCCAAACCGGACGACATCGCAACGCTGCTGGACTACTTCCGCACTTTCCACCCCGAAAGCGTGGCGAAGCACCTTGCCCTCGATGAAGCCAAGTTCGCCGCCAACATGCACCGTGTCATCCAGGATACCTCGGGCGCCTACTGCTTCTTTGTGGCCGATGGCGAAGACGGCGCCGCGCACGGTGTTCTGGTCGGCCAGATCGACAGCTACTACTTTTCAACTGATCCTGTTGCCAAGCTGATTTTCTATTGGGTGCACCCCGATCACCGCTACGGCCCGGACAGCATCAAGCTCATGATGGCCTTCCGCCAGTGGGCAGAAAACCGCCACGCCAGGGAAATGATGATCGGCGTCACCAGCGGCGAGAACATCGAACTCACCGACCGCATGCTCAAGAAAATGGGCGCGCGCCCCATTGGCGGCAACTATTCGATTGTGCTTGGTGCGGGCGGCATGCCGGCCACCAAGCCAAGCCATACGCAGAAGTGAAGAAAGGAAGCGGGCAAACAAGGCGGTAATAAAACTGAAAGGGGATGAAAAATGAAGAGAGCAGAACAGGGTGTGTGTGGACGGGACAGAAAGATGGCAAGAAAAGGGAGTGAATTTATCGCCGGGATAAGGCAGGCATTGTGTGTGATGGCGCTGGTAATGCCTGCGTTAGCGAGCGCAGGAGAGGTGGACTTGGAAAAGCCTGTGAAAATCCAGCCCGATAAGGGAGTGGCGGTATTTTCGATTACGCTTCGGGGCGCAACGCAGGCTGCTTCATATATCAAGTGGAGGGAAGTCAAGGAAGACAAGCGCATGCCCGTCAATTGGGATGGAACGATCTCCATCGAGCGTGGCCGGTTTTTCGGCACGGAAGAGTTATCTGAATCGCCACGCCATGTTTCAGGGCGTTTGGCCGCCCTGATGCTGCCGCCCGGCACCTACGAATTTTATGATTTCAATTCCAGCCAGCCAAACACCAGTGCCGGCGGGGGCCAGCGGCTGCTTCTTTACAGCACCAGGCATCCATTTTCGCGGCGATTCAGTGTAGCTGCCGGCAAGATACAGTACGTCGGCAATCTGGATATATACGAAGGGCAACCTTTTATCACTACAGGAGGACTTCTGTCTGGGGTATTCCTTGGCATGTTTGGTCTCAAGATCGAGGTTTTTCCGTCTTTGCTCGATATGGGAGATGCCGATATCCCGCTGATTGTCGCCAAGGGAAACGGCCTGAATGCAGCGGACATATCGCGCAACATCACAATTGATGCTGAGGATCTGCATACCCAGGCCATGCTCGATGGCTTGCGCAGCAAGGCTGAATCAGGCGACGTTCATGCACAGAGGCGCCTGCTGCTCGGATTGCAGAACGGCTTGGTCATGAATGAGGCAGGCGAGGAATTCAAGGTGCAGAAGGATGGCAAACTGCAGCAGGCGATCGCTGAACAACTGTCTGCTAAAGGCGTTAGCGGCGGGGACTATAACCTTGGGATACTGCAGGAGCCCATGCTGGAACTCCAGCAGATGGACAAAGTGCCCGCCACAGCGGACGGCCCGAAATTGCTGGAGGATGTGCTGGCCGATGCAGGGCGCTATTTCAGGCCTGCTATGGGCGTGGCAGAGCAGATTTACATTCATGGACTGTCTGGCGTCAAAGAGGATCGTGAACAGGCCTCGCTATGGATGAAGCGCCAGCAGTCAATGAGTGAGATATCACCTCAATCCGTGCCTTATCTCGATGCTGCGGGCAAGGCCGAGTTCAAGAAATTCGATAGCGCTTCCAAGCCGCGCTATTTTGCGTTGTCCCCCAGCGGGGCGTATGGCATGAGCATCGGTGACGATGCTTCAGTCAAGGCTGCCGTCGCGGCATGTGAAGCGCGCAATGGCGGAGCGGCCAGGCATTGCCGGCTGTATGCACGAAACGACTGGCTGGAGTGGGACGCATGCCCTGCTGAGTACGCTGGCCCGATGGCCAACATTTTCCCGCCGATGACCGGCATCGGCAAGATTGATGAAATGGCGCATCTGCCAGCCAACGTGGACGATAACGGCAAGACAGCTTACCGCGACTTCCTGAAAGTAATAATGCCACGGGCGTTTGCAATAGCCGACACAGGAGAAAGCGCCATGGCGAGTGGTGACTGCCATGCGGCTTACGAGGCGCTGCAGAAATGCCATGAGATATCAGGCAAGGCATGTAAGCTCTATGCGCTGGACGACCAGATCGTGCTGGGAGCGTCCAACCCGGTGCTGGTCGAGGAAGAACAGCGGCTTGCAGCCTTGGTGGAGGAGGCCGTGCAGTCTGTTGCAAATGGAAAATTGGCACTCCGGAGTCCAGAAAAACCGGTTCAGCAATCCATGGCTGCAGTTGAACCTGTGGCGGGGCAGGGCAATCAGGCACGCCAATACTAAAAATGCTGGCGAACGACACACTGGCCGGCCAGATCGACACCTATTATTTGGCTGTGCCGCCTGGAAAGGATGAGTAATGCCTGCCTGCACCAGTTGTTGCATTGAAAGAGAAAAATCGAAACGATGACTTTGAATTTCCAACAGGAGATGCAAATGAGAAAACAGGATGAAGATCAGGTTTCTTTGTTGCACAGCTTTGCTGGCGGAAACGTTTTTTTAGACGGGCTGTGGAAACAGGTGGACGACTTCAGTCATTCCATATGGGAATCGGTGGCGGCCGAAACCGAAAATCACCTGGCTCGGGCGAATGCGCTGGATCGATTTGCCAATGCGATAGAACGGGTGACGAATTCGGTTTTGTCCGATGGGCAGCCGGTCGATATAGAAAAGATTGAAGCCGCCAGGATGCAGATGAGCAGCCTGAGGGCGGCGGCAGAAAAAATGCGTTCGGTCGCAACAAGTATAGGGGCGAAAGCTGAAATTAAAGAGGCCCGATTCGGATGATTATTTTGAGGCCTTTGAAATGCGAGGGATTCGGGAAAGTTAGCCGAAGCCTTCAGGCGGTTCGGCGGGCTTATGTATGTTGCAGCCAGCGTGCAGCGTGCAGCGGGCACAAAAGAGGCCGGACATATCAGCAGGCGTATCAGATCAGATTGGGCAGCTTCCTGCGCAAGCTCGGCTTCCAGTTGACGGGCGGAAATTACTCGATGGTGTTGGGAGGGGTGCATCCCCAGATGGATAAGGGACATCCATGCTAACGCTATTGGCGATCATCGTACTGTTGCAATCTTGCATTCAACGCATCGTGCATTGGATGCAAACACCGCATCGTTCGTGCTACCGCAGCAAGACTGCACCGCCAGCCGGAAAACACCACCACCGCCATTCCCCGCAAAAACCCGAATGGCTCAAAGTCGAAATCATTCGCCTCAAAGCCCTGATGCCTCAGGCCGGATGCCGCAGCATCGCCGACATCTGCAATCGCCGCTTTGCCGCATCCCGCAAAGTTACTGTAGGAAAAACCTACGTCCACCAAATCCTGCAACGTAACCAGTACGAAATCCAGATTTTGCGCCGCAACCTCAAGCACGCAAAACCAAAAAACATCCCGCACAACCTCATCTGGGGCGTTGATCTCACCGGCAAAACAGACACACTGGGCTGTTTGTATTTCTTGTTCGGCATCATCGACCACGGCAGCCGTGCATTACTGCACCTGCAAGCCCTGCACGATAAAACCTCGCGCACCCTGATTGCCTGCATCAGCGAAGTTATCCGCATTCATGGCAAACCCAAAATTATTCGCACCGACAACGAAGCAATTTTTACCTCCCATATCTTCCGTCACGGACTAAAAATGCTTGGTATCCGCCACCAGCGTACCAATCCCGGCTGTCCGTGGCAAAACGGCAGAATCGAGCGCCTGTTCGGCACCCTCAAACAAAAGCTCGACCAGTGGCAAGTAGCAGGCATCGCGCAACTCAACCGCGACCTCGATACATTCCGCTATTGGTACAACCACATCAGGCCGCACCAGAATCTCAACGGCAAAACTCCGGCAGAGGCTTGGAGGGGAGACAACCCATACACAAGATCACCCAAGCAAGAGCACTGGTTCGAGGCATGGGATGGACTGCTGATGGGATATGAATTGAAGCGTTAACAGAACCGTTCGCCCTGATGTATAGAAGGGCGAGCACTTGTAGGCGAAGGCACTGGAAGTGTCCGCGATGTAACGCCAGCGAGGCGGAAAACGAGCGGATAAATGATAAAAAACGAGGAACACAGGCAAGGCAAACGGGTAAGTAAAGCGAAAGATAGCGGCAATAACTGAATAGGGGGCGCAAAAAAATGAAGAAACCAGCACAAGGAATAGTACGGCGGACGCGCGGACGGGACACCTACCTCGACCAGCTCGCCGCACAGGAACAAGCCGTCAACCCCGGAGCCGCCATCGGCGTGATCGCCAACCGCTTGCCGTCCCTGAGCTACCGCAACTACACCGGCTACAGCATCACCGACATCGATCCGCTCACCGGCGAGCAGCGCAACCCCGGCGTCCTCTACGACCTCACCGGCCGCCCCTACAATGCCCCGGCGGGCTCCGTGCAGGCCTCGCAATCCCTGAGCGAACGCATGATCCGCGTCGCACTGGAGCGCGGCGCCATCGCACCCCTATGGGAAGTCCAGACCGCCGCCTTGCAGACCCAGGCGGGCGACCCCATGGCGGGGTTCACCGAAGAAGAACGGGCGGGCAGGGCGGGATTGCTTGCCCCCTCTCCCCAGCCCTCTCCCACGGGGGGAGAGGGAGTGCAGACCTTCCGCCCTGTCGCGCTCGACCTCAACGGCGACGGCGTCCAGACCACCGGCACGGCCAAGACCGCCGCCTTCAACGTGGACGACTCGGGCTAC
>CAYNYH010000107.1:0-7846 GCA_964401425.1 uncultured Gallionella sp. | reverse complement strand
TCGGCCCAGCGTTCGCAGAGATCGAGAACCTGCATCAGCCTGAGGGAGCGGCAGGATTCGAACAGGCCGTCTTCGTCGGCGACCAGCCTGAGGTTATCGACGCTGCTGGTTGCGTCGGCACCGCTGCCGGCCAGCGCTTCGCGGTAGGCAGCCTTGATACGGCGGTCATGGCTCGCGGCGACCGCGCGCGCGAGCCGTTCGCGCAGCGGCTCGGGCGCCATCGCATAGGCCTGGATCAGCAGGTGACCGCTCTCGTCATGCAGCGCTGCATAGCGCTGCGGCCTGCCCGCCACCAGCGCATGCAGCGCTTCCAGTGCGGGGTTGCCGGGCTGCCTTTCCTGTTCGGCGATGAGTTGTTCCAGATCGTCCGACCGGGACCGCAGCCACGCGCCGTAGATGGCATCGTTGGCCTCCTCATCCGCCACCGGCAGGCTGTGCGCGAAGAGCGTGACCGCCTTCAGGATTTCCGGAGCGGCGTCAGGTTGCGCCGCGGCGAGGATGTCGCGCATTGTCCTGGCCTGCGCCGCACAACCCGGCGGCCAGCCCAGATGCGCGAGGATGGCTGCGACCGGCGCGGTGGGCGCCTGTGCCCAGTGTCCCCACAGGGCCAGCACCTTGCCGGTGTCGTGTTCGGCTGTAAGCTGCCGCAGGACGGCATCGATCCGCGCGGCATCGGGGTGATTGTTGTCGAGCGCTTCGGCCAGAGCGGTTACCGTGGCAGGGCTACCGGGCTGCCTTCCCTGCTCGATAACGATTTGTCCCAGCTCGACCGACCGCGAACGCACCCATGCGATGCAGAGGGCGTCATTGATTTCTTCTTCCACCACCGGGAGGCTGCGCGCGAAGACTGCCACCGCTCTCAGGGTTTCCGGGGCAACGTCATGATTTGCTGTGGCGAGGATGTCGCGCACCGTTTCTGCCTGCACGCCCCTATCTGACGGCCAGCCCAGATGCACGAGGATGGATGCGACCGGCGCATTCGGCGCCTGTGCCCAGTGCTCCCACAGAGCCTGCACCTTGGCGGTGTCGTGTTCGGCCGAAAGTTGCCGCAGGGCGGCGTCGATCCGCGCGGTATCGGGATGGCCCTGGATCAGCGCTTCGGCAAGAACGACTGCCGATGCCGGTTCTGGCGATGCCGTCAATTCGCGGATGGCCGACCGCCTGCGAAACCTGCCCAGCAGGAAGGTGCCGTCGTGAAGCTTGCGCCTGTCTTCTTCGAGCGTCATATGCATCGCATCGTGCGTTCGTTTGGTCCTCGTTCCCTCACCTGCCCGGCATTTTCAAGGCACAGATGCACATGATGCCATTGTACTTTCTTGACGCGCAAGGCTTTAAGCGCGCGCTGCGATCAATATCATTGCTGCAGGGTGAATGGCCGATTTCGGGCGCCTGCCGCCATGGAAAATCAGCAGCAGACGAACGGGGAATGACTGTTCATGCGACAAGGCAGGAGCCGAACGGCGCCGATGTTGCCAACAAACAGAGAAGGGAAAGGGAAAGCGGGGAAAACTGCGTCGATCAAAACTATCGCAATTCAAATTGCGCACACATCGCGTAATGCGCTTGATTTTATTACTGGTCGGGGCGAGAGGATTTGAACCTCCGACCACTTGCACCCCATGCAAGTACGCTACCAGGCTGCGCTACGCCCCGAGGGCGCGGATTATAGCAGAGCGGGATGAATCATGAAGCGTTTTTACGCGTTCAACAGCGCAAGAATCTCGCGAATCTCGTGGCGCAATGCGGCGACGTTCACTCCGGCCGCAGGCACGGCAACCGGCGCTTGAACCTCGCCGGGATGATCCAGGCGGTTGCGTGCGCCGCTGATGGTGAAACCCTGCTCGTACAGCAGCTCGCGGATGCGCCGGATCAGCAGCACTTCATGGTGCTGGTAGTAGCGGCGGTTTCCGCTGCGCTTGACCGGTTTGAGCTGGGTGAATTCCTGCTCCCAGTAGCGCAGCACATGCGCCTTGACCCCGCACAATTCGCTGACTTCACCGATGGTGAAATAGCGCTTGGCGGGAATCGGCGGGAGTTCGGAACTAGGTTTGTGGTTTTCCATGATAGGACTTTTCCACCATGGTCTTCAGTTTCTGGCTGGGGTGGAACGTCACCACGCGGCGCGCGGTGATCGGGATTTCCTCGCCGGTCTTGGGGTTGCGCCCGGGGCGCTGCGGCTTGTCGCGCAACTGGAAGTTGCCGAAACCAGACAGCTTGACGCTCTCGCCCTTCTCCAGTTGTGCGCGGATTTCTTCGAAGAACGCCTCCACCATGTCCTTGGCTTCGCGTTTGTTGAGACCCACTTTTTCGAATAGCAAATCGGCCAGTTCGGCCTTGGTTAACGTCGTTGTCATTTCTCTCCCTTACATACGCAGCTGCGCGCCGTGCCGTTGCATCACATCCACCAGCAACGCAACGCTCTGTTCGATTTCCGAATCTGTCAGCGTTTTTTGAGTATCTTGTAATAACACACGGAATGCAAGGCTTTTTTTGCCTTGCTCCACACCCCTGCCGCGATACACGTCGAACAGCGCAATTTCCTGCACATAGGGCGCGGCCGCCTGCTGCATGGCGTCCAGCAAGGCCTGCACGGCAACTGCCTCATCCGCCAGCACCGCCAGATCGCGCCGTACCGGCAGGAATTTGGCGATTTCGCTCATGCGCGGCACTTTGGCTTGCGTCAGCGCACCGAGTTCGACTTCGAACCATACGGCCGGCTGCGCCATGTCGTATTGCTGCTGCCAGCGCGGATGCAGTTCGCCGATCCAGCCAACTGCCTGTTCACCGCAATAAATCTGCGCGGAGCGCCCCGGATGCAGGGCCGGGTGGGCTGCCGCAACGAAACGCAAGGCTTGCGGCGCGAACAGCGCCTCGACATCCGCCTTCACGTCGTAGAAATCGACCGGCTTGGCGGCTGCACACCATTGTTCGGGGTGCGTGGCGCCGTAGGCAATGGCCGACAAGCGCTGGCTCTGCATGTACTCGTCGTTCGCCTTGGCAAAGCACGCACCAGTCTCGAACAGGCGCACCCTCCCCTGTTTGCGGTTCAGGTTGTAGCGCAACGCGCCGACCAAGCCGACTATCAGGCTGCTGCGCATCACCGCCATGTTGCTCGCGATCGGGTTTTGCAGCGCAACCGCCTTGTCGTTGCCGCACAGCTCGCGCTCGACCTGCTCTTCGACAAAGGCGTAGCTGACGATTTCCTGGTAGTCGCGCGTAACGAGGATCTGCTGGATGCGCGCCAAGGGGCGCTGTAACTCGCTGTACGGCAGCATGGACAGCGCAGCCTGCGGCGCCAGCGCGGGGATGTTGTCGTAACCGTGCACGCGCGCGAGTTCCTCGATCAGGTCGGCCTCGATGGAGAGATCGAAACGGAAGCTCGGCGGGGTCACGCGGCAATCGTCGCCATTTGCGGCGAAATCAAAGCGCAAGCGGGTAAACAGGGCGGCGATCTGCGCGTTGTCCAGCGCAATGCCGAGCACGCGCGCGACCCGCGAACGGCGCAGTGCAATCGCCGCGCGCTTCGGCAGTTCGCCGCGCGCTTCGCTGATCGCCCCTGCCTTGCCGCCGCAGATTTCCAGCAGCAGTTGCGTGGCGCGCTCCAGCGCCTGGCGCGTCGCGGCAAAATCCACGCCGCGCTCGAAGCGGAACGAGGAGTCGGTCGCCAGCCCGAAGCGGCGTGCCCTGCCGGCAATCGCATCGGGATGGAAGAAGGCGCTCTCCAGGAACACATCACGTGTGGCGGTTTCCACGCCGCTGCCCTGCCCGCCCATGATGCCCGCCAGCGCCAGTGCGCGCGCATCGTCGGCGATCACCAGCACCTCGCCGTCGAGCTTCACGGTCTGTTCGTTGAGCAGGGTCAGTTCTTCGCCGCTGCGCGCGCGGCGCACCGTGATGCCGCCGGAGAGCTTCGCCAGATCGAAGGCATGCATGGGCTGGCCCATCTCCAGCATCACGTAGTTGGTGATGTCCACCACCGCGCTGATGCCACGCAGGCCGCTGCGCTCCAGGCGGCGCAGCATCCAGGTTGGCGTCGGCGCTGCGGCATTCACGCCGCGCACCAGGCGGCCGCAATACAGCGGGCAGGCCTGCACATCGGCCACGTTGACCGGCAATTGCTCGGACAGGGCGACCGGCTGAGTTTGAATTTCCAGCTGCTTGAGCGGGCTGCCGGTCAAGGCCGCAACTTCGCGCGCAATGCCAGCCATGCCGGAGCAATCGCTGCGGTTCGGCGTGAGCTTGAGCGTGAACAGCTTGTCGTCCAGCTCCAGATACTCGCGCAGCGTCTTGCCCACTGGCGCATCTGCCGGCAGCAGCCACAGCCCCTGGCTTTCCTCGGCCAGCCCCAGTTCTTTTTCGGAACACAGCATGCCGAACGACTCGACGTTGCGCACCTTGGCCTGCTTGATCGCAAAATCACCCGGAAGCAGCGCGCCGATGCGCGCGCACGGCACCTTCACGCCGGACGCGACATTCGCCGCACCGCACACGATGGTCAGCGGCTGTGCCTCGCCGACATTCACCTGGCACACGTTCAGGCGGTCCGCATTGGGATGCTTGACCACTTCCAGCACTTCGGCAACCACCACGTTGTTGAATGCAGGCGCAACGGCTTCCAGCGCCTCAACTTCCAGCCCGGCCATCGTCAGCGCATGCCCCAGCTCGTCGCTGGATAGCGCCGGATTGACCCAGGTTCTTAACCAATTCTCGGAAAATTTCATGGCGATGCTCTTAATTGAATTGCTTGAGGAAGCGCAGATCGCTCTCGTAGAACAGGCGCAGGTCGTTCACGCCGTAGCGCAGCATCGCGAGGCGCTCCACGCCCAGGCCGAAGGCGAAACCGAGATATTTTTCGCTGTCGATGTTGACGTGCTTCAGCACGTTGGGATGCACCATGCCGCAGCCGCCAATTTCCAGCCAGCCGCCGTTCCAGCTCATGTCCATTTCGGCCGAGGGCTCGGTGAACGGGAAGAACGAGGGCCGGAAACGCACCCGCAGATCGTCGCGCTCGAAGAAACGCTGCAGAAAATCCTGCACCACGCCCTTGAGGTTGGCGAAGCTGATCTCCTCATCAACCCACAGGCCTTCGACCTGATGGAACATCGGCGAATGGGTGGCATCGGAATCGACGCGGTAGACGCGCCCGGAAGAGATGATCTTCAGCGGAGGCTGGTTAGCCTCCATGTAGCGCACCTGCACCGGCGAGGTGTGGGTGCGCAACACATGCTGCGGATCGATGTAGAAGGTGTCGTGCATCGCACGCGCCGGATGGTTCTCCGGGATGTTCAGCGCGGTGAAGTTGTAGAAATCGCGCTCGATTTCCGGGCCGGACGCAATGGCAAAACCCAGCGAGTGGAACAGCTGCTCGATGCGTTCCAGCGTGCGCGTCACCGGATGCAAGCCACCCGTGCCCAAGCCGCGTCCGGGCAGGGTCACATCCAGCGCTTCCGCAGCCAGCTTCTGCTCCAGTTTGTTCTGCTGCAACGCATCGCGGCGCTGCTGCAAGGCGGCTTCGATGCTTTGTTTGACTTGGTTGATGCGCGCGCCCGCAGCAGGACGCTCTTCCGCGGACAGCTTGCCCAAGCCCTTGAGCAAGGCGGTCAGGCTGCCCTCCTTGCCCAGGTATTTTGCCTTGGCCTGCTCCAGTTCGGCTTCGTCGCCGATTGCGGAAAACTGCTGCAGGGCCTGATCGAGAATTTGCTGGAGTTCTTGCATCGATAAACACCACTACCCTAATGGGATACCACAAACAAAAAAGGAGGCGAAATACGCCTCCTTTGTTTTTCAAGCTTGCGCTTAAACGCCGAGGCTGGCTTTGGCTTGCGCCACGAATTGCGCAAACGCCGGCTTGTCGAACACGGCGATGTCCGACAGCACCTTGCGGTCGACCTGGATGTCGGCCTTCTTCAGCCCGTTCATGAACACACTGTAGGTCAGGCCCATCTCGCGTGCTGCAGCGTTGATGCGCGCGATCCACAGGGTGCGGAACTGGCGTTTCTTCTGGCGACGGTCGCGATAGGCATATTGCCCGGCCTTCATCACCGCCTGTTTGGCGATACGGTAGACGTTCTTGCGGCGGCCGCGATATCCCTTGGCTTGCGCCAATACTTTCTTGTGGCTGGCGCGCGCTACTACTCCACGTTTTACTCTTGGCATGATCTACTCCTTATGCGTAAGGCAACATGGCGCGAACCGATGCTGTGTTGGTTGAGTGGACTTCGGCAGTGCCACGCAACTGACGTTTGTTCTTGGTGGTCTTCTTGGTCAGGATGTGGCGCTTGAACGCTTGCGAGCGTTTGACGCTGCCACCGGCGCGGATCTTGAACCGCTTGGCCGCCCCACTTTTGGTTTTCATCTTGGGCATGATTGCTCCTTAAATTATGATGCCAGGTGTTTTCCGGTGGAAAAGCTTGATGACCCATACATCACTTTTTGTCGGGGACTATTTGCTGCATCACCTCGACCATCCCCTTGCTGTCGAGACAACTGAATTCGTCTACTTCTTCTTTGCCTTGGGCGACAACACCATCACCATCTGCCGGCCTTCCATCTTGGGAAACTGCTCGACCACGCCATGTTCTTCCAGATCAGCCTTGACGCGCTCGATCAGGCGCATGCCAATTTCCTGGTGGGCCATTTCGCGACCGCGGAAACGCAACGTGATCTTGGTCTTGTTGCCGTCTTCCAGAAACTTGATCAGGTTGCGCAACTTGATGTTGTAATCGCCTTCATCCGTACCCGGGCGAAACTTGATCTCCTTGATCTGAACCTGTTTCTGCTTGAGCTTGGCCTCGTGCTGCTTCTTGCTTTCGGCATACTTGAATTTGCCGATATCCATGATGCGGCACACCGGCGGTTCCGCCAATGGCGATATCTCCACCAAATCCAGTTCTGCTTCATCCGCCAGACGCAACGCCTCCGCGATGGTCACGATCCCGAGGGGCTCTTTTTCGACACCAATGAGCCGCACCTGCGGTGCGGTAATCATTTCATTGATGCGCTGCGTTTTTTCTTGTGCTATCGCAATATCTCCAATTGGACAATACTAAGCCGTGCTTCCCGCTTTCGCCTCGGTCCTGAAGCGCTGAAGCAATGCCTCCAGCGTCATCTGTCCGAGATCCTCACCACTGCGGGTGCGCACGGCCACCAGTTTTCCAGCCACTTCCTTATCGCCGACAACCAGCTGATAAGGCAATTTCTGCAAGCTATGTTCGCGTATTTTATAGGTAATCTTCTCGTTGCGCAAATCCAGCTGCACGCGCAGTCCGGCTTCGCGCAACGCCTGCGCCACCTGCAGCGCATATTCCTCCTGCGCCTGCGAGATATTCATCAGCACCGCCTGCACCGGCGCCAGCCATAGCGGGAACGCCCCGGCATGGTGCTCGATCAGGATGCCGATGAAACGCTCCATCGATCCGAGGATGGCGCGGTGCAGCATCACCGGCGGTTTGCGGCTGTTGTCCTCGTCGACGAACTCCGCATCCAGCCGCACCGGCAGGTTGAAATCCAGCTGGATCGTGCCACACTGCCACAGGCGGCCGAGGCTGTCCTTCAGCGTGAATTCGACCTTGGGGCCGTAGAACGCGCCCTCGCCGGGCTGGATATCGTAAGCCAGCCCATTCTGCTGCAGCGCCGATGCCAGGCCGGCCTCAGCCTTGTCCCAGGTCTCGTCGGAGCCGACGCGTTTTTCCGGGCGCGTGGACAGCTTGACCAGCACCTCGTTGAAACCGAAATCGCGGTATACCTCATTCAGCATCACGATGAAGTTGGACACCTCGGACTGCACCTGATCCTCGGTGCAGAAAATATGCGCGTCGTCCTGGGTGAAGCCGCGCACCCGCATCAG
>CAYNYH010000106.1:0-7872 GCA_964401425.1 uncultured Gallionella sp. | reverse complement strand
GTGGCGGATTACCGCGTCGCGCAGCCGAGCGAACAGAAAATCAAGAAAAGCGCGGCGCCGCTCACGCTGGAACTCGTGCCCAATCCGGATATCCTGGCCTATGTCGCCGGGCTGCCGAACCCGCCGTTCTGTGTGGGCTTCGCCGCCGAGAGCGAGAATCTCGCGCAGCATGCCGAGCAAAAACGTTGCGTGAAGAATGTGCCGTTAATAGTAGGCAACCTCGCGCAACAGGCCATCGGCAGCGACGAAAACGAACTGGTGCTGTTCGACGACAGCGGCAGCCATGTCTTGCCGCGCGCCGGCAAGCTGGCGCAGGCCAGGCTATTGATGCAACATATTGCGCAACGCTATGAAGGAGCTAGCAAATGAAGCACATCCCGGTGGATGTAAAGATTCTCGATTCCCGCCTGCATGAAAGCATGCCGGGCTACGCTACCGCCGGCTCGGCGGGAATCGATTTGCGCGCCTGCATCGACCAGAACATCATAATCCAGCCCAAGCAGTGCGAGCTCATCCCCAGCGGCATCGCCATCCACCTCGGCGATCCGGGCTATGCCGCGATGATCCTGCCGCGCTCCGGGCTGGGGCATAAACACGGCATCGTGCTCGGCAACCTGGTCGGCCTGATCGATTCGGACTATCAGGGGCAGATTTTCGTCTCGCTGTGGAACCGCAGCCAGATTCCCTTCACGCTGATGCCGATGGAGCGCATGGCGCAACTGGTGATCGTGCCGGTGATGCAGGCGAGGTTCAACATCGTGGAGGAATTCCCGCTGAGCGAGCGCGGCAGCGGCGGGTTCGGCAGTACCGGCAAGCATTGACCGCTCGCAATTGGATTTGAAAAAACAAAAGCCCGCTTCGGCGGGCTTTTGTTTTGGTGTATTGCAAAATCAATGTTCGAGGTTCAACTCCATCTCGGTGTTGTCACCCTTGCGCACCGACACTTTCTCGGTGACCATCTTGTAGCCTTCCAGCTTCACGCTGATCGCATGCACGCCAGGTTCCATTTCCAGGCGCAGCGGCGACATCCCGTAATACACCCCGTCAAGATACACCTTGGCGCGCTGCGGGTTGGTATTCACCAGCAACAATCCCGACGTGGCGCTGGCGCGCGGCATATAGACGGGCGGAGGAACGGCGTCACCCGGCTGCGCGCCATAAGCCGGCATCGCGGCTGCCGGCGCAGGTTTGGCGGCGGTAGGGGCGACATAGACCGTCACACCGGGAATCGGCTTGGTGCCGGCCGTCAGGTTGAACAGTTCCGGCCGCGATGCCATCAACGATGCGCTGATCGCTTCCACCGTCTTGGTGGTGGCAATACGCAATTCCTTGTTCAGGTAGGCGACTACATCGTCCTTGTTGTTGCCGGAAACGCCGGCAAAACGGTCATTCTTTTCCATTACCAGGCCTGACCATACCACCTTGCCGGTGGCCACTTCCTTCAGGGTAGTCTCAATCGCAATGTTGATTTCATCGCGCACCTTGATGTTCAGTGTCAGATCCTTGATAACCCCGGTCACTTCGAACAGGGCATCGGCAGCGCCGCTGCCTTCCAGCACCTGATAGCCTTCCGCATCGAAGCGTTTTTTGACGGCTACCGTGACGATATTCGCGATTTCCTGGTCAAGCAGCAACTGATCGCCATCCACACCGCGGACGCGCTGCGTGTTTATTCCGAGCAAGCGTGGGTTACTCTGCTTGCGCTGATCTACATACTTGTTGACGCGCAATGTGGCGCCATATTTTAGTAAAGGTCCGGAGCTGTCGCCGGACGCCTTTTTTCCTGTGGTGCTAAGCGTGCTGCCCGAATTGCTTGAATTGCCGTTACCATTGAACCAGTTGACGACGGAATCCTTGGTATCCTTGGCGGTGGAACATCCGGCAACCGCAAACAACAGTCCAAGCAGCGCGGCATGCCGCAACAATCGATTCATGAATCTCATCCTTCAATCAAGTTTAACTACGTACGCGTTCCCGGAAACATGCGGCGTTATTTATTCGGGGTGGGAAGATAACGAACCAGTTCGTTGAGCGCCATCCTGTAAACATCACGCTTGAATTCGATTACGGCGTTGATGTCCAGCCAGTAATCGTTCCAGCGCCACGCATCGAATTCGGGATGCGGGCAGGCGCGCAGACAGACATCGCAATCACGACCAACCAGGCGCAGCAAAAACCAGATCTGCTTTTGCCCGCGGTAGCTACCGCGCGATTCGCGCTTGTTCCAGCCCTGCGGAACCTCATAACGCATCCAGTCGCGGGTGCGTCCGAGAATTTTCACATGTTCCGGCATCAAGCCGACTTCTTCGCGCAATTCGCGGTACATTGCCTGTTCCGGGGTTTCGCCATGCTGTATGCCGCCTTGCGGAAATTGCCATGCGTGCTGCCGCACCCGCTTGCCCCAGAACACCTGATTCTTGTCGTTCGTGATAATGATGCCGACATTCGGGCGGTAGCCGTCTCGGTCAATCATTTGCCACTCTATTCAGTTAATTCCAATGCGCGGATTCTTTCACATTTCCGGGTTGTTGGAAAGCGAGTCGGCAGCGCTCAATCTGCGGAGCGGCGGGGAAAAGCGGAATATTTTGTCCGGGTGGAGGCGCGGCAAGGGATCATCGCCCCGGCATGGCTAGCCTCTCGGTAATGAGGCTACACCGGCCGCTGCGATCTGGCCGTCCTGGAACGAGCGCACGCCGCTGATGCCCAGGCCGCCCACGATGACGCCGTCGATTTCCAGCGGGACGCCGCCTTCGGCTGGAATCACGCCGGGCAGGGCGAGGTGAATCAGCCGACCGCCCAGCACGGCATCTTCGGAGGCTTTGGTGGGGCGCTGGAACGCGACGGCGGCATGGGCTTTCTGGATCGCCGTTTCCACGCTGCCGAACTGGGTGTCGTGGCCGCGCTGCAGATAGAGCAGGTGCCCGCCGTCGTCCACGACGGCGATGACCACACGCCAGTTGTTGCGTAGCGCTTCGGCCTCGGCCGCTGCAGCGATGCGCTTGGCGTCTTCCAGGGTGAGCACGGGTTTGCCGGCCATGGTTACTTGTCGTTCAGGACTGCGAAGATCTGGTCGCGGATGTTTTCCACGCTGCCGACACCCGGGATGTTCACGCACTTCGGCGCCTTCGCATCGCCGGATTTCGCCCAAGAGGAGTAATAGTCGACCAGCGGTTTGGTCTGGTCGTGATAGACGTGAAGGCGCTTGAGCACGGTCTCCTCTGCATCGTCCGGCCGCTGCACCAAGTCTTCACCGGTCACGTCGTCCTTGCCTGCAACCTTGGGCGGGTTGAACACCACATGGTAGGTACGGCCGGAAGCCAGGTGCACGCGGCGTCCGCTCATGCGCTTGACGATCTCGCTGTCGGCCACGTCTATTTCCACGACATAGTCGATCGGGATGCCTGCATCCTTCATGGCCTGCGCCTGCGGAATAGTGCGCGGGAAGCCGTCGAACAGGAAGCCGTTGGCGCAGTCGGCGTCCTTGATGCGCTCCTTCACCAGGTTGATGATGATGTCGTCGGAGACCAGGCCGCCGGCATCCATCACCTTCTTGGCGGCGACGCCGAGCGGCGTGCCCGCCTTGACCGCCGCGCGCAGCATGTCGCCGGTGGAAATCTGCGGAATGCCGAATTTTTCCTTGATGTAATTGGCCTGGGTGCCCTTGCCTGCGCCCGGTGCGCCTAGCAATATCAGTCTCATTTGTTTTTCTCCTCGGGTTTGATGGTTGCGGCAAAAGCTTGTCGTGCTGCATGTAAATCCTGTTCGGTGTCCACGCCGGCGGGCGGCGCTTCATCGGTCACGAACACGCCGATTTTGTAGCCATGATACAGCGCGCGCAGTTGTTCCAGCGCCTCGAACTGCTCGATCGCCGCCGGCGCAAGCCGGCCATAGGCGCGCAAAAAAACTACGCGGTAGGCATAGATGCCGATATGGCGCAGCACCGGCAGGCCGGCGGGCAGCGGCTGTTGCTGCGCGAACGCATCGCGCGGCCAAGGGACAGGCGCGCGGCTGAAATACAGGGCGTTGCCGTTCTTGTCGAGCACCGCCTTGACGATGTTCGGGTTGCGCAGCGAGGCCTCGTCATGGATGGGGTGGCAGGCCGTGGCGATCGAGCATTCCGGGTGGCCGTGGAGATGCTCGGCGACGGCGCGGATCAGTGCGGGCGGGATCAGCGGCTCGTCGCCCTGCACGTTCACCACGATAGTGTCGTCCGGCCAGTTGTGCTGTTCCGCCACCTCGGCGATGCGGTCCGTGCCGCTGGCGTGGGTGTCCTTGGTCAGGCATGCCTTGAAGCCGTGCTCGTGCACTACATTGGCGATCGCGTGATGGTCGGTGGCGATCCAGATTTGCTGCGCGCCGCTTTGCGCCGCCCGTTCCGCGACCCTCACCACCATCGGCTTCCCCGCGATCGGCAGCAGCGGCTTGCCGGGCAGGCGGGTCGAGGCATGCCGTGCCGGGATGACGACGTGAAAATCCGTCATCGAAGCGCTTCGACTTCTTCGGCAGTCAGTTTGCGCGCCTCGTCGGCCAGCATCACCGGGATATCGTCTTCGATTTTGAAGGCCAGCCGGTCGGCCTTGCAGATCAATTCCTGCGCGGCTTTCTGATAGACCAGCGGGGATTTGCACAGCGGGCAAACGAGGATATCAAGCAGTTTTGCGTCCATGGGATTCTATCTTTCGCAGTATGTGGTCGACCAGGGCCGGGTCGATCTGGGCATCCACGCGCAACACCCAGTATCGGGCGTCGGCGAATGCGGCGCATTTTACCGCATCTTTTTCGGTGAGGAGTATCGCGTCGCAATCGGCAAAGGCGAGGTCGGCTTTGGAATAGGGGTGGTGGTCGGGAAAGGCGTGCGGCGTGCACGGAATGCCCAATGACTGAAGATGGCTGAAAAAGCGTTGCGGATGACCGATGCCGGCCACGGCGTGGTTGTCGAGCAAGCGGAAATGCTCGGCGGCAGCCGTTTTGCCGGGCTCGAGCAGGTTATGAAAAATCTCTCCCGACAGGCGCATGGCGTACTGGCTTGTCGAAGCCTTTCCGCCGTTCACCACCACCGCATCCACGGCCTGCAGGCGCGCTGCCGGCTCGCGCAGCGGGCCGGCGGGGAGCAAGAGGCCGTTGCCGAAGCCGCGCTCGCCGTCGATGACCGCGATCTCCGCGTCGCGCTGCAGGCGGAAGTGCTGCAAACCATCGTCGCACAGCACGATGTCGCACTGCGGATGGGTGTGCAGCGCGGCCCGCGCTGCTGCTGCGCGGTCTTTGCCTATCCACACCGGGCAGAGCTTGCGCCGCGCCATCAGCAGCGGCTCATCGCCCACTTGCTGCGCATTGCCGTCTGCATCGACCTGCTGTGGCCGTTGCGCAGCGCCGCCGTAGCCACGGCTGACGATGAGCGGATGCCGCCCGCGATCGATAAGCTGCTGCGCCAAGGCAAGGGTGAGCGGGGTTTTGCCGGTTCCGCCAACGCTGATGTTGCCGACCACGATGACCGGCACGGGCAATTTATAACTGGGCAGGATGCGGCTGCTGTACAGGATGCGGCGCAATGCCACCAGCGCGCGGAACAGCAGGCTGAGCGGGAAAAGAATCAGGTGCAGAGGGGTGATGCGGTACCAGTGGCGTTCCAGGCCGGACATGCCGTTATTTGGGCTGGTTCTGGGTGGTGAATGTGATGCGCCCGTATCCCGCCAGGCGCGCCGCCTCCATCACGTTGATCACGGACTGGTGCGGAGTCTTGGCGTCGGCATTGATAACGATGGTGGGATCGGCCTGGTCGCCCGCGGCTTTTTTCAGGGAAGCGGCCAAGGCCTCCACGCCGGAAAAGGATAGCGCCTGGTTGTTGATGGCGTAGTGTTCCGAGGCGTCGATCGCGATGTTGATCGGCTTGGCCGTTTCGGCGACTGCTTCGCCGCCGGCTTGCGGCAGGTTGATCTGCAGTTCGGAAAATTTGGCGTAGCTGGTGGTCACCATCATGAAGATCAGGATCACCAGCAGCACGTCGATCATCGGAATCAGGTTGATTTCCGGCTCTTCACGGTTACGCCCGCGTCGGAAATTCATGGCTGCCTAACCCTTGCGCTGGCCATGCACAATTTCCACCAGTTTCACCGCCTGCTGCTCCATGTCGATGGACAGGCTGTCTATCCGGGCGCGGAAATGCCGGTAGAAAATCATGCTGGGGATTGCCACGATCAGGCCGAAAGCCGTGTTGTACAAGGCCACCGAGATCCCGTGGGCGAGCACTGCCGGGCTGTTGCCTACCGCAGTCTGCGAGCCGAAAATCTCGATCATCCCCACCACGGTACCGAACAGCCCCAGCAAGGGGCTGATGGAAGCGATCGTACCCAGGGTAGTCAGGAAGCGCTCCAGGTCGTGAGTGACCGCACGCCCCTCTTCCTCGATGGATTCCTTCATCACCTCGGGCGGGCTTTTGATGTTCTTGAGGCCGGCGGCGAAGATGCACCCCAGCGGCGAGCTTTCGGCCAGCCTGGCCAGCATGCCTTCGCTGACGCCGCGCTGCTTCATTTCCTTGATGACTTCATCCAGCAAGGCGGGGGGGGAGATGCGGTTCGCGCGCAGGAAAATCGAACGTTCGATGATCAGGCCGACTGCGATGATGGATGCTAGGATCAGGAACCAGATCGGCCAGCCGGCCGCTTCTACGATTGCAAACACGCGGACTCCCCAAATGTGCTTAAATTGAATTGAGCTGCAAATTTCAGGCCGCAACTGTAGCGTGTCGAATTGAGTTGAGCAACATTTCTCAGGGTTTGCTTCAGCTATATTTTGCTAACTTGCCTATCGATAAAGAGTATTTTCGTTTACCCACAAAATCTGTGGATAACTTTGTGGATGATTCCTGTGGATGATGCATTAAGGTGGCGTGCGATAAGGATTTTCCTTACTTTGCCTATTTTTTGTATGCCAACAAAACCTATAAAAAACAAAGTGTTATTGTAAGTTAAAAAATATGTCGTGGGGTAATGCAGTAGGAAATGGCGAATTTGCTGGTTTTGTGGATTATTCCGGGATGTCAATATGTCCGTAGGCCTATTTTTTGAAGAAAAAAACCGCGTCTTGCGCGTCGCGGAACTCAACTTTGCAATCAAGCAGTTGCTGGAAAGCAACGTCCCGTTGCTGTGGGTGCGCGGCGAAATTTCCAATCTGGTGAAGGCCGCTTCCGGCCATTGGTATTTTTCGCTGAAGGACGATCAGGCACAGGTGCGCTGCGTGATGTTCCGCCACAAGAACCAGTTGTTGAGTAATTCAGTCGCCAATGGACAGCAGGTCGAAGTCCTGGCCGTTGCTACCCTGTACGAACAGCGCGGCGATTTCCAGCTCACCGTCGAGCAGATGCGCCCGGCGGGGCTGGGCGTGCTGTACGAGCAATTCGCTCAACTCAAGCAGAAGTTGGAAGGCGAGGGCTTGTTCGCCGCCGGGCGCAAGCGCACGCTGCCCGCCTTTCCAGGATGCATCGGTATCGTCACCTCGCCGCAAGCCGCCGCGCTGCGTGACGTGCTGACCACCCTGAAACTGCGGCTGCCGAGTGTGCCGGTGATCCTGTATCCCGCGCCGGTGCAGGGTATCGGCAGCGCGGAAAAGATTGCGTTAGCCATTGCGGCAGCCAGCCAGCGCGCGGAATGCGACGTGCTGATCGTCTGTCGCGGCGGCGGCAGCATCGAAGACCTGTGGGCGTTCAACGAAGAGGTCGTCGCGCGCGCCATCGCAGCCAGTGAAATTCCCGTCGTCAGCGGCGTGGGCCACGAGACCGACTTCACCATCGCCGACTTCGCCGCCGACGAACGCGCCCCGACTCCCACCGCAGCCGCGCAGCGCGTCGCCCCGGATCGCCATGCCCTGCTGAGGAGC
>CAYNYH010000105.1:0-7993 GCA_964401425.1 uncultured Gallionella sp. | reverse complement strand
TGGAATACGCCGTGGCCTTCGCCGAAACCGGCCACCTGTGCATGGCCACGCTGCATGCCAACAGCGCGAACCAGGCGCTGGACCGCATCATCAACTTCTTCCCGGAAGAGCGCCGCGAACAGTTGCTGATGGACTTGTCGCTGAACATCAAGTCGCTGATCTCGCAGCGCCTGATCCCGAAGAAGGATGGGGCAGGCCGAGCTGCAGCGATTGAGATCCTGCTCAATTCGCCGCTGATCGCAGACCTGATCTTCAAGGGCGAGGTGCATGCCATCAAGGACGTCATGGCCAAGTCCCGCGAACTGGGCATGGAGACCTTCGACGGCGCGCTGTACAACCTCTACGAGGAAGGCAAGATATCCTACGAGGAGGCGCTGAAGAACGCCGATTCGCTCAACGACCTGCGCCTGCGCATCAAGCTGGAAAGCAAGCTGAGCGGAGAGCGGGATGTGATGAGCGGCACCGATCATCTGAAGCTGACCTGACGTCGCCGGCATGGAACAAAAAGCCGCGCTTGTGCGCGGCTTTTTTTATTTGCGGTTGCTGCCCGCCACGATCTTGTATTCCAGCAGGCGGCACTCGATCGCGCCGTTGAACAGCGGGATGCGTTTCGACGGCGACAATCGCATCAGTTTCAGGATTGCCTTGTCCGCGGTGAACAGATAAGCCGTCCAGCCGCCGAATTTTTTCTTCAGCGCGTCGCCGAGCTTGGGGTATAGCTCCGCCAGCTCGTCCAGTTCGCCCATGCGCTCGCCGTAGGGCAGGTTGGCCACCAGCACGCCGCTCTCCGCCGGAGCCGATATTTCCAGGATATTGGCCTGCTTGAGCTGCACGCATTCCGACAGGCCGGCCTCGTGCAGGTTGCGCCATGCGGTCTTCAGCGCGTCGCCGTACAGGTCGCTGCCGTAGATTTCCAGCGGCTTGACCGGGAGTTGCGCGGCGATTGCCTGTTCGCGCATCTGGCCCCATTTCGCGGCGTCGAAATTTTTCAGCTTCTCGAAGGCGAAGCCGCGCGCGATGCCGGGCTGGATGTTCAGCGACATCTGCGCCGCCTCGATCAAGAAGGTGCCGCTTCCGCACATCGGGTCGAGCAGCGGCGTGCCGGGCTGCCAGCCGCTCAGGCGCAAAATGCCTGCCGCGAGATTCTCTCGGATCGGCGCGATGTTGGTGTGCGATCGCACGCCGCGCTTGAACAGCGCATCGCCCGAGGTGTCGAGGTACAGCATCATGCTGTTGCCTTCGAGGAAGGCGTGGATGCGGATGTCCGGTGTGAGTGTGTCCACGCTCGGGCGCTCGTTGCAGTGCTCACGGAAGCGGTCGCATACCGCGTCCTTGATGCGCAGCGTGACGAACTCCAGGCTCTTCAGCGGACACTTGATCGCCGTGACATTGACGCGGATCGTGTTGCCGACGTCGAACCAGCGCTGCCATTGCAGCTCGAACGCGGTCTGGTAGATGTCATGTTCGCTGCGGTACGGTGTTTCCTTGATGCGCCACAGGATGCGGCTCGCGATGCGGTTCTCCAGGTTGGCGCGGTAGCACAGTGGCCAGTCGCCGGAAAAATGCACGCCGCCTTCGGTGCTGCGCACGTTGCTTGCGCCGAGCGCTTCGAGGTCGCCATGCAGGATGGCTTCCAGGCCGCGCGGGCAGGGGGCGAAAAAATCAGGCATATATCAACCTAAAAAAATACAGTTCACCACGAAGGACACAGAGATCACGAAGAATTTTTCAAGTTGTTGTCCACGGGCGTTATCCATGCCAACCCCGATTCATAGGGTTGTGGGTCCGCATTGTTTTTCTTCGCGTGCTTCGTGTTCTTCGTGGTTCAAATGAGGAATTCAAAATGGCTTCACGGTGACCAGGATGACGATGGCGATCAGCAGCAGCACGGGCATTTCGTTGAACCAGCGGTAGAACACATGGCTGCGCGTGTTGCGGTCTTCGGCGAACAGCTTGACCAGATGGCCGCAATAGCGGTGGTAGCCCAGCAGCACCAGCACCAGCAGAAGCTTGGCATGCATCCAGCCGCCGCCGATGCCGTAGCCCAGCCAGAGCCACAGGCCGAAACCGATGGCCAGCCACGCGATCGGCGTGACGAAGCGGTACAGCTTGCGCTCCATCAGCTTCAGCCGCGCGATTTCGGCGGGCTCGGTCGCCATCGCGTGGTTGACGAAGATGCGCGGCAGGTAGAACAGCCCGGCGAACCAGCTCACCACGAAAATGATATGAAACGACTTAACCCAAAGCATGAACAATCCTCATTGAGAGAGCCGCCGGCGGAACAACACCAGCGACACGTAAAAACCCAGCAGCGCGTAAGCCAGCAACACGGCGGCGTGCCACAGGGGCAGTGCCGGAATCGCGTCGTTCAGCAGCGGCCGCGCCAGGTCGATCGCGTGCGTCAGCGGCAGGAAGGACGATATGCTCTGCAGCAACGGCGGCAACTGGTCGACCGGAAAAAACACGCCGCATAATAGCACCATCGGCGTGATCACCAGCGTGAAGTAGTACATGAAGAAGTCGTAGCCGGGCGCGACGGCAGTCATGATCAGGCCGAGCGATGCGAAGCACAGCCCGACCAGCAGCGCGAGCGGGATGAGCCACAGCGTCAGCGGCGAATGCGACAGCCCGAGCAGCCAGATCACCGCGAGCACCGCGAGGCCGGAGAGCAGGCTCTTGCTTGCCGCCCAGGCGATTTCCGAGAACACGATGTCGTCCAGCGTGACCGGCGTGTTGAGGATCGCCTCCCAGGTGCGCTGCTCGTGCATGCGCGCGAAGCCGGAGTACAGGGCCTCGAAGCTCGCGCTGTTCATGGTGCTGTAGCACACCGTCCCGGCGGCGAGGAAGGCGATGTAGGACATGCCGCCAACTTCCGGCAGCATGCCGCCCAGCCCGTAACCCAGGCCCAGCATGTAGATCACCGGATCGGCGAGATGGCCGAGGATAGACGAGCCCGCCATCTTCTTCCACACGAGGAAGTTGCGCCGCCAGATCGGGACGAATCTGAGGCTGGGGCGCGGCAGGGCGAAATGATTCTTGCTCATGAATGCTCGTATCGCCTGTGTGAAGGGAGAAGGGGGAAGGGAACGCGGCGTTGCCGCTCAAGGGTAAAAGCGCGCGAAGTGCGCACTCTTCCCTCTTCTCCCTTATCCCTTGCCTCGCGTGTAACGCGGATGGTCATTCGCGCATCTCCCTTCCGGTCAATTTGAGAAACACATCTTCCAGGTTGGCGGGCCGATGCAGGTAGCGCAGATGCGCATGCTGCTGCAGTTCGTCCAGCAGCGGCTGCGCATTCTGCACGTAGCAGAACGCCGTCTCGCCGCTCACCTCGAAGCGCTGCGCATGGCGCGCCGCATGGCTTTGCGCCCATTCGGCCACTCCCTCGCCGAACACCTCGACCACCTGCGGCTCGATGTTGCGCTCGATGAGTTCGCGCGGCGAGCCTTCGCTGATGATGCGTCCGTTATCCATCACCGCGAGGCGATGGCAGAGCCGCTCCGCCTCGTCCATGAAGTGCGTGGTGAGCAGCAGCGTCTTGCCGCGCGCGGTCAGTTCGCGCAGGCGCTGCCAGATCAGGTGGCGCGCCTGCGGGTCGAGGCCGGTGGTCGGCTCGTCGAGGAAGATGACTTCAGGATCGTTCACCAGCGCGCGCGCCAGGGTCAGCCGCCGCTTCATGCCGCCGGACAGGGTCGGCACCCGTGCGTCGCGCTTGCCGGTCAGGTTGGCGAACTCCAGCAGTTTCGGCAGGCGCGCCTCGATGGCCGCATCGCTCATGCCGAAGTAGCGGCCGTACACCAGCAGGTTTTCCGCCACCGTGAAGTCCGGATCGAGGTTGTCCATCTGCGGCACCACGCCGACGCGCAGCCGCGCGGGGCGCGCTTCTCCCGGCACGGGATAGTCCAGCAGCCGCAGCTCGCCCGCGTCCGGCGCGATCAGGCCGAGCAGCAGGCGCAAGGTGGTGGTCTTGCCCGCGCCGTTCGGGCCGAGCAGGCCGAAGCACTCGCCGCGCCGGATGGACAGGTTCAGCCCGTCCACCACCAGTTGCCCGCCGTAGGATTTGCGCAGGTTGCGCGCACTCAATACCGCGTCCATGGCCGCCTCAAAAGCTATTTCTTCTGGATCAGTTCGATCTTGTACCCGTCCGGGTCTTCGACGAACGCGATCACGGTGCTGCCGTGCTTCATCGGCCCGGCCTCGCGCACCACCCTGCCGCCGCGCTGCCTGATGTTGTCGCAGGCGGTACAGGCGTCGGCTACCTCGATGGCGATATGGCCGAAGGCGTTGCCGAGCTCGTATTTTTCCACGCCCCAGTTGTGGGTGAGCTCGATTACCGCGCCATGCGCCTCGTCACCGAAGCCGACGAAGGCCAGGGTGAACTTGCCTTCGGGGTAATCGGTGCGGCGCAGCAATTTCATGCCGAGCACGCCGGTGTAGAAGGCGAGCGATCTTTCCAGGTCGGTCACACGCAGCATGGTGTGCAGGATACGCATCGTGGCTCCACTCTTTCGAAATTGTCTTGGACGGAATTGTCTGGGAGGTTATAGGGTAAAATACCCGTCCGAAAGCGCATTTTACCATCGCCCACATCATGTCCGAATCATTCCCACTCGTAATGAGCTTCGCCGCCAGCGATCCCAGCGGCGGCGCCGGCCTGCAGGCCGACCTGCTGACCATTTCCAGCATGGGCTGCCATCCGCTGTCGGTGGTCACGGCGATCACCGTGCAGGACACCAGCGGCGTGGACGATGTGCTGCCGATCGATCCCGAGTGGGTGGTGGATCAGGCGCGCGCGATGCTCGAGGACGTGCCGGTGGCGGCGTTCAAGATCGGCCTGCTCGGCAGCGTGGAAAACATCGCGGCCATCGCCGAGATACTGGCGGATTACCCTGACATTCCGCTGGTGCTCGACCCGGTGCTCGCTTCGGGGCGCGGCGACGAACTCGCGAATGAGGACATGCTGGATGCGATGCGCGAGCTGCTGATCCCGCAGACCACCATCATCACGCCGAACAGCATGGAGGCGCGCCGCCTCGCGCTGGACGAGAACAACGAGGAGGACGACCCGGCCCTCGACGAGTGCGCCAAGCGCCTCCTGCACACGGGCTGCGAGTATGTGCTGATCACCGGCACGCACGAACAGACGCCCAAGGTCATCAACACGCTTTACGGCACGCGCGGCGTGCTGCGCAGCGACAGCTGGGCGCGCCTGCCGGGCATCTACCACGGCTCCGGCTGCACGCTGGCCTCCGCGATCGCGGCGCTGCTGGCGCAGGGCGTGGACGTGCCGGACGCGGTGAAGGAAGCACAGGAGTACACCTGGCAGACATTGAACGCGGGCTTCCGCCCCGGCATGGGGCAGCATATTCCGGACCGCCTGTTCTGGGCGCGCGGCGAAGAGGATGAACCAAAACCTGAGCGCCCGAATTAAAGGCAGGGGTCAAAAATCTCGCCCGAATGGGCGGTCGATTGCCCCCTCGCCCGCTTGCGGGAGAGGGTTGGGGAGAGGGTAAGGCAAAGTGAGTAAAGTTTTCCGGCAGATCATTGGCGGTTTATACGCAATTACGCCGGACGAGCATGACACGGCGGAACTGCTGCGCAAGGTACGCCTGGCCCTGCTGGGCGGGACGCGGGTGCTGCAGTACCGCAACAAGGGCGCCGATGCGGCATTGCGCCTGAAGCAGGCCGGCGCGTTGCGCGAACTGACGCGCGAATTCGGCGCGCAACTGATCATCAACGACGACGTTGCGCTGGCGCGGCAGGTGGAAGCCGACGGCGTGCACCTCGGCGGCGAGGACGGCAGCGTCGCGGAAGCGCGCGCGGTGCTCGGCGGCGGCAGGCTGATCGGCGTGTCTTGCTATAATCGCCTTGCGCTGGCGCAGGAGGCGGTGCGGCAGGGCGCGGATTACGTGGCGTTCGGCAGCTTCTTCGCCTCGACGGTGAAGCCGCAGGCGGTAGTGGCAACACCGGAGTTGCTGCGCAAGGCGCGCCGCGAATTGACGGTGCCCATCGTCGCGATCGGCGGCATCACCGCGCAGAATGGCGCACAGTTGCTGGAAGCGGGCGCGGATGCGCTGGCGGTGATTTCGGCGGTGTTCGCAGCACCGGATGTTGAGGGCGCGGCAAGAGAATTTTCCAATTTATTTTGAGCAAGGCAGAACGACATGACTTCGCATAACCAGGAATTATTCGATCAATCACAGAAAGTCATCCCCGGCGGGGTGAACTCGCCGGTGCGCGCGTTCCGCTCGGTGGGCGGTACGCCGCTGTTCTTCCAGCGCGGGCAGGGCGCCAGCGTGTGGGATGCGGACGGCAAGAAATACACCGATTACGTCGGTTCCTGGGGGCCGATGATCGTCGGGCATTGCCATCCCGAAGTGGTCAAGGCGGTGCAGGATGCGGCCGCGCAGGGCTTGGGTTTCGGCGCGCCGACCGCGAGCGAACTGGAACTGGCGAACCTGCTGTGCAAGCTGCTGCCTAGTCTGGAGATGGTGCGGCTGGTGAGTTCCGGCACCGAGGCGACGATGTCGGCGATCCGTCTCGCGCGCGGCTTCACCGGCCGTTCGCGCATCGTCAAGTTCGAGGGCTGCTACCACGGCCATTCCGACGGCTTGCTGGTCAAGGCCGGTTCCGGCGCGCTGACGTTCGGCCAGCCGAGTTCGTCCGGCGTGCCCGCCGAGATCGCGGCGTTGACCACGGTGTTGGACTACAACGATGCAGCAGGCCTGGAGAAAGCCTTCGACGAGATGGGCAAGGAGATCGCGGCGGTGATCGTCGAGCCGGTGGCGGGCAACATGAACCTGGTCGCGCCGAAACGCGAGTTCCTCGATGCGATGCGCAACCTGTGCACCAAGCACGGCGCGGTGCTGATTCTCGACGAGGTGATGACCGGCTTCCGTGTCGGCCTGCAGGGGGCGCAGGGCCACTACGGCATCAAGCCCGACCTGGTCACGCTGGGCAAGGTGATGGGCGGCGGCCTGCCGGCTGCGGCCTTCGGCGGGCGGCGCGACATCATGCAATGCCTGGCTCCGCTCGGCCCGGTGTACCAGGCGGGTACGCTGTCCGGCAATCCGGTCGCGGTGGCGGCCGGGCTGGCTACACTGAAGCTGGTGCAAGCGCCCGGTTTCTACGAGCGCCTGTCGCAACTCGCCAAGCAGCTCACCGAAGGCCTGACCGCGGCAGCTAAGAAACACGGCATCCAATTCTGCGCGCAGTCGGTGGGTGGCATGTTCGGCCTGTATTTCAGCAAGGCCTTGCCGACCAGCTACGCCGAGGTGATGGCCTGCGACAAGGAGGCGTTCAACCGCTTCTTCCACGCGATGCTGGACGCGGGTCACTATCTCGCGCCGTCGGCGTTCGAGGCCGGCTTCGTCTCGGCCGCGCACAGCGAGGCGGACATCGCCGCGACCATCGCCGCGGCCGACAAAATCTTCGCCAACTGGTAATGGGACTGTTCTCTCAGGCCCAGTTTTTTACTACGGTCAATCATCTGCGTGACCTGCCGCTGCACGGCGGCAGGGAAGTCGCGTTCGTCGGGCGCTCTAACGCGGGCAAGTCGAGCGCGATCAACACGCTGGCCAACCACACCCGGCTGGCCTACACCAGCAAGACGCCGGGGCGCACCCAGCACCTCAACTATTTTTCGCTCGGCGACAATAATTTTCTGGTCGACCTGCCCGGCTACGGCTACGCCAAGGTGCCGCCGGACGTGCAGCAGCACTGGGAAAATCTGCTGAGCAGGTATCTGCAGACCCGCGAGGAACTGTGCGGCCTGGTGGTCATCATGGACGCGCGCCATCCGCTGACCGAGCTGGACGAGAACATGCTGGACTGGTTTGCGCCGACCGGAAAGCCGGTGCATATCCTGCTGACCAAGTCGGACAAGCTCAGCCGCCAGCAGGCCACCCTGACCCTGAATCGCGTAAAATCCCATCTGGCCGAACATTTTCCGCAATGTTCCGTGCAGTTGTTTTCCAGCCTGAAGAAGATCGGCATA